>NZ_CANCLE010000207.1 GCF_947378715.1 Phenylobacterium aquaticum
ATGACCCCCAGGCGTTCGGAGGAGCCCTCGGTCCAGGACGCGAACAGCACCCGTTTGCCGGCGCTCGCCAGTTTGCGGGCGTGGTCGGCGGTGGCCTCGAACAGATTGACCGAGTCCTGCTGGCGCTCGGCGACGAAGGCGCGGCCCTGACGGGCGCCCAGGTCGACGACCATCTCGCCCTCGGCCTCCTGGAAGGCGGAGAACCGGCGGCTGGCCCGCTCGGCCAGGCGAGCGCGCCATTCCTCGGCGGTCAGATAGAGCTTGTCCGGATCGAGGGGGTGGTAGTGGACCTTGCGGTCGGCCTGAGCCCGGGCGTCATGGGCGTCGGCGATCATCGCCATGCGCTCTTCTCGGGCCTGGTCGGCCAGGTGGTCGACCCCGATCAGTGTCCCGTCCGGCAGATAGTCGAAGACCGTGGCCATGGCCGGATAGAACAGCGGCAGCCAGTGCTCCATGCCGGCGCGGCGCCCGCCGCCGCTGACCGTTTCATAGAGCGGATCGCCGCCGGGCGCGCCGAAGGTCTCGACATAGCCCCGCCGGAACCGGGCGATGCCGTCCTTGTCCAGCAACACCTCGCTGACCGGCAGCAGGGTCACGTCCTTGAGCTGACGGGTCGAGCGCTGGGTCTCGGGGTCGAAGCCCCGGATTGATTCCAGGGTGTCGCCGAACAGGTCGAGGCGCACCGGCTCCTCGGCGTTGGGCGGGAAGACGTCGATCACCCCGCCCCGGATCGCGAATTCGCCGCGCTCCGACACGGTGGAGGCGCGCTGGTAGCCGTTGATCGCGAAATAGCGTTCCAGCACCGCGATCTCGACCACATGGCCGACCTTGGCCGAATAGGTCGCGCCGGTGACGGCTTCACGGGGCGGCACGCGCTGGATCATGGCCGGCATGGTCGAGACCAGCAGGGCGGCTTTCTTGGCGTCCAGCCCCTGGGCCAGGCGGGCCAGGGTGGTCATGCGCTGGGCGGCGACCCCGGCCGAGGGGCCGATGCGGTCATAGGGCAGGCAGTCCCAGGAGGGGAACTGCATCACCTCGACGCCGGGCGCGAAGAATCGGAAGGCGTCGATGAAGGCCGACAGCCGCGACCCGTCCCGGGCCACGAATACGGTGAGACCACCGCGGGCCTTGACGATGTCGGCCATGACCAGGGCGTCGAAGCCCTCTGGGGCGCCGATCAGATCGAGCCGGCCGGGGTCCTGGGCGATGCGACGGGTCTCGGCCTGGGTGGGCGCCCGGAACCCGTCAGCCGCCATGATCGTCGCCTCGCGCCTCATAAGCTTCGAAGCGGAACAGCTTGATCATGCTCATGATGTCGTTGTCGAATTCAGACGGCGTCGGAACCCGCTCGACGATCCATTCATAGATGTCGTGGTCGGGCTGTTCGAACAGCGCCTCGATCCGGTCGAGCTGGGCGTCGGTCAGGGTGTGGGCGTACCTGTCCGCGAACGGCCCCAGGATGAGGTCCGCTTCCCTGAACCCCCGGTGCCAGGCCCGGAACTTCAGTCGTCTCAGTCGGGTGTCGTCGTGCGTCATGAGGAACCGGCGATATAGAGCGGCCAAGTCCCCGGCGCCAGCGGTTCCGAACTCAGTCGCCGCCGAACCAGTTGAAGGACAGGGTCTTGAACGGTGTGGCGCCGATCAGCAGGGCGGTGCGCAGGATGGTCTCCTGGGCGCCAGGGCCGGCGGCGCGGGCCCGGGTGAGGGCCGCCATGTCGATCATGCCGTCCAACTGGACGGCGCCCAGGGTCGGATCGGTTCCGGTGAAGCGGAGGTCCCCCGCCCCCAGCTTGTAGGCCGTGGGCAGCACGCGGATCGTGTGGGCGTAGACGGTCTGGCCCAGCTCATTCTCGCTCTTGGCGCTGGCGAGGTCGGAGAACTCCAGCATGATCGGGGCATAGGTGGTGGTGCGGTCGCCGCCCTCCCATTGGGCGAACTCGGCCTCTGATCCGATGTGGACGTGATCGAGCTTGAGGTCACCGATCTTCACCTCGGTATTGGGGATGTAGTAGCCGAACAGGTCCTCGCCCTTCACATGGGTGAAACCGGTGAGGGGCGCGGATGGCGCGGCGGGCCGCGGCGCGACAGGGGCGATCGAGGCGGGGCCTGGCGTCACCATCTGGGCCGGGGCGCTGGTCTTCTGATCGCAACCGGCCAGCACCATGGCCACGGCCGCGACGGTCCACAGATGACGCATGTTGTCCCCCTAATTGCTTTGGGCGGAGATGATCATGGGGGACGGCGAGCGTCCAGTTGTCGGGTTATGGTGGAGCCCATGCGGCCCGAGATTCTCTTCCCCCTCTATGCGCCGGCCACGACCCTCAAAGGGGTCGGGCCCCGGGTTGCGCCCCTGCTGGAAAAGCTGGCCGGTCCGATCGTCCGCGACGTGCTGTTCCTGGCCCCGCATACGGTGATCCGGCGGCGGCCGGCCACGGTCGGCACGGCCTTGGAAGGCGAGATCCAGACCTTTGAGGTCGAGATCGAGGCCTATGTGGCGCCACGCGGCCCCCAGCCGTGGAAAGTCCGCACCTTCGACGGGACCGGCTTCCTCACCCTCACCTTCTTCGGCAGCTTCGGCGCCCAGCTGGAGCAGCGCCACCCGGTGGGCTCCAAGCGCATCGTGAGCGGCAAGGTCGAGCGCTACGGCTCCGAGCTGCAACTAGCCCATCCGGATTATATGGTGGCGCCCGACAAGGCCCATGAGATTCCGGAGCTTGAGGCGGTCTATCCCGCCACTGCCGGCCTGCCGCCCCGCACGGTGCGCAAACTGGTGCATGAGGCCCTGGGCCGTGCGCCGGACCTGCCGGAATGGCAGGACCCCGCCTGGCTGGCGCGGGAAGGCTTCCCGGCCTGGAAGGCCGCGCTCATCCTGCTGCACAGCCCGGGGTCCGAGGCGGACCTGCTGCCCACCGCCCCGCATCTGCGCCGCCTGGCCTATGACGAGCTGCTCGCCCACCAGCTGGCCATGGCTCAGCGCAAGGCCGATCGTCGCCGCGAACCGGCGCCGAAGATCCTGGCAGGACCCATCTCCGACGCCATCGAGGCCGACCTGCCCTTCCGCCTGACGGGCGCCCAGATCCGGGCGCTTTCGGAGATCCGCGGCGACCTGATGGCGGGTGAGCGGATGAGCCGGCTGATCCAGGGTGATGTGGGCTCGGGCAAGACCGTGGTCGCCATGCTGGCCATGGCCGATGTCGCGGCCTCTGGCGGCCAGAGCGCCCTGATGGCGCCCACCGAGATCCTGGCGCGTCAGCATTATGAGACCCTGTCTGGCCCCCTCGCCGCCCACGGGATCAGCGCCGTTCTGCTGACCGGGCGCGACAAGGGCGCCGCTCGCGCCGAGAAGCTGCGGGCCCTGGCGTCCGGCGAGGCCCAGGTCGCGGTGGGCACCCATGCCCTGTTCCAGGACGAGGTGGCGTTTCACCGCCTGGAGTTCGCTGTGGTCGATGAACAGCATCGGTTCGGGGTGGCCGAGCGCCAGCGGCTGCAGGCCAAGGGCGCCGCCACCCATCTGCTGGCCATGTCCGCCACGCCCATTCCGCGCACCCTGGAACTGACCCTCTATGGCGACCTGGATGTCAGCCGGATCGACGAGAAGCCGCCAGGCCGCACCCCGGTCGCCACCCGGGCCGTGCCGATGGGCCGGGTCGGCGAGGTCGAGGCGCGCCTGAGGGCCGTGGTCGCCGAGGGCGCCCAGGCCTTCTGGATCTGTCCCCTGGTCTCGGAATCCGAGCTGATCGACCTGAAGGCCGCCGAACAGCGCGCCGCCGAACTGCGCGAGCGGATCGGCCCCGGGGTCGGACTGGTGCACGGCAAGATGACCGGGCCCGAGAAGGACGCGGTCATGGCCGACTTCGCCGACGGCAAGATCAGCGTCCTGGTCGCCACGACCGTGGTCGAGGTCGGCGTCAATGTGCCTAACGCCACGATCATGGTGATCGAACAGGCCGAGCGCTTCGGCCTGGCCCAGTTGCACCAGCTGCGCGGCCGGGTCGGACGCGGTCGGCGAGAAAGCTCCTGTGTCCTGCTCTATGATCCGCCTTTGTCAGAGACCGCCCAGAAGCGGCTCGACATCCTGCGGCGCACGGACGACGGCTTCCAGATCGCCGAGACCGACCTGGAGCTCCGGGGCGGCGGTGACGCCCTGGGGCTCAGGCAATCGGGCTTCCCTGCCTATGTGTTCGCCGACCCCTTTGCGCACCGCGACCTGATCGCCGTGGCCGGCGATGACGCGCGGCTGATCCTGGCCCGCGATCCGCAGTTGACCAGCCCCCGGGGCCAGGCTGTCACGGTCTTGCAGGAGCTGTTCGACTGGCGGGCCGCCTCGCCGCTCAAGGACGCCGGATAACCCGTCCGTCCAGGGCGTGAACCGGGGACGGCTTCAGGGCGACGCTGGTGGTGATGGCCGGCGCGGGCTGGTGGTAGTTCGGATCAGCCAGCAAGGTCGCCACCCGGGCCATCGCATCGGCCTCGAGGTCGGCATAGAACAGGTTGTAGCCCGGAACCTTCTGACGGTCCGCCCAGTCCCCCTGGGGCTTCAGCATGCTGGCCTTGGGCCGTGAGATGCGCAACACGCCGTTGCGGCATTGAGCGCTGACCTGGCGGGTCAGGAAGGGCGGCCGGGCGCCCCATTCCAGCCCCGTGGCGTTGGCGGCCCCGAGCCCCAGCTTGGCGGGCGCCAGGGCGGTCGTGGTCGCCCCGAACAGCGGATTGAAGCACAGGGGCAGCCGGCCGTGCAGGTTCTCCAGCTGGGCGCCGGCGGCCCAGACCAGGGAGCGGTCGACCACGTCCTTGGCCCGCTGCGGATCATTGTCGAAGGCCGAGACCCAGGCGGCCAGGCAACCGGCCTCGGCCCGCTGGCGGCAGGGGGTGATGGGCGGGGCGTCGGCGGGGGTTGCGGCCTCGATCATATAGGCGCCGGCCAGTCGCGCCTTCAGGGCCGGATCGGTGGCGACCTCCTCGGCCAGCAACCGTTCGGCCAGGGTGCCGCCCTGCTCCACCCCGACGATCAGGAAGGGGCGACCGTTGTTATAGGCCTGGATATAGCGCCGGAAGGCGGCGGCCACGTCGGCATAGGCGAAGCGGCGGGCCTCGCGGGCGTCCTCCCGCAAGGTCATCAGGCTGTAGAGACTGGCCTGGCGATAGCGCGGGGCGAACAGTCGGCCGGCGCGCTGGAACGGGCCCACATAATTGGGCGCGATCATCCGCCGGAACAGCCGGTCGGCCTTGGTGTCATTGATCGGAGCGTTCCAGTGCACCCCGCCATTGAAGGTGGTCGGGCTGATGAAGAACACGTCGGCCGGGGGATCGTTGGTGGACCAGGCCTCGGGCTTGGCCGGCAACAGGGCCCAGGCGGCGCGCTGGGAATAGTCCGGCGCCGGCGGCGGGCTGTAGATCTGGAAGGGTTCCTTGGGGTCCAGCGTGGTCCGCAGGATGTCGTCGCGCCAGATGAAGGCGGCGGTCGCGAGCAGCGTGAGCAACGCCGCCAGCACCCAGATGATCCACCGCCTGATGGGACGATCCGCCATGTCCCCTGCCTATATCAGCCGCGCCCGCGCCGCCAGCCGCCGTCTAGCGATAGGGATCGGGCTGGGCGAGATAGCGCTGGACGTAGTCGGTGATGCCGTCCTCGAGCGCGGTCATCGGCTGGTTGTAGCCGGCGGCCTGGAGGCGGCCCATGCGGGCCTCGGTGAAGTACTGGTACTTGTCGCGGATGGCCGGCGGCATGGGGA
>NZ_CANCLE010000208.1 GCF_947378715.1 Phenylobacterium aquaticum
CGCCTCGGCCGACGACCTGATCACCTGGGCGCGCACCGGCTCGCTGATGATGATGACCTTCGGCCTGGCCTGTTGCGCGGTGGAGATGTTCCAGGCGTTCGGGCCGCGCTACGACCTGGAACGTTTCGGCTTCGCGCCGCGCGCTTCCCCGCGCCAGAGCGACGTGATGATCGTGGCGGGAACCCTGACCAACAAGATGGCCCCGGCGCTGCGCAAGGTTTACGACCAGATGGCCGAGCCGCGCTATGTGATCTCGATGGGCTCCTGCGCCAATGGCGGCGGCTATTACTATTTCAGCTATTCCGTGGTGCGCGGCTGCGACCGGATCGTTCCGGTCGACATCTATGTGCCCGGCTGCCCGCCCACCGCCGAGGCCCTGGTCTATGGCGT
Organism: Phenylobacterium aquaticum; assembly: GCF_947378715.1. Taxonomy (GTDB): domain Bacteria; phylum Pseudomonadota; class Alphaproteobacteria; order Caulobacterales; family Caulobacteraceae; genus Phenylobacterium; species Phenylobacterium aquaticum_A. Next base: position 391 of record NZ_CANCLE010000208.1, read on the forward strand.
GCTGCAGCTGCAGAAGAAGATCCGTCGCACGGGGACCATCGAGCGATGAGCTGGCCGGTCACCGACGAAACCTTCGAGACCCTGGGCCAACAGATCCTGGCCGACGGCGCGGGCGCCTTTGCCGACGCGACCGTGGCCTTCGGCGAACTGACCCTGACCGGCCCGGCCGGCAAGGTGGTCGAGGCCCTGACCCTGCTGCGCGACAAGTTCGGCTTTCACCAGCTGATCGACCTCTCGGGCGTCGACTATCCCGACCGGCCGCTGCGGTTCGACGTGGTCTATCACCTGCTGTCGATGACCCGGAATTCGCGAGTCCGCTTCAAGGTGCAGACCGACGAGGACACCGCCGTCCCCACCGCCACGGGGGTCTTCCCCTGCGCCGACTGGTATGAGCGCGAGACCTTCGACATGTACGGCGTGTTCTTCTCCGGCCATCCGGACCTGCGCTGCATCCTCACCGACTACGGCTTCCACGGGCATCCGCTGCGCAAGGACTTCCCGATGACCGGCTATGTCGAGCTGCGCTACGACGACGAGCTCAAGCGCGTGGTCTATGAGCCGGTGAAGTCGGTCGAGTTCCGCAACTGGGACTTCATGTCGCCCTGGGAAGGGGCCGACTACGTCCTGCCGGGCGATGAGAAGGCCCCCCAAGCCGGAGCACCCAAGTGATGGCTGACGACGCCGCCCCCATCGCCTCGGTGACCGAAGCCGTCGTCGAGACCTCGCTCGTCCCGGAAACCCCGGTCCGCAAGTTCAACATCAATTTCGGCCCCCAGCACCCTGCGGCCCACGGCGTCCTGCGCCTGGTCCTGGAGCTGGACGGCGAGATCGTCGAACGTGTCGATCCGCACATCGGCCTGCTGCATCGCGGCACCGAGAAGCTGATGGAGTACAGGACCTACCTCCAGAACATCCCCTATCTCGACCGCCTCGACTATGTGGCGCCGATGAACCAGGAGCATGCCTTCTGCCTGGCCATTGAGAAGCTGCTGGGTCTTGAGGTGCCGATGCGCGGCAGCCTGATCCGGGTGATCTTCTGCGAGATCGGCCGGGTGCTGAACCACCTGCTCAATGTCACGACCCAGGCCATGGACGTCGGCGCGCTCACCCCGCCGCTCTGGGGCTTCGAGGAGCGTGAAAAGCTGATGGTGTTCTACGAGCGCGCGTCCGGCGCCCGTCTGCACGCCAACTATTTCCGGCCCGGCGGCGTCCACCAGGACCTGACTGAGAGCCTGATCGACGACATCGACGCCTGGGCCAAGGCCTTCGAGCGTCCGGTCAATGACATCGACAAGCTGATCACCGGCAACCGCATCTTCAAGCAGCGCAATGTCGACATCGGCGTGGTGACCAAGGAACAGGCCCTGGCCTGGGGCTTCTCCGGCGTCATGGTGCGCGGCTCGGGCATCGCCTGGGACCTGCGCCGCTCGCAGCCCTATGAATGCTACGACGAGTTCGAGTTCGACATTCCGCTCGGCCTGAACGGCGACTGCTACGACCGCTACCTCTGCCGGATGCAGGAGATGCGGGAGTCGGTGAAGATCATCCGCCAGGCCATCGCCCGCCTGCGCCTGACGCCCGGCCCGGTGCTCACCGAGGACAACAAGGTCTCTCCGCCCCGCCGTGGCGAGATGAAGACCTCCATGGAAGCCCTGATCCACCACTTCAAGCTCTACACCGAGGGCTTCCGCACGCCGGAGGGCGAGGTCTACGCCGCCGTGGAAGCGCCCAAGGGCGAGTTCGGAGTGTTCCTGGTCTCCGACGGCTCGAACAAGCCCTATCGCGTCAAGCTGCGGGCCCCGGGCTTCCCGCACCTGTCGGCCATGGACTGGATGAACCGCGGCCACATGCTGGCCGACGTCTCCGCCATCCTGGGCTCGCTGGACATCGTGTTCGGGGAGGTCGACCGTTGAGCGGCTTCAGCCCCCTCGAAGTCGCGCAGTTCCAGCTCGACGCCTATAACGCCCAGGATCTCGACGCCTTCTGCGGCTGGTACGCCGATGATGTGGTGATCGCCGACCTCAATGGCGCGGTGACCACGCAAGGCATCGAGGCTCTGCGCGCCCGCTACACCAAGACCTGGGGCGAGTTCCCCCAGAACAAGGTGGCGCTCAAGGGCCGCATCGCGGTGGGAAACACCGTGATCGACCATGAGCTGGTCATCCGCAAGCCGGGCGGCGACACCTTCGAGGTGGCCGTCGTCTACACCATCGCGGACGGCAAGATCGCCCGCGCAGACTTCGTGAAGTGAGGCTCTCTTGAGCGTTCGCCGCCTCTCCCCGAACCAGCCCGACAGCTTCGCCTTCACGCCGGAGTCGGAAAAGCTCGCCCTCTGGTGGATCGCCAAGTTCCCGGCCGCCCGCCAGCAATCGGCGGTCCTGCCGCTGCTCTGGCTGGTCCAGAAGCAACAGGGCTGGGTGTCCGAGCCCGCCCTGCGCGTCGTGGCCGAAAAGCTCTCAATGCCGGTGATCCGGGTCTACGAGGTCGCCACCTTCTATACGATGTTCATGCTGGAGCCGGTCGGCTCCAAGGCCCTGGTCCAGGTGTGCGGCACCACGCCCTGCATGCTGCGCGGGGCCGGCGACCTGATCGCCGTCTGCCAGAAGAAGTTCGGCAATCGCGACCACCTGTCCGCCGACGGCCAGTTCTACTGGCAGGAAGTCGAGTGCCTGGGCGCCTGCTCCAATGCGCCGATGGCCGCGATCAACGACTATTACTACGAGGACCTGACGGCCCAGAGCTTCGAGGCGATTCTCGACGACTTCGCGGCCGGCAAGTCGCCCGCGCCGGGCTCGGCGATCGGGCGCCAGGGCGCGGCCCCCGAGGGCGGCCCGCTGGTGCTGAGCGATCCCAAGCTCTACGACGGCTCCGCCGCCAAGCCGATCAAGACGCTCCCCAACGCGCCGCCGAAGCCCAAGGGCAAGGCCGCGAAGGAGCCCGCCGCGTGATGATTTTCGCCGCGCAAGACATGTCCATCGCCGGGTCCGCCCGTGCGAACAGGGGAGAGTAGGGGATCGTGGTCGGAATCCTGGAAGACAAGGACCGCATCTTCACGAACGTCTATGGCCTCCATGACTGGGGCCTGGAGGGCGCGAAGGCGCGTGGGTGCTGGAACGCGACGCGCGACATGCTGGCTCAGACGCCGGAATGGCTCTGCGACCAGATCAAGAATTCGGGTCTGCGCGGTCGTGGCGGCGCGGGCTTCTCCACGGGCCTGAAGTGGACCTTCATGCCCAAGCAGGAGAGCGACCGCCCGCACTATCTGGTGGTCAATGCCGACGAGTCCGAACCCGGCACCTGCAAGGACCGCGAGATCCTGCGCAACGATCCGCACCTGTTGATCGAGGGCTGCCTGATCGCCGCCTACGCGATCCGGGCGCACACGGCTTACGTCTATATCCGCGGCGAATACGTCTTCGAGCGCGAGCGCCTGGAAGCGGCGATCAAGCAGGCCTATGCGGCCAAGCTGATCGGCAAGGGCAATGTCCACGGCTGGGACTTCGAGCTGCACGTCACCCACGGGGGCGGGGCCTATATCTGCGGCGACGAAACCGCCCTGATGGAAAGCCTGGAAGGCAAGAAGGGCCAACCGCGCCTGAAGCCGCCGTTCCCGGCCGGCGCGGGCATCTATGGCTGCCCGACGACCATCAACAATGTCGAATCGATCTCGGTGATCGGCACGATCCTGCGCCGCGGCGCCGAGTGGTTCGCGGGCTTCGGCCGGCCGAACAACACCGGCACCAAGCTGATGGCCATCTCCGGCCACGTGATGAAGCCCTGCGTCGTCGAAGAGGCGATGTCGATCCCGCTGCGCCAGCTGTTGGAAGACCATTGCGGCGGCATTCGCGGCGGCTGGGGCAACCTCAAGGCGGTGATCCCCGGCGGCTCCTCCGTCCGCATGATCCCGGCCCACGAGGCCGAGACGGCGCTGATGGACTTCGACAGCCTCTCCGCGCTCAAGTCCGGCCTCGGCACCGCCGCCGTCATCGTCATGGACCAGTCCACCGACATCGTGAAGGCGGTCGCCCGGCTCTCCTATTTCTACAAGCATGAGAGCTGCGGCCAGTGCACGCCGTGCCGTGAAGGCACAGGCTGGATGTGGCGAGTGATGGAGCGAATGGCGACCGGCGAGGCCGAGATGCGTGAGATCGACATGCTGCTCGACGTGGCCAGTCAGGTCGAAGGCCACACCATCTGCGGCCTCGGTGACGCGGCGGCCTGGCCGATCCAGGGTCTGTTCCGCCACTTCCGCCACGAGGTGGAGGAGCGGATCACCAACTATCGCGCCGGCAAGCCCTTCGTTCAGGGCGCCACGCTCCAGGCGGCGGAGTAAGAGATGCCCAAAGCCAAGGTCAATGGCGTCGAGGTCGAGTTCGAACCCGGCATGACGGTTCTGCAGGTGGCGGAGCTGGCCGGGGAAGAGATCCCGCGCTTCTGCTATCACGAGCGCCTGTCCATCGCCGGCAACTGCCGCATGTGCCTGGTCGAGGTGAAGCCCGGTCCGCCGAAGCCCCAGGCTTCGTGCGCCCTGCCGGCCGCCGACAACCAGGAGATCTTCACCAATACGCCGATGGTGAAGAAGGCCCGCGAAGGGGTGATGGAGTTCCTGCTCATCAACCACCCGCTGGATTGCCCGATCTGCGACCAGGGCGGCGAGTGCGATCTGCAGGACCAGGCCATGGGCTATGGCCGCGACGACAGCCGCTACGCCGACAACAAGCGCGCGGTCGAAGAGAAATCGATGGGGCCGTTGATTAAGACGGTCATGACCCGCTGCATCCAGTGCACCCGCTGCGTCCGCTTCATCACCGAAGTGGCCGGGGTGCCGGATATCGGTCTGATCTCGCGCGGCGAAGACGTTGAAATCACGACCTATCTCGGCAAGGCTGTCGCCTCCGAGCTGTCGGCCAATGTGATCGACCTGTGCCCCGTCGGCGCTCTGACCTCCAAGCCCTACGCCTTCAACGCCCGGCCCTGGGAGCTGAAGAAGACCGAGAGCGTCGACGTGATGGATGCGCTGGGTTCGGCGATCCGCGTCGACAGCCGTGGTCCCGCCGTGCTCCGTGTCCTTCCCCGGTTGAACGAAGAGATCAACGAGGAGTGGATCAGCGACAAGACCCGCTACGCGGTCGACGGCCTCTCCCGCCAGCGCCTCGACCGGCCCTATCTGCGTGAGAACGGCAAGCTGCGCCCCGCGACATGGGCCGAGGCCCTGGCCCTGGTCGCCGACAAGCTGAAGGCCGCCCCCGCCGACCGCATCGGCGTCATCGCCGGCGACCAGCAGGACGCCGAATCCATGAAGGC
>NZ_CANCLE010000209.1 GCF_947378715.1 Phenylobacterium aquaticum
ATATCCGGCAGCCGGCCATAGGCCTCAAGCGGCGCAGCCTGCGCGCGCGCCAAGCCGAACGCCGCCAGGACGGCGGCCAAGATCACTCTGAAACGCAACACGGCAGTCCCCCAAACCCGCCGGGAGACTGCCGCGCAACTTGTCCGCGATCAACCCGCAGTCGCTCTGCAGGCGACGGAAAGCCTACTTCTGGTTCGCGTAGAGCTTGACCACGTCATAGAGGAAGTCGCGGCCTTCATAGAGCGAGCGCACGCGGATGCGCTCGTTGAGGCCGTGGACGCCGCCGCCGTCCGGATCGCCGAAAATGCCCGACAGGCCATAGGTCGGAATGCCGGCGGCGTTGGTGAAGCGGCCGTCGGTGGCGCCGGTGGACATGGCCGGCACGAAGGGCACGCCCGGCCACATCTTCTTCGACACCTGGTCGATCGGCCCGACGATGGCCTTGGTCAGGGGCGGCGGCGGGGTGACCGGGCTGGGCTCGCCCACCAGGGTCACCTTGATGGCCGGATCGGCGAAGACGCCGACCAGGGTGTCGCGCACCTTCAGAATGTCCTCGCCGGGCAGGATGCGGCAATTGACGTTGGCCTCGGCCCGTTGCGGCAGGGCGTTGGGGGCGTGGCCGGCATTGACCATGGTCGCCACGCAGGTGGTGCGCATCATCGAGTTGCGGCTGGGGTCCTTGGCCACGATGGCGATGGCGGCGGCATTGGTCGGGTCCTTGGCCACGGCGGCCATGGCCGCGCCGCTCTCGCCGCCCTCGATGGTCGACATCTTCTCGAAGTGGTTCTTGGTCGCCTCATTGAGGGCGACGGGGAAGTCGAAGCCGCCCAGGCGGTAGAGCGCGCCGGACAGGTGATAGATGGCGTTGTCCTTGATCGGCCGCGAGGAGTGGCCGCCGGGATTGGTCACCACCAGGGTGTAGTCCTGATAGACCTTCTCTCCGGCCTGGATGGACAGGAACTGGCGCTCGCCGGTGGCGGTCAGCCGCCCGCCGCCACCCTCGTTCAGGGCGAACTCGGCGGCCATCAGGGCCGGCTTGTTCTTCAGCAGCCAATCGACGCCGTCGAAGGTGTCTGAGGTTTCCTCGCCACAGGTCAGAGCGAGTTTGAGGCCGCGCCGGGGCTTGAAGCCCTCCTTCTTGTAGCGGGTCATGTTGTCGGTGAAGATCGAGGCCATGGCCTTATCGTCGCTGGCGCCCCGGGCATAGAAATAGCCGCCCTCCTCGACCAGGGTGAAGGGATCGCGCACCCAGTCGGCGCGCTTGGCCTCGACCACGTCGATGTGGGCCAGCAGCATGACCGGCTTCAGCTTGGCGTCGGTCCCGGGCAGGGTGGCGATCAGCGCGCCCCACTGCGGATGCTCCGGCGGGACCACCAGCTGGACGTCGGAGTCCGGGAAGCCGGCGGCCTTCAGGCGTGCGGCCATCTTCTCGGCCGCGACGGTGCAACTGCCCACCGACAGCGTCGTATTGGTCTCGATCAGCTCCTTGTAGAGGTCGCGGAAGGCCAGCTGGTCGGGGCGCGGCGCGGTCTGGGCCTGGGCGGCGGAGCTGGCGAGGGCGGCGGCCGACAGGACGGCGGCGGCGGCGAAGGTGCGGATCATGGACGGGCCCCGGTGATGAACAACGGGCGGGACCGTATGTCTCCCAAACCGGGTCGGCAACCGGAGTCACAGATGCCGATGTTCGCTCAGTTCACGTCGGTCTTCTTGGGCGCTTCCGGCGGCAAGGGCGCGATGGAGACGCCGTCGGCGGTGAGCTCGCGGATCTCCTTGGGCGAGGCCTCGCCATAGATGCCGCGCTCCTCGGATCGGCCCTCGTGGATGGCGCGGGCCTCGGTGGCGAAGCTGTCGCCCACATAGTCGAAGTTCTCTTCCACATGGCGGCGGACCTGGCCGAGGGCCTCCATCATCATCTGGCGGGCCTGGGGGTTGAGGGCGACCTCACCCTTGCGCTTCGTGCCTGCGACGGCCGGGGCCATGATCTGCTTGGCGACGGCCGTGGAATCACAGACCGGGCAGGCGACCTGGCCCTTGGCCAGCTGGGCGTCATAGTCGTCGGAGGAGCCGAACCAGCCCTCGAATTCATGGGCGTGATCGCAGGCCAGAGCGTAGCGGATCAAGCGACCGTCTCCGGCGCGGCGAAGGCCCGCGTATTGGCCAGGGCCGGGATCGCCGCGCGGGCCTTGGCCACGGCCGCCAGGTCCAGGTCGACCACCAGCACCCCGGGCTCGTCATGGGCCAGCTCGCCCAGCACCTCGCCCCAGGGGGCGATGGCGATCGTGTGGCCATAGGTGCCGCGGCCGTCCTCATGGAAGCCGCCCTGGGCGGGGGCCAGCACAAAGCTGCCGGTCTCGATGGCCCGGGCGCGCAGCAGAATCTCCCAGTGCGCGGCGCCGGTCGGGCGGGTGAAGGCGGCCGGCACGGTGATCACCTGGGCGCCGGCCAGGGCGAGCGCCCGGTGCAGGGCCGGGAAACGGACGTCGTAGCAGATGGTCAGGCCCAGCTTGGCCTCGCCGAGATCGACGGTCACCGCCCGGTCGCCGGGCTCATAGGTCTCGCTCTCCCGCGCCGTCTCGCCGGTCGGCAGGTCGACATCGAACATGTGCAGCTTGTCATAGGTGGCGACGATCTCACCGGCCGGCGAGATCAGGGCGCAGCGGTTGGCGGCCTTGCCGTCCTCGCGCTTGACCAGGGCCGAGCCGACCAGCAGCCAGACGCCGAGCTCCTCGGCCAGGGCCTGGAGCCCCCGGACCACCGGATCGTCGGCCAGCAGGACGAGCTGCGGCAGGAGCTTCGCCTTGTCCTTCTGCAGGATGTTGCTGCCTTCCGGCGTGGCGATCAGCTGCGCACCCTGGGCGGCGGCCTCACGCACCAGGGGCGCGATATGGTCGAGCGCCGCAGCGTGGCTCGCGGGCGTGCGGGTCTGGATCAGGGCGACGCGATAGGTCATGGCGTCCTAGATGCGCCTCAGGAGCCGCTTGGCAAGTCCCACAGCGCCAGGGCCCGCTCGGCCAACGCCGCCTGCCCCACGCCGCCCATCATCACCAGGCCGTCGATCACCCCCAGGACCAGGGCCGCCGTCGCCCGCCGATCAACGCCCGGCGCCACTGCGAGCCGCGCCTCGACCCAGTCGAGGAAGCCCTCGCCGATCTGGGTTCCGATCCGCACGAAGGGCTCCTGGCCCCGGGCGGCGGCGGCGGCCAGCTCCAGCCAGAGCGCCATCACCGGCTTCATGCTGGGGCCTTGCAGCACGCCCCACAGAACCGGCGCCAGGGCGCGCGGCGAGACAGGCTCGGACGACACGGCCGCCAGATCGCCCTGCAACCGGCCGGCGATGGTCAGGAGGGTGAGGCTCAGCACCTCCTCCTTGTCGGCGAAATAATAGAGCAGCATGCGGTCGCTGATCCCCGCCGCCTTGGCCAGCGGGCGCAGGCTCGCCCCCGCCAGCCCCTCCGCCAGGAGGTGGTCGGCCATGAGCGCCAGGGCGGCGGCGCGGCGATCGTCTCGAATGGTCATTGGCTCTTGTAGCACTCGCTACATTGATGCAATATGTAGCGGTCGCTACAATATGGGAGAAAGATCATGGACGGCAAACTCACCCGCGCACAGTGCCTGAAAGTCGTGGCCAGCGGCATGGGCCTCTGGTTCGTCGGCGCGATGACGATCCAGTATGGCCGTCCGCTCGGCCTGTTCGGCCCGCATCTGGCGATCCTCTACCTGGCCTCGGTCCCGCTCATCCCGGTCTCCATCATGCTGGTGAAGTGGCTCAGCGGCCTGGCCGACGGGGCGCAATATGTGACCGGCGTCGCCCTGGGCACGGCGGCGGCCACCGCCTGCGACGCGCTGTTGATCGCCTTCTCGCCCGGCCTCTATGGCGGCGGCGGCGAAGGCCTGGCGCAGGGCGCGGCCTGGATCCTCTGGGCGGGCGCGCTCGGCTTCATCCCGCCGCTGCTCAGCCTGGTGCGCAGCCGCTAGGCGGCGAGCAGGGCGTCGAGCTTGCCGGTCTGTTCCAGGGCCATCATGTCGTCGCAGCCGCCGACATGGGTCTCGCCGATGAAGATCTGCGGGAAGGTGGCCCGGCCGCCGGCGCGCTGCATCATCTCCTGACGCTTCTCGGCGTCGAAGGCGGCCTCGATTTCCTCGAACTTCACGCCCTTCTTCTCCAGCAGGGAGACGGCGCGAACGCAGTAGGGGCAGTAGGGCTTGGTGTAGATGGTGATGTTGGGCATGGGCTCGATGAACGCACGAAATCCTTGATTGATCTTATATGGCCCTGTTCGCGGCCTCTTTAACCCTCGCGATTACGGCCAGATTGACGCATTGCGCCCCGGCGCCCTTCAGCGCCCGCGCGCAGCCCTCCGCCGTCGCCCCGGTGGTCAGAACATCATCAATCAGCAGCACGCGGCGACCCGCCAGTCGTTTCGCCTGAGAGGCGGGCACGGCGAAGGCGGCGGCCACATTGCGCCGCCGCCCGCCCCCGGACTTGCCGCCTTGGGTCTCCGTCGCCCGCGTCCGCCTGAGCGCATCAGGCAGATAGGCCAGCCCCGTCAGCCGGGCGAGCGGCCGGGCGATCTCGGCCGACTGGTTGAACCTGCGCCGCAGCAGACGGGTCGGATGCAGGGGCACGGGCACGATCACATCGGCCTCGGCGATCAGCTCCCGGGCCGCCCGGCTGATCCAGCGCGCGAACAACGGGGCCAGATCGGTGCGATCAGCGTGCTTGAGCTGCAGGATCGGGCCGCGCGAGGCATCGTCATAGAGGCAGGCCGCCCGGGCCCGGTCAAAGGCCCGAGGCCTGGCCATGCAGGCGGCGCAGCGCACGCCGGGGCCCTGGTCGAATTCATAGGGAATCCCGCAACCGTCGCAGACCGGATCGTCGAGGAAGGTGATCTGGCTCCAGGCCTCCGCGCTCAGGCCAGAGGCCAGCGGGCGCGGCCCGTCGTCCAGGGCCTGGGGCGGGAAGATCAGGTCCAGACCGGCCCGCATCGCGGAAATCCACCGGGGACCCGGTTTCCACCAGCCCCGCGACACGCCATCTTGCAGGCTCATGTCACGCGCCCCCCAGCCTCTCACGCCCCGCATCTTCGACCGGGCCCTGTTGCGCACCCGCCTCGACCGCGCCGCCAAGGCCTATGGCCAGGCCGATTTCCTCAAGCGCCGCGCCGCCGAGGACATTGTCGCGCGGCTGGAGGTGATCATGCGGGACTTCCCCCGGGCTGTCGATATCGGCGCGCGCAACGGGGCGTTCCGCAACGCCCTGGCGAGCAGTGACGCCGCCCCCCGCGTGGGCCTGCTGGTCGAGACCGAGATCGCCCTGGGCATGCTGGGCGGCCGCGACGGGCCCCGGCTGATGGTCGACGAGGAGCAATTACCCTTCGCCTTCGCCAGCCTCGACCTGGCGGTCTCGAGCCTCGCCCTGCACTGGACCAATGACGTGATCGGGACCCTGATCCAGATCCGCCGCGCCCTGAAGCCCGACGGCCTGTTCATCGGCGCCCTGTTCGGCGGGGCGACCCTGACCGAACTGCGCCAGTCCCTGATGGCGGCGGAGATGGAACTGACCGGCGGGGCCGGCCCCCG
>NZ_CANCLE010000210.1 GCF_947378715.1 Phenylobacterium aquaticum
CCCATCAGGTGGGCGTGGGCGTCGACCAGACCCGGCAAGGCGGTCGCGCCCTTCAGGTCCACGTCCTGAGCGCCGGGCGCCGCCTTGCGGGCCTCGGCCAGCGATCCGGCGAAGGCGACCTTGCCGCCCTTGACCGCCAGGGCCTCGACCTTGGCGTCGCCGGTGTAGATCGGGCCGCCATGCAGGATCATGTCGGCGGCCAGCGCCGGTCCGACGCCAGCCAGGGCCAGGCCGCCGGCCAGGGCCAATACGCGAAGGGTCATTCTCATGGTCGGCGCCGTCCCCGAAAGCTCAGTTCACAGAGCCAGGACCATCGCCCAGACGTCGCCAGAATGAAACCGCAGCCTTCGCCGGATTACTCCCCATCTTGGGTAGCGTTTGTTTACCTGACGGCGCCTACCGTCCTACTCTGAGTTGAGATTGTCGCAGGGTGAGTCGATGGACAGGGCGCGGGCCTCGCGGTTGTCGCGGGAAGATCGTCGGGAGCAGATTCTCGACAGCGCCAAGGCCTTGATCCTCGAGGGCGGCCTTTCGCAGTGCACCCTTGAGGCCGTGGCCGTCCAGGCCGGCATTTCCAAGGCGCTGATCTATCGTCACTTCTCGACCGTCGAAGACCTGCTGCGGGCCCTGCTGAGCCGTGAATACCATCCGGCGGCGGGGGACCTTAAGGCCGCCGAGGCGAACGATTTTCCCGAGCGGGTGCGACTGGGGACCGAGCGGGTGTTCGCCTATTGCAACGAGAACCGCGCCCTTGTGCATATGCTGCTCAATGACCCAGGCGTCGCCCGGCTTCTGGGCGCCGATGCGCTGCCCGCGCCGGATAGCGTGCATCGGGTGTTCGCCGGCCACGCCGCAGCGACCTATGGCCTGCCGCCCGGGCTGGCGTCGTTGGGCGCCTATCTGATGCTGAACGCCATGGTCGGGTCAGGCGATCCGGTTGAGCGGATGGGCCTGACCTCGGAGACCGCCGCCGCGTTCTGGACCACCTTCTCGCTGGCCGGCTGGGCGGCCGTCGCGGCCCGCTACGGACAAAAGGCTTAGCCCCAGACGGTCCGGGCATAGGCCAGGAAGTTCAGCCCCAACACCTTGTCGATGACACGGGCAGGATAGCCCTTGGCCGACAGCATGCCGGCCAGCGTCCTGAACTGGTCCACCCCGCGCAGATCGACGACAAAGGGATAGGTGTCCGGACGCTCGCCCTTGGCCCCGATGCCGGCGGCGACCCGGTCGGCGATCTCCTTCTCCAGGGCGCCCTTGTAGACGTCGAGGTCGTCGATGGCGGTGATCGAACCATCGGTGCCGATGCCCACATGGTCCTCACCGCAGACCTTCAGGGCATGCTCGATATGGGCGACCACATCGGTCGCGTGCGGATGGCCGTCCAGGGTCAGGAACGGCATGAAATAGATCCCGACGAAGCCGCCCTTCTCCGCTGTCCCGCGCAGCTCGGCGTCGGTCTTGTTGCGCGGCAGATCGGTGAGCGCGCGACAGCCCGTGTGATTGATCGAGATCGGGGTCTTGGAGGCCGCGATGGCGTCCAGGCAGGTGCGCTCGCCGCTGTGCGACAGGTCGACCATGACCTTGGCCGCGTTCAGCTTCTCGACCACCTGACGACCGAGTGGCGAGAGCCCCCGGTTCTGGGGCGCCATGGAGCCGTCGCCCAGGGTGTTGGCGGGATTGTAGGTCAGCTGGATCACCCGGACGCCCCGGGCGGCGTATTCATCGACCCGCTCCAGATGCTCGCCGACCTGCAGGGCGTTCTGGAAGCCATAGATCAGGCCGACCTTGCCCTCGTCGCGGGCCTTCAGGATGTCGCTGGCCTTGCGGACCACCAGCAGATCCTCTGGATTGGCCTTCACCAGCGCGTCCCAGGCGTCGAGGGTCTCAAGCGAGAATGCGTGGGGATCCTGCGGGCCGGCGACATAGCCCAGGGTGCAGTTGACGGCGGTGACGCCCGAGGCCCGGGCGTCGATGATCGAGCGGGTGTCAATGTCCAGGTCGCCGGACCCGGACAGGAGCTGGGTCTTCTGCCCCAGGGGGATGTTCGGGTTCATGATCCCGCCCAGGGCGTTGATGATGATCGGCTTCTTCGCCGCCGCGAAGGCGGGCGCGGCGCCGGCCGCGAGGCTGGCGGCGCCGAAGGTCAGGGTCTGGCGGCGAGAGAGCATCAGTCGTCCTTTCGCTGGGCGGCGTCCGCCTGCGGATTGAAGTCGGCGCGGCGATAGATCACCCCGCGCTTCACGGTCATGACCACGGTGCGCAGGGCGCCGATATCGCCCGTGGGGTCCTTGGCGGTGAACATCAGATTGGCCAATTGGCCCGCGGCGATGGTCCCGAAGTCGGGATTGGCGGTGACGGCCCGGGCGCCGCCCGCCGTGGCCGCGAGGATCGCCTGCATCGGGGTGAACCCGGCCCTGGCGACCAACAGCTCCAGCTCCTGATAGAGGGCCGGATAGGGATCGGCGGCCTCGCTGAAGCCGTCGGTGCCAGCGCTGATGATGACACTGGCCCGACGCGCCTGGTCGGTCAGCCGCGCGGCGATCTCGGTTGTGCAATAGGGCTGCGGTCCGGTCGGATGGGCGGCGTGGCTGGCGTCGAGCCCGGCATAGACGAACAGGGTGGCGTCCAGCACCGTCCCCTGCGCCTTCATCCGGGCCAGCAGCTTGCCGATCACGGGATTATCCCCCTGTCCCAGCCGCGCCGCGTCGACCGGCGCACGATGGTGATAGGCCTTGGGGATCGGATCGGAGACTTCATAGGCCAGCATGCAGACATGGCTGACCGCGTCGGCCCGGGCGGCGATCACGTCGGAGGGTTTGGCGGGGAACACGGCGGCGTGGGCCCAGACCGGTATGCCCTGGCGATGGGCCTCGGCGGTGATGGCCTTGACCCGCTCGGCCGGCAGGTCTGCGTAGATCTTGATCGCCGAGGCGCCTGTTCCGCGCGCCAGGGCGACGGCCATCCTCAGGTCGGTCCGGGCGTCGATCGCCTGCATCCAGGGCGTATGGCCGGCCACGGCCCCGGCTGAGACCGCATGGGTGCGGGGGTCGTCGAAGAATTCCGGTCCGGCCATCAGGGCCGCGTAATAGATGTCCGGCCCCGGCAGCTCGCCCACCCGGGCGGCGCGGGCCAGGTCCGAGACCTGGCGCAGGTCGTCGGCCATGTCGCGCACGGCGGTGATCCCGCCATAGAGGTCGCGCTTCATCTGGGCCTCGGCGAAGGGCCGATTGGGCGGCGTCGCCAGATGCTCGTGGCTGTTGACCAGGCCCGGCAGCACATAGAGCCCCGAGGCGTCCACCACCTGCGAACCCGGCGGCAGCTTGAAGGCGATGGTGTTCCCCAGCCAGACCTTCTCGATCCGCTCGCCCTTGACCAGGATGCTGGCCGGCCCCTGGGGCGGCGCACCCGTCCCATCGATCAGGGTGGCGTCCTTGTAGAGCACATAGGCGCTGGCGCCGGCCTCGGCGGCCTGGGCCGGGAGGTGCGCTGACGCCGCAACACAGGCGGCAAGCACCGCAGGAATCCATCTCATCATCCGCTTGGCTTAGCGCGCCGGCGCCCGCGCCGATAGTCGCCCGCAACCGCCGGGCGCACCCTCGACCGGGGGAATCGGCGGACAATAGGGCCAGGCTCAGGAAAGGGTCGGACGTGCGCTTCATTCTGTTCAAGGGCCAGTCGCAATACGGCTCCCTGCGGCTGCATATCGACCAGCTGGCCGCCGCCTTGACGGGCCTGGGCCACGAGGCCGCGATCATCGACCTGACGGCGCCCGACGCCATCGCCCAGCTGAACGCCAGCTTCCAGGCCAGGCCGGACGCCTATTTCGGGATCGGCGGGGTCGGCAGCGACCTGAAGACCGGCGAGGCCAGCGTCTATGACGCCCTCGGCGTGGTCTATGCCTCGCTCTATGTGGACCACCCGATCCACCACATTCCCCGGCTCTCGACGCCGATCAAGCGCAACGCCGCCCTGTTCCTGGACCGCAGCCACGTGCAGTTCATGACCGCCTGGACCAAGGGGCGGGGCTTCAGCCAGCTGGGCTTCCTGCCGCCTGGCGCCAATGAATTGGCCGAGCCGCTGGATACGTCCGATGAGGCGTTCGCCAAACGCGACATCCCGGTGCTGTTCACCGGCACCTATCGCGGCGCGCCGGCCATGCCGTGGCGCCAGGAGGCCGACACCCCGGCCCGCACGGCCATCGAAGCCGTGGCCCAGCGCATGGCCGCCGACGCCCGCCTGCCCCTCCTCGACGCCCTGCGCCTGGCCCTGGCCGACGAATTCCAGGCCGAGCTCACCCCGGAACTGTTCAAGGATTTCCTGCCGCTGCTGCAGGCCCCTCAGGCCTTCGCCGAGGCCTGTCACCGCGACCGCTTGCTGCATGAACTTGGCCGGGGCGGCGCGCCCCTGACCATCTATGGCGCCGGCTGGGAGCCCCTGCTCGGGCTCTATCCGAGCTTCGCCTATGGCGGCGTCGGCAGCTTCGAGGAGACCCTGCATCTGCTGCGCCGGGCCCGGCTGGTGCTGAACGCCAATAACGGCTTCGTCGCCGGCGGCCATGAGCGGGTGTTCACCGCCATGTGCGGCGGGGCGGCGGTGCTCTCCGACGAGAGCAAGTACTACGCCGAGGCCTTCAAGCCGGGCCGCGAGATGGCGACCTATGGCTGGAACAGGCTGGACGCCGTGCCCGGCCAGATCGCCGATCTGCTCGCCGATCCGGCCGCCTTGGCCGCCATGGCCCGGGCCGGCGCCAAGCGCGCCCAGGCCGAGCACAGCTGGACCGCGCGGGCCGCCAAGCTGGTCAAGACCATCAAGCAGGCCTGATTCAGGCGGGCGTCAGAAGCGCCTGATATTCCTGGGGCGTTCCGCAGAAGATCACGTCGGCGGGGTCGATCAGGCTGTAGCCCGTCTTGCCGCCCCGACCGATCAGGTGGTTATAGAGCGGCGCCACATAGAGCTCCGCCGCCTGGGGGGCGAGGCGTTCGGCGGCCAGGGCCGCCCGGAAATCGCCGGCCCGGGCGAAGTGGTAGAGGCCCGTGCAGCAGAGATTTGAAATCCGACGCTTTTCGGCCGTCTCGGCAGCCAGCGGCAGGTCACCCTCGGCGGGACGGACATAGGACCAGTTGGCGCCCTCGCCCTCGAACACCTCCAGCCAGCCATCGAGGCCGGCGAACCAGGCGCCTGGGAATTCAAAGCCGGGACGGAAGGTGTCGATGTTGAAGATGGTGATCGGCTCGGCGTCATCGATCCCCGCCCCGTCCAAGCCGATCGCCACGGTCTCGGCCTGTCCCGCCGTGATGGCCGTAAGCTCTAAGACCCTGGCCGAGGCGACGCCCAGCCGCGCGCACTCGGCCTCGACGAAGGCGATGTTTTCGGCGCCGGGGGCGACGATGAACAGGAAGGGTAGGCTCGCGAAATAGGCCGCGAAACTTCCGACCGCATGGGCGAAGACGCTCTCGCCGCCGAGCGGCAGCATGAACTTCGGGAGGGTGTAGCCGGCGTCAAAGAACCGCTGGGAGCGGCCGGCCATGGGAATGACGATCATGCCTGGTCCAGGTCCCGCCAGAGTCGCAGGGCGTTG
>NZ_CANCLE010000211.1 GCF_947378715.1 Phenylobacterium aquaticum
TGAGCCCTTCCCTCGGCTCCCCACCCTCCCTAAGGTTCCGCCAAACCTCAGGGACGCAAGGAAACCCCCATGCCGCAGATCACCGCCAACGGCCTGACCTTCGAATATGACGCTCACGGGCCGGAGGACGGCGAGGTCCTGCTGCTGATCATGGGCCTGGGCGCCCAGATGATCGCCTGGCCGATGGAGCTGGTCCAGAACCTGGCCGATCGCGGCTTCCGCGTGGTGCGCTACGACAACCGCGACGTTGGGCTGTCGCAGAAGCTGGACCACTTGGGCATGCCCGACATGGCAGCGATCTACACCGCCCTGATGGCCGGCCAGAAGCCGCCGGCCCCCTACTTCCTGTCCGACATGGCCGCCGACGCCGCCGGCCTGATGGACGCGCTCGAGATCGACCGCGCCCACGTGGTCGGCGCCTCCATGGGCGGCATGATCGCCCAGATGGTCGCCGCCGAGCATCCGCACCGGGTGCTGTCGCTGACCTCGATCATGTCGACCACCGGCAACCCCGCCCTGCCCCCGGCCAAGCCGGAAGCCATGGAGCGCCTGACCAATCGCGGTCCCGATCCGGCCGTCGACCTGGAGGCCTTCCTCGATCACGGGGTCGAGGGCGCCAAGGTCATGGCCGGCCCGGCCTTCTCGGCCGACATTGGCGAGCTCAAGGCCCAGTTGCGCGCCACCTATGAGCGGTCCTTCCATCCGGTCGGCTTCGCCCGCCAGATGGCGGCGATCGTGGCCAGCGGCGACCGCCGCGCGGCCCTGGCCGGCATCACGGCGCCGACCCTGGTGATCCACGGGATCGATGACCCCCTCGTGCAGCCCACCGGCGGCGAGGACACCGCCGCGACCATCCCCGGCGCCGAACTGCACATGGTCCCCGGCATGGGCCACAACCTGCCCAAGCCCCTGGTCGGGACCATCGCCGACCTGATCGAACGGGCCACGACGCTCGCCAAGACCAGCGTCTGAACCTGCGGTCCGGCGCCCTGGTCAGGGCGCCGGATCACAGACGCGCGCTTGCCCGTCGAATGGCGTGAACCTCCGGGCAGCTGGCGCGCTATAGCTCCGCCATGGATTCTGAAAAGACCAAGATCCTGCTGCTCGGCATCGGCGCCGCAGCCCTGCTGGGGCTCGCAGCCGGCGGACTGGTGACGCCCGATTTCGGGGCCTTGGCCATCGCCCAGGACGCCCAGCCCCTGCCGGTCCGCAAGCCGCGCGGCCTCGGACACGCACTGGCCGCCAACTGGACCAGCTTCACCGGCGAGATCCCGGACTATGTGATCGGCACGGACTGGGCCACGCCCGGCGCGGCCGCCGCCGCCCTTCAGGACGAGCCAGCCCCCGACGAACCCGCGCCGCGATCCGCGCCGGTTCACGTCCCGACCCTGGCCCAGGTGCGCGTCGAGGCCCACGCGAGCGACGCCATCGCCCAGGCCGACCTGCCCGCCGCCCCGCCGCCCTCGATGGGCGGTGACATCCTGGCTGGCCTCGACAGCTACGCCCCGCCGACACCGCCCGATCCCGGCCTCCCCCACCCGCCCGCGAACTGACGGCCCTCGCCTTTCCGGCGCTCAGGCTCTAGAGGGGGCGCATGACCGACGACGCCGTCCAGATCATCGCCCGTGGGCCCCGCGCCGTGGCCGAAGCCGCCGCCGACGCCATCGACGCCGACGTCCTGCTGGAGGGCGCGACCTATTCCATCCTGGAAGAGGACGAGGACCACGATGTCTGGCGCATCGACGCCTTCCCGACCTCCCAGGAGGAGATCGATGGCCTGGTCGCCCGGCTGGGCGAATATCCGGACCTGCGGGTGGTGGTCGAGAAGCTGGCCGACGCCGACTGGCTGGCCATGTCGTTGTCCGGCCTGCCGCCGGTGCGCGCCGGCCGGTTCTTCATCTTCGGCGCCCATGACAAGGGCCGCGCCCCCACCAACACCGTCAATCTGCGCATCGAGGCGGGCGCCGCCTTCGGCACTGGCCACCACGGCACCACGGTCGGCTGCCTGATCGCCTATGACGCCCTGCTCAAGGCCCGCCGGTTCAAGCGCGTGCTGGACGTGGGCGCGGGCACCGGGGTCCTGGCCATCGCCGCCGCCCGCACCGGCACGCCGATCGCCGTCGGCACCGACATCGACAAGCCCTCGGTCCGCATCGCCGGCGAGAACGCCAAGCTGAACCAGGCCGGCGCGCGCTTCGTCTACGCCTCCGGCCTTGGCCACCGCGCCGTCCGCGTCCAGGCCCCCTATGACCTGGTGTTCGCCAACATCCTGGCCCCGCCGCTGGTGGCGCTCGCCCAGGACATCAAGGGCGCGCTCGTCCCCGGCGGCATCGCCATACTGTCGGGCCTGCTGCGCACTCAGGAGCGCCGGGTGCTGGCCGCCTATCGCTCGCGCGGCTTCCGCCTGATGCGCCGCATCCACCGCGACGCCTGGGCGGCCCTGGTGCTCGTGAGGGCCTAGTGGCGACCGACGACGCCCCCTTCGATCTGGACCCCGAGACCGGGGACGAGGCCGAGCACGAGGAGGCCGTCGTCGAAAGCCGCCCACGGCGCAGGCTCAGGCCCTGGGTCATCGCCGTGCTGGCGGCCCTGGCCTTCCTCGTCGTCTATCTGGTTCTCAAGTCGGTCCTTGAGGGACCGCAGGCGCCCGCGCCGGCGGCCGAGAGCGGCGACAACGCCGGCCCCACAGCGCCCGACGCCTCCGCCACCAGTCCGGCCGCGCCCGCGACCCCCTCGTCAGACGCCCTGACCGCCCAGGGCACGGCCACCGGCCCCGACGCCCAGGCAACCCAGGCCGCTCAGGACAAGAGTAACCAGGACAGCTCCGCCCTGATCGGCGGCTATACCCCGTCAGACCTGCCGCACTAAACTATCGGTATCACGCTGCCGTCGAGGGACATCAGCCCCAGCTCGACATCCAGGTGCGGATAGCGGGTCAGCACCACCGATCGCAGGGCGTAGAGCTGCTTCACATGGCTCTTCAGCTCAGTGTCTGGATCCTTCACCGCCGCCTCGCCGAGCAAGAGCTTGTAGGCGCCGCAATCACGGTGATCGATGACGATCAGCCGGTGGATCTGATGCAGCTGGATCGCCAGGTCCAGGTGGGCCCAGAACACCTCGGTCCAGGCGGGATATTTGTCGTTAAGGGCGCCCAGCGAGGCCCCCGCCAGGATCAGCTGGTCATACTGCTCGGCCAGCCCCCGCTGCTCCATATAGCGGGTGATGTCGTTGGCCAGCCGGTAGTCCATGCAGTTCAGCAGCAGGGCGTCGGCATGGCCCGCCGCGAAGGCGCGCTGCGGGCTGAAGCTGGTGAGCAGCGAGACCCCGCCGCCCAGGGCGATGGCCCCCATCGCCGCGCGACGCGAAAATCCCTCGCCCCTTGGCGCGTGGTCACAACAACTCATGGTTCCCTCCCTGGCCGTCTTCGCCGCAGGGTCGCCGCGCCCGGGACAAAAGTCCACCCGACTTGGGCGGCGTCAGGCGGCGCCGATCAGCGGCTTGGCGGCCAGAGCCTCGATCCAGTGGACGACCCGACGCTTCAGCAGGTCCGACTTGCCCATCGGGCTCAGGTCCTGATCGTCCAGGGTCTCGACAATCTCATAGGCGAAGGCCGCAGGGCCATGCGCCTGGATCGCGGCCTGCAAGCCCCGGTTCGGATGCTTTCCCATCTTCAGGGTGAACCGCACCGCGTTCTCCTGGGCGGCCAGATTGGGGCTCGCCCCGATCCAGAGCTCGTCCGTCGGCAGGCATCGCAGGCCAAACACCCCGAACGGCGTCTTGGCTTCCTTATAGGCTTGGACCATGTCCCGGCGGCGTGACTTTTCCATGGGCGCACCTATGGTCCGCCCCGCGCGCCTTGTCAATTATACCCGGGCACAATTAGCCGATCCACTCCTCGGCGAGCAGGGCGTAGAGGTGGGTGTCGCGCCACGCGCCCCGGGGCTTGAGGTGCTTGCGGAAGGTTCCCTCGCGCCGCATGCCGAGCTTTTCCATGATGCCCCAGGAGCCCCGGTTCTCGACGTCGCAGGTCGCCCAGACCCGGTGCAGATTCAAGGGACCGAACGCCGCCCCCAGGATGGCGCGCGCCGCCTCCGTGCCGATCCCCCGGCCCCAGGCGTCGGGGTGAAAGCAGTAGCCGAAGTCCGCCGTGCGATGGACCTCGTCCTGGATCGCCAGACGTATGGAGCCGATCACCCGCGCCTGCGCCTTGTCCTCGACCACCAGATTGACCTCTGTTCGTGGCCAGCCGCCCGCTGCGCTCAGCCAGCGATCCAGCACTTCGCGGGTCATGGCCGGGGTGTTGGGGCCCCAGGCCATGTAGCGGACCACATCGTCGAGCTGGGCATAGGCGTGGATGTCGTCGAAGTCCTCCTCGCGCGGGTCGCGCAGGATCAGGCGTTCGGTCTCAAGCGGAAACCAGGGCGGCGTGTCGTCGGCGAGGAGGGTCATGTCGAGCTTTCCGAGGGGGGGATCGGAAGGGCTCGTCAGGCGACCCCGGCCGATCTGGCGGGGGTCCGGTCGTCTGGGCCTGGTCTAAGGCGCGCGAAGACGAACGACCCCGAGGGGGGCGTGCGAATTCGAACCACAGGCGGCGACGAAGGCGATCATGGGCGAAGACTACCCGTCTCTCGCCGGAATGCGCAAGCCGCGCCCTTTGCGACCGCCTCGCGAACCGCTTACATGCCCCCATGCACCAGACGTTCAATGAAACCACTGACCGCTCCTTTGGCCCCAGGCATGTGCCGCTGATCCGCCAGGCCATGGCCGAACAGGGGCTCGACGGCTTCCTCGTGCCGCACGAGGACGAGCATCAGAACGAGTACCTGCCCGCCGCCAATGACCGGCTGGCCTGGGCCACCGGCTTTACCGGCTCGGCCGGCGCGGCGGTGATCCTGAAGGACAAGGCCGCCGTGTTCGTGGATGGCCGCTACACGCTTCAGGTCCGCGACCAGGTGGACGCCGCCACCTTCGAGATCCGCGATCTGGTCGAGGGCGGGGTGCCCGCCTATCTGGAGGCCGCCACCGCCAGGGGCCAGGTGCTGGGCTATGACCCGCGTCTGCACAGCCCCGACGCGCTCGACCGCCTGCGCGCCGCCGCCGCCAAGACCGGCGCCCAGCTGAGGCCGGTCGAAGCCAACCCCCTGGACCTCGCCTGGGGCGCGGACCGCCCCGGCCAGCCCCAGGCCCCGGTGGTCGCGCAAGCCCTGGAATACGCCGGCGACGCCTCGGCCGCCAAGCGCGCCAGGGTCGGCGCCGACATCCAGGCCAAGGGCGCCGACGCCGCCGTCCTCACCGCCCCGTCCTCGATCGCCTGGCTGTTCAATGTCCGGGGCGGCGACGTGATCCGCTCCCCCCTGCCCCTGGGCCAGGCCATCCTCAACAGCGACGGAACGGCGCGGCTGTTCCTCGACCCCGCCAAGGTCACGGAGGACCTGCCGGCCTGGCTCGGTAACCAGGTCAGCCTGGAGACCCCGGATGACCTGCCCCAGGCCCTGGCCGACCTGGCCGGCAAGAAGGTGCTGGTCGATCCGGGCCAATC
>NZ_CANCLE010000212.1 GCF_947378715.1 Phenylobacterium aquaticum
CGGTCACCCGCACCCGCACCCCGGGATGGGCGGCATGGAACACCGGCAGGCGCGGGATCAGCCAGCGGATGGCCAGGGTGCCAACACAGGAGAGATGCAGTTCCTGGGCAGCAGCCGACTTCAGCTCTGCGACGGTGCGGGCCACCGAATCGAAGGCCACGGAGAGGGAGCCGGCCAGCCGCTCCCCGGCCTCGGTCAGCTTCAGCCGGTGACGCGGGCCCTCGGTCAATACCAGGCCCAGCGCGACCTCCAGGCTGCGGATCTGGCGGCTGACCGCGCCATGGGTGACGCACAGTTCGTCGGCGGCCAGCGTCATCCGCCCCAGCCGGGCGAAGGCCTCGAAGGCGCGCAGCGCCGTCAGCGGAGGAAGAACGCGTTTGTCCATGTGATTTCAGCTCACAAGAAGACCACCGTTATATCGTTTGGCGCAGGGCTGCAATTTCTACATCGTATGGGCGAGCCGGACGCGACGACGCCCCGGTGAAGGACGCCTGACATGACCGATCTCGCCCCTGCGGCCCTGGGGAACGTGCGTTTGCGCGCGCCCGCCCACGAGCCCTTCCGCCCCGCCGCCCCGGACCAGCCGGACCACTGGCCCACCATGTTCGACATGTTCCTGGGCGAGACCGCCAGGAACCCCCTGGTCGGCTGGCCGAAGGAGACCTTCGACATCCTCAACCGCAAGCGGCGGGTCCTGCATCTGAACTATATCGGGGTCAGCGATCCGGAGGGGATCAAGCGGGTCTTCCTCGACAATGTCGCCAACTATCCCAAGCCCAACCTGATCCGCCGCGCGCTCGCCCCCTCGCTCGGCGACGGGCTGTTCACCGCCGAGGGCGAGATCTGGCGTGACCAGCGCCGGCTGATGGCCCCGGTCTTCACCCCCGCCGCGCTGGGCCAGTTCAACCCGATCTTCGCCCGGGTCGCCGAGCGCACCGCCGACCGCTGGGCCACGGGCCTCGACGACCACATCGACGTCGCCGCCGAGGCCACCCGCACCACCTTCGAGGTCATCAACGAAGCCCTGTTCTCCGGCGAGGCGGGCCTCAGCTTCGAGGCGACCTCCGGCGATATCGACGCCGTGGTCGCCGCAGCCGGCGAGTACCGCCTGGGCTTCCTGTTCGGCATGCCCTGGCTGGACCAGAGCCCGCTGCAGCGCCGCGCCAACCAGGGCCGCAAGGTGCTGCTCGGTCATCTGTCCGCCTTCATCGCCAGACGCCAGGCCAGCCCCTCCCCCAGCGCCGACTTCATGACCCGGCTGCTGGAAGCCTTCGCCGAGCGCTATCCGCCCAAGGAGGCCGCCAAGCTCGCCCTGGACAACGCCGTCACCTTCTTCGTCGCCGGCCATGAGACCACCGCCAATGGCCTGGCCTGGGCGCTCTATCTGCTCAGCCGCGACCGCCAGGCCCAGGCCTGGGCGCGGGAGGAGGCCCAGGCCGCCTGGGACGCCGGCGGAACCCCGACCGAGATCCTGGGCCGCCTGCCCTATCTGAAGATGGTCTGGGAGGAGACCCTGCGGCTCTATCCCCCCGCGCCGCGCATGGATCGCGAGGCCCTGGCCGAGGACGAGATCTGCGGCCTGCCGGTGCGCAAGGGCGACATGATCAGCGTCTGGCCCTGGGTGGTGCATCGCCATCGCCGCCTCTGGGACCAGCCCGAGCTGTTCAATCCGGAACACTTCGATCCGGAGGCCAAGGCCAGCCACCAACGTTTCCAGTACATCCCCTTCGGCGCCGGCCCACGCATCTGCATCGGCATGGCCTTCGCCCAGGCCGAGGCCCTGATCATCCTGTCCCATTGGCTGGCCCGCTTCAGCTTCCGCCCCGTGGTCGGCCACACCGTCACCCCCCGCGCCCACACGACCCTGAAGCCGGTGGGCGGCATGCCCTTGATCGTGGAGCGGGCCCGGTGAAGGGTCCAGCGCCCCACATCCGCGCCGCGTGCGGGGAGGATGTCGGCGCCTGCGTCGCCTTGCTCGAGGCCGAGCGCGGTCGCCGCCGGTTCTGGCAGCCGATCTTCTGGCGCCCGTCACCGCACGCGGCGGAGATCTCGCGCACCTATTTCACCAATCTACGCCAGCGGCCCGACACCCTGTTCCTGGTCGCCGAGCAGGCCGGCGAGATCGTGGGCTTCCTGATCGGCCGGCCCGCCCCCGCACCGCCGGTCTACGCACCGGGCGGCGCCACCTTCCTGATCGATGACTTCTGCGTCGCCCGCCCGGCCCGCTGGCGCGATGTCGGCCGCAGCCTGCTCGACAACGCCCGCACCCGCATCTGCGCCCGGGGCGCCGCCCAGATCGTCATCGTCTGTCCCGACCGCGACAGCGACAAGAAGCAGATGCTGCGCCACGCCGCCTTCACCCTCGCCTCCACCTGGTGGACGGCGGCGGCTTAGATTCCATTGGCATAATATGCCAATGGACTATGCTCCAGAGGTCGAACGGAGGGTCTCCATGTCCACGCGCAACGTTGTCCTGACCGACCGCCAAGAGGCCATGATCGCCGACCTCGTGGAAAGCGGCCGCTACCAGAACGCCAGCGAAGTGGTGCGCGAAGGCCTTCGGTTGATCGAGCGCCGCGAGGCTGAGGACGCCGCCAAACTCCATACCCTGCGTGAAGCCGCCCAACACGGCCTGCGATCGCTTGAGCGGGGCGAGGGCCGGCATTTCGCCGACGGCGATGGACTTGCCGAGTATCTGGATGACCTCGCCGACGAGATCTTGGGACGCAAGCCGGGCGCTTGATCTTGGCGCGTTGGACCATTCGTCTGTCGGCGCCGGCCGAGCGCGACTTTGGCGAGATCCTGCTCTGGAGCCGAGAGCGCTTTGGTCCAGCACAGGCCAATATGTACCGCCAAACCTTGGTGGCCGCCCTGAGGGCGCTGGGGGCCGGACCGGACACCCTCGGCGCTCGCGGACGCGACGAGATCGCACCAAACCTGAGAAGCCTGCATGTCGCCCGCCTCGGACGACGCGGTCGCCACGTCATCCTGTTTCGAGCCACGGACATGGGAGAAATCCAGGTCGTTCGGATTCTTCACGACGCCATGGACCTGGCTCGGCATGTGCCGGAAGCACCCGACGAATAGCCGCCCCTGGACGCAGCGCTCCAAGCCCGGCTGAATGGGGTCATGTGCAATGAGATCTCCCGCAAGACCGCCCTCGACGACCTGTTGCGGGAATTCGAGATTCTCTCGCCGCCGCCGCGCTTTGAATGGGAGGGCGGCGCCACCCCCAATGACCTGGCGGGCAAGGCCAGCGTGCGCATCCGCGACACCTCGCCGGTGTTCCGGCTGAACGGCGGGACCCTGGTCGGATCCATGATCCCCTGGGCCTGGCCTGGGCCGAAGGGCGCCCCGGTGTTCAACTTCCGGTCAGAGGGTCGCGACTTCGCCCACAGCGACCGGGTCCTGATCTTCGCCGACGGCTTCTATGAATACACGGCGCCCGCCGCGCCGAAGGTGAAGCTCAAGGACCAGCATTATTTCACCCGCGCTGCGGGCGGCTGGTTCTGGATCGCGGGCCTGGTCAAGGACGGCTGCTTCAGCCTGCTGACCACCCAGCCGGGGCCGGACGTCGCCCCCTATCACGACCGCCAGATCGTCACCCTGCCGCCCCAGGCCGGGCTCGACTGGCTGACCCTGGCCCGGCCGCAGGGCGAGCTGCTGCGCGCCGAGCCGGCCGGGACCTTCAGGGTCGAGACCCTGCGCCGTGACGGGGTCGTGCTGGCGGAGGATCTCTTCTAGGCGTCGGCGGTTTCCGGCTGGGCCACGAAGCCCGGCCAGGCGGACATATAGGTGACGAAGGCCGGGCTGAGCCCCTCCTGGCGCAGGTGCTCGGCCGTCACTGGCAGGGCGATGGGCGTGAAGTCCGGATCGGCGGCGACCTTCTGCGGATAGTCGTGGTGCAGTATGGCGGCGCGGCCGATCACCGCGAAGTCGGCCCCGGCCTCCAGCACCGCGCGGGCCTGAGCGCCGGTCATGATCTTGCCGGCCACGCCCAGGCGCACGTTCCCGCGCGGCAGCTCGGCGAAGTAGCTCATCAGGCTCCGGCCCTTGAACGCCGCCTCGGTGGGCTCCTTGAAGCAATCCCACAGCGACATGTCGAGATAGTCGATCTTGCCCTCGGCCAGCAGCTGGCGGGCCAGGTCGACGATCTCGGTCAGTTGCAGGCCGAACCGCTCCGGCGACAGGCGGATGCCCAGGTTGAAGTCGGCGCGGGTGGCGGCGCGGATGCCGTCGATGATCTCCAGGATCAGCCGCGCGCGGTTGGCGGCCGAGCCGCCATAGGCGTCGGTGCGCCGGTTGAGCTCGGCGCTGAGGAACTGGCAGAGGATGTAGCCGTGGGCGCCGTGGATCTCGACCCCGTCGAAGCCGGCCTGCTCGGCCCGCACCGCGGCGGCGATGAAGTCAGCCTTCAGCTGGGCCACTTCGGCCTCGGTCAGGGCCCGGGCGCCGGTGTCTGGATCATCCGAGGGGCAGACCGGCGCCTCGCCGATCAGCTCCGCAGGGCTACGGTTGCCGGCGTGGTGCAGCTGCACCACCGCCAGGCTGTTCTCGGCCTTGATGGCCTTGGCCAGCCGGGTCAGGCCCGGCAGGTGGGCGTCGGAGAAGATCCCCAGCTGGCCGGGAAAGCCCTGGCCGATCTTCTGCACGTGCGCCGCGCAGGTCATGGTCAGGCCGAACCCGCCCTTGGCCCGCAGCGTCAGCCAGTGGAACTCCTCGTCCGACAGCACCCCGTCCGCGTGGCTCTGGGTGTTGGTCAGGGGGGCCAGCATGAAGCGGTTCTTCATGGCCGGGCCACGGGCGAACTTAAGCGGCGCAAAGAGGTTGGTCATGGAGCACGGAGCCTTGGCTGGGTCGGGGACGGTCGGACCTTCACCCAGTATTTGCCCTCCGCACGGGCGAGCGGCAAGGTGGACCGAGCGTCAACCGGCCCCATGATTTCTATGTGCGGCCCCATCTATGCTAGGGTCTGGCCATGAGCGCCGAGAGAAAGCCCGAGGTCGTCGACCTCTCTCAGTACAAGAAGGCCCGGGCCGAGGCCCAGGCCCCGAAGCCCGCCGCCAAGCCGGCCAAGGGCGCGGGCGAATCCTTGCTGGGCGGCCGCCCCAAGGCCGGCCTGATCCTGGCGGCGATCGTCGTGGCCCTGCTGGCCGCCGCCATCCTGCCGAAGCTGCTTTAGGCCCTACGCCCCCACCACCGCGTCGATCTCGATCTCCACCAGCCAGGCCGGATCGATGAAACCCTTCACCTCGACGAAGGTGCAGGCCGGGCGCACGCCCACGAACCATTCCCCGTGCACGTCGGCGGCTTCCCGCCAGCGAGTGATGTCGGTCAACATCATGCGCGTGCGGATCACGTCCTTGCGGCTCGCGCCCGCCTCGATCAGCGCCGCCTCGGCGATCTCGAAACAGCGGCGCGTCTGGCCGGCCACGTCGCCCGGACATGCCGTTCCGCCCTCGGCCGCGATCGGCGCCGTGCC
>NZ_CANCLE010000213.1 GCF_947378715.1 Phenylobacterium aquaticum
GACATGTGCATCCAGACCCACGGCGGCTTCGGCTTCGCCGAGGAATATGACGTCGAGCGCAAGTTCAGAGAGACCCGGCTCTACCAGGTCGCCCCCATCTCCACCAACCTCATCCTGGCCTATGTCGCCGAGCATGTGCTCGGCCTGCCAAGGTCCTATTGAGCATGGGCAAGGGCCCGCTGGACGGCGTCCTCGTCGTCGCCCTCGAACAGGCGGTGGCCGCGCCTCTGGCCACCTGTCGCATGGCCGACGCCGGGGCCCGGGTGATCAAGATCGAGCGGGCCGAGGGCGACTTCGCCCGCGACTACGACCGGGCCGCCGGCGAGGTGTCGTCCTATTTCGCCTGGCTCAATCGGGGCAAGGAATCCCTGGTGCTGGACGTCAAGGCGGCCGAGGACATGGCCCTGCTGGAGCGCCTGCTCGCCAAGGCCGACGTCTTTGTCCAGAACCTCGCGCCCGGCGCCGTGGACCGCCTGGGCGTCGGCGCGACCCAGCTGGCGGAGCGGTTCCCACAGCTGATTACTGTCGACATCTCCGCCTATGGGCCCGTCGGACCGTTCCGGGACCGCAAGGGCTACGACCTGCTGATCCAGGCTGAGAGCGGCCTGGCCTCGGTGACCGGCGCGCCGGAACAACCGGGGCGGATCGGGGTGTCGGTCTGCGACATCGCCACCGGCATGAACGCCTATGCCGCCGTGCTCGAGGCCCTGCTCGCCCGCCAGACGACCGGGCGCGGCGCGCACCTGCACGTCGCCCTGTTCGACGTGGCCGCCGAGTGGATGGCCGTACCGCTGATCCAGTACGAGGCGAGCGGCGTGGTTCCGCCCCGCGCGGGCCTGCACCATGTCTCCATCGCCCCCTATGGCGCCTATGGCTGCCAGGACGGTGAGGTGCTGCTGTCGATCCAGAACGAACGGGAGTGGGTGAACTTCTGCGCCCAGGTGCTGCGGCGTCCCCAGGTCGCGACAGACGCCCGGTTCGCGACCAACAGCGTCCGGGTCGCCAACCGCCCGGCCCTGAACGCGATCCTGGCGGAGGTGTTCGAAGCCCTCCCCCGCGCGGTGGTGATCGACCGGCTGAACGCCGCGTCCATCGCCTATGGCGCCATCAACACCACCGCCGACCTGGCGGGCCACCCGCATCTGCGGCGGATCGTGGTGGAAACGCCGGGAGGCCGGATCGACGCCCCGGCCCCGCCGGTGCTGGGCGCCGCCGCCCTGCCGACCCCGGCCAGGGTTCCGGCCATCGGGGCTGACAGTCAGGCGATCCGGGCGGAGTTCGCTCCCGACCTCGGCTAAAGCGTCCGCACGAAGCCGTCGATGACCTCGACATATTCGATCGCCCGCTCGGGCTTGTTCAGCTCATGCATGGGGTGGACGCCCGTGAAGCGCACCTCGCGGGCGTGGGGGATGTTCTCGACGTAATAGGGGTGGTGCGGCAGGTTCCAGTCGGTGTCGGCGCACATGCATTGCACCGGGATCGCGATGTCCTTGATGCGCTTGCGGACATCGAAGGTCGCATAGGCCTCGAAGGTGCCTGGCTCGAAGGAGCTGACCGCCTGGTAGGCCAGATAGGCCTGGCGGACACGGTTGCTGGGCTGGGCCTCCAGCGGCGCCTCGGGGTTCAGGCGCTTCATCAGGCCATAGGCGCGTTTCCAGAAGGCCACGGCGTGGGTCCCTTCCTCGTCCCAGTCGAGGGGAGTCGGGCCATCGCCGGGCTTGTAGTTGGCCTGAATGTCCTCGCCGATCAGCGGCGCTCCATCGATCACCAGACCCTTGAGTCCGGGCAGGCTGCGGGCCGCGAGCTCCAGACCGATCAGGCTGGAGAAGTGGCCGCTGACGATGGCGTCGGGCGACGCGCCCGCCAGGGCGAAGACCTCTTGCATATTGTCGGCGAAGTCCTCCATCGACCAGGGTTCGGACTTCTTGTCGGACAGGCCATAGCCCATCATGTCGATGGCGATGGCGCGATAGCCCCGTTCGGCCATCAGCGGCAGGACGTCGTCCAGCAACCCGCCCCCGAATGAAGTGATGGTGACGAACACCACCGTCCTGTCGCCCGCGCCACAATCCTGCACGTGGACATAGCCGCGCGAGGTGTCCACGAAGTACCGCCGCGGACGCACCCGCTTCACCGCCTGATCCATGACCACTCCCAGCTGAGCGACGGACGCTCCGTCGGAGCCAGGACCCTAGCAGCGGCTCTGTCGGCGCCTCGTCCAAAGCCGGGAATGACCGCTATGCGGAATCCTTAAACGCCATGCGCCCGCCGTCGCATAATCCGTAGTCATATGACTTTCGCGTCAGGCAAGGATCGCCAGGGCGCTAAGCACAATATGAGCTTTCGGGCGACCGGGACCACATGGCGATTGGGTCATGACGCTTTCCGGGCGACACCGACGGCCGGTGAGCCCAGGAGGAAAGTCCATGGAAATCCAGCAATTGCGCCATCTCGCGGCCGCGGTTCAGTTCGGCAACCTGCTGAAGGCCGCCGAAGAAAGCCACATCTCCCAGTCCGGCCTCAGCCGCAGCATCAAGAGCCTGGAGACCCGGCTCGGCGTGCCGCTGCTCATCCGCAAGCCCAAGGGGGTCGAACCGACCATCTTCGGCCTGAGCGTCCTGCAGCGGGCCAAGGTCATCCTCAACGAGGTGTCGCGATCGGTGCGCGAGGTGCGCGATCTCCAGGCCGCCCGGATTGGCGAAGTCACCTTCGGCATCACCCAGAACTACGCCAACTACTTCATCCCCCAGGTGCTGGCCGAACTGCATCGGGTCGCCCCGGAAGTCCGGGTGACGGTCAAGACCAGCGGCTTCCTGGAAATGCTCGAGGCGGTCCAGGCCGGCGCGATCGAGTTCGGGTTCGGGCTGCTGGGCGCCATGGAGGAGATCGAGGACATCTCCATCACCCCGCTGTTCGAGCATCACTCCCGGGTGATCGCCAACGCCAAGCATCCCTTGGCCGGCCGGCCCGTCTCGCCGCAGGAACTGTCCCTGGCCCGCTGGGCGACCCTCAGCGGCGAGGGCTTCCAGCGCAACTTCATCAATTTCTTCCACGTCCGCGGCCTGCCGCTGCCGGCCCAGATCGTGCGCACCGACTCCATCGCCCTGATCCGCCACACCCTGTCGGACATCGAGGCCCTGACCATCCTGCCGGCCGACGTGGTGCTGAGCGAAGTCGACGCCGGCGAGTTCGTGATCCTGGATTGCGAGACCCCGGCGGAGCTGACCCGGGTGGGCCTGCTGCGGCGGGCCGACGATTTCGTCTCGCCCCAGACCAAGCTGGTGATGGACCTGATCGTAAAGGCCATCGGTCCCTACACCATGTGCCCGGAGGATTGACGGGCCGGATGCGCCAGGGGTCGCGAGCTATGACGAACCCGAAGTTCTCCACCCGCCCATGACGACGCAGGCTGACGATCCAAGGCGAAGGAGCTCGGATTGTCGAGATCGGTGTCCCGCAGATACGTGACCACCGCGTGGGGCCAGACCCACCTGACGGAGAGCGCTCGTCCCGGACCTCCAGGGCCGCCGCTGGTGTGCCTGCACGCCACCGCCTATTCCGGCCAGACCTTCCTGCCGCTGATCGAGGCCCTCGACGGCCGCCGCCGGGTGATCGCGCCGGACACCGCCGGCTATGGCGGCTCCGATCCGCCGGAGCGACGCTGGGACATCGAGGCCTATGCCCGGGAAATGCGGGCCGCGATCCGCGCGGCGGGGGAAGGTCCGGTCGACATCCTGGGCTACCACACCGGCGCCCTGCTGGCCGCCGAGATCGCGCTCCAGGACCCTGACCTGGTGCGGCGGATCGTGATGATCGGCGTGCCCTATTATCTGGGAGAGGCGCGGGCCGAACGGCGCGCCACCCTGGCCCAGCCCATGGCCCTGACCAACCGCCTGGGACAGTTCGCGGAGCGCTGGGCTTTCCTGGTCGGTGAGCGGCCGAGCGGCATGAGCCTGTCGCGTGGCTTCGCCAATTTCGTCGATGAGCTGCGGGCCTATCCTCACGGCTGGTGGGCGCATGACGCGGCCTTCAGCTACGCCGTGGACCGCGCCTTTCCCCTGGTGCGACAGCCGGTGCTGATCCTCAACCCGGCCAATCATCTGTCGGCGCCGTCGCGGGCCGCCGGGGCGGCCTTGCCCCAGGCCCAGGTCCGCGAGCTGCCGCACCTGTCGCACGCCATCTTCGAGCTGGCGGCCGAGGAGTTGGCCGACCACGTCGAAGCGTTCCTGAACGCGGCGTCGCTCGATCGATCCAGGGACCATCCCGCGTCAGGTCCGGGCTTTGAGACGGGCCCTGTCCGAGGAGTCGCACAGCTATGACTTATTCGCGGTTCTGCCGAAAACGCGGGGCGCTAGACTGGTCCCAGGTTCGGCGCGGGTCCGCAGACGCGTCTCTGAGCCGGGGGTGGGGGCGCCCTCAACCTTAGATCTGGCCGGCATGACGATGCAGGCCCCCCGCGGGTCGCTGGCCTGGCGCGACGCGCCGAAGGCCGCGACCGCGATCGCCAGAACTTGACGTACCAAAGGCGGGTCCTCGCGTCCCGCTGCGCAGCCTTGCCGGCTGTAGAGACAGGAGAGCTTGAGTGAGCGTGTTGGCCGATATCGAGAACGAGGCCGGTCTGGCCAGGGTGACCTGCGGCTGGCGCCTGCCTCACCTCTCGCTGGACTTCGTTCGGCCCTATTGGCGCGACGCCCACAGCCCGGCCATCGCCCGTCGCGACGGCATATATGAGTATCGCCACTATCCGCTGGACCCGATCCGGGGCGACCTGTTCACCCCGGTCTCCGGAATCGATTTCGCAGGCCGCCCCGGCGAGCAGCTCCAATGGCTGTCGGATGTCCGCTATGCCGACGAGGCGGGGATGAACGCCTTCGGCGCGGACCCGGACCCCACGGTGCGCGCCCAGATCCTGGCCGACATCGAGATGATCGTCGACAAGAGCACCACCTACAAAGTGATCGGCGCCAACGCCCGCACCCTGGTCGACACCACGGGCGACGCGCCGCCGCTTGGCCCGGCGCGGACCCCCATCTTCCAGGTCTTCTTCCGCCAGCGGGGCGATGAGGCGGCTTTCCGCGAGAGCGTGTCGGCTCTGGCCGAGCTCTGGGCCGCGACCGAGGGCGTGCTCCGGGTGCGCCGCAGCCTGTTCGAGACGCCGGACATGGAGGCGGAGCGCGCCGCCGGCTATCCGGTCAAGACCCATCCCCTGGAGATGCAGTACCAGGCCTGGATCGACCTCGTGGTCGCCGATGAGCCCGTCGCCCGGCGGCTGATCCCACAGGCGATCGCCCCGCGCCTGGCCCAGGACGTCAGCGCCATCCACGCCTATCCGGCCCCCGCCGCCTACACCTTCAACTATCGCGGCAAGCCGACCCTGGCCGGCCTGCGCGGCTACGCCGCCTGCGAGGCGATCCGCAACATGGGCGCCGAGCACCAGAAGGACCCTGGCCTGCTGGAATGGATGTACGGCCC
>NZ_CANCLE010000214.1 GCF_947378715.1 Phenylobacterium aquaticum
GGGAACGGCACCGAGGCCGACAGGCTTTCGAAGATCGCCGGCGCCCGGGTCTTCACCCCCAGCATGGGCGGGGTGGCCATGATGCCGGGCAGGATGGTGTTGATGCGGATGCCCTCATTGGCCAGGTCGCGGGCGATGACCAGGGTCATGCCCTTGATCGCCGCCTTGGACGCCGAATAGGCCACCTGGCCGACCTGGCCGTCCTCGGCCGCCACCGAGCCGGTATTGACGATGGCGCCGCGTTCGCCGTCCTCGTTGGGAGCCAGCGTCGCCATGCCCGCCGCGCTCTTCACGATGCAGCGGAAGGTGCCGACGGTGTTCAGGCCCAGGACCCATTCGAAGTCGGAGATGACGAAGGGCTTGATCTCGCCGGTCTGCTTGTCGCGGGCGATGGTCTTGCCGCCCCGGCCGCCGCCGGCGCAATTGACCAGGATGCGCTCCTGGCCGTGGGCCGCCCGGGCCTTGGCGAAGCCGGCGTCGACCGACTCTTCGCTCATCACATTGACCTCGCAGTAGAGGGCGCCCAGTTCCTCGGCCTTCTTGGCGCCGGTCTCCGGATTGAGGTCGAAGATCGCGACCTTCACGCCCAGGTCGCGCAGCGCCTTGACGGTCGCCGCCCCCAGGCCTGAGGCCCCGCCGGTGACCACGGCGGAGACAGAGCTGTCGATGATCATGGTGTCGTTTCTCCCAATGTCTTTTTGTTTTGGCCGCCCGCTCAGATCGACAGGCAGATCTTCCCGAAGTGCTTCTGCGAGATCTGGTGGGCGAAGGCCTGCGCGATCTGGTCCAGCGGGAAGGTGGAATCGATCACCGGCTTGACGCCATTGGCCTCGATCGCCGCGATCATCTCCTCCTGCTCCTGGCGCGAGCCGACGGTGACGCCCTTGATGGTGATGTTCTTGGACATGGCCAGAGCCGTGGCGATCTCGCCGGAGACCCCGGTCAGCACCCCGATCAGCGAGATGTGGCCGCCGATCTTCGCGGCGTGCAGCGACTGGTTCATGGTGCCCGGGCCGCCGATCTCGACCACGGCGTCGACCCCGCGCCCGCCGGTCAGGGCGGCCGCCGTCTGGCCCCAGGCCGGATCGTCCTTGTAGTTGATCAGGTGGTCAGCTCCGAGGTCCTTCAGCCGGGCCAGCTTCTCGGCCGAGGACGAGGTGGCGATCACCGTCGCGCCGGCCGCCTTGGCCAGTTGCAGGGCGAAGATCGAGACCCCGCCGGTGCCCTGGGTCAGGACGATGTCGCCGGGCTTGATGCGGGCTTCCACGATCAGGGCGCGCCAGGCGGTGAGCGCCGCGCAGGGCAGGGTCGAGGCTTCTTCCAAGGTCCAGCCCTTGGGGATGCGGGTGAAGGCGGTGGCCGGGGCGACGACATATTCCGCCGCGAAGCCGTCGGCCTGGTCGCCGGGCACGCCCAGCAGGCGCTCCAGCACCGGAACTCCGGCCGGCCAGTTGGGGAAGAAGGTCGACAGCACCTGGTCGCCGACCTTCCAGGCCGTGACCCCCTCGCCCACCGCCACCACGTCGCCGGCCCCGTCGGACATCGGGATGCGGCCGTCCGGCGTACGGATCATGCCGGCGACCACCGCGAAGTCATGGAAGTTGAGCGAGCTGGCGCGGACGCGGACCAGGATCTGGCCGGGACCGGCCACCGGCTGGGGGCGATCCTCGATGACGATCTTGTCGAGCCCGCCCGGGGCTTTGACGGCGGCGACTTTCATGGGGCGATGTCCTTGGAAATGTTCGAATTGAAAACGGGGTGGGATCAGGTGAGCAGCGGCGGCAGGCCGGGATCGCCCTTCTCCATCGCCCGGCGATAGGCCGGCCGCGCGCCGATGCGCTGGAGATAGGCGAGGATGTTGGGAAAGCCGGACAGGTCCTTGGGCGTGAACATCCGCATGGTGGTGAGCGCGAAGACCATCATGATGTCGGCGGCGGTCAGGGCGTCGCCGGCGAAATAGTCCGCCTCGCCCAGGCGCTGCTCGACCATGGCGTAGACCCGTTCCGAGCGGGCGTTCATGAAGCCGCGGCCCGGATGGTCGGCCGGCACGCCCAGGGCGTTGGCCACCAGGCCCAGCATCTCGGTCGCCACGAACGAGCCGTTGGCGAAGTGCAGCCAGAACACATAGTCGGCGAAGTTGGGCTGATCCGGTTTGACCGCCAGCCGGCCATTCCCATGGCGGCCGATGATGTAGTCGACGATCGCCCCCGACTCACCCAGGGTTCGACCGGCGTCGGTGATCACCGGGGCGACCCCCATCGGATGCAGCGCCTTGTATTCGGCGGGCGCCAGGCGGGTGGTCGGATCGCGCTGATAGACCTTGAGTTCGTAGGGGATCTCCAGCTCCTCGCAGAGCCAGACGATCCGCTCGGATTGCGAGATCCCGAGGTGGTGGACGACGAGGGAAGCGGTCATGGTGCGGCGTCCTGGTGGAAGTTCCGCCCATCTGGTCCGCCTTGACCCTGGGGAGGTCAAGTCAGGTCGATTGCATACGATTAAATATCGTGCAACTTATGGCGCGCCGCGCGGCGGCGCCCCTCAAAGGACCCCTTCATGAAGCGCCTCAATCTCGCCCTCGCCGCCCTGCTCGCGGCCGTCGCCACCACCGCCGTCGCCCAGACCCCGCCGCCCGCCGGACCCCAGGCGATCCGCGGCCAGGTCAGCGCCATCAGCGCCACCCAGCTGACCATCAAGCAGAAGACCGGCGGTCCGCTCAGCATCGACCTCACCCCCGACTGGTCGGTCCAGGTGACCAAGCCGGTCGCCATCAGCGAGATCAAGGAAGGCAGCTTCATCGGCACCTCCGAGATCCCCCAGGCCGACGGCTCGGGCAAGTCGCTGGAAGTCCACGTCTTCCCGCCCGGCGTGAAGATCGGCGAAGGCCACTATGCCTGGAACCTGCGCAAGGGTTCGATGATGACCAATGGCACGGTCGGCAAGGTCACCGCCGGCGCCAAGGGCCAGGAGCTGCAGGTCAGCTATCCCACCGGCCAGCGCAAGATCGTCGTGCCCGCCAAGGTGCCGGTCGTGTTGATCACCAATGGTGATCGCACCATGGTCAAGCCGGGCGCCAAGGTGTTCCTGATGGCCTTCCCGAAGCCGGGCGGCGGTCTGATCACCGGCGCCGTGGCCGTCGGCGAGAAGGGCTCCGCTCCGCCGATGTAGGGGCTGAAGGCAGGGAGGGCGCAGATGACCGAGGTTCGCGAGCGGACGGCCAAGGGGGTGACGGCGATCTATCGCCATCCCCTGCTGGTGCGCGCCACCCACTGGGTCAATGCGCTCTGCCTGCTGGTGCTGCTGCTCAGCGGCCTGCAGATCCTCAACGCCCACCCGGCCTTCTACTGGGGCGAGGTCTCGCACTTCGACCGGCCGTTCGCGGCCATCGAGGCGACCACGGCGGCCAATGGCGATCTGCATGGCCAGCTGATGGTGGCGGGCGCCAAGCTCGACACCACCGGCGTGCTGGGGGCGTCGAAGTCCGGCGGCGACCAGCTGCAGGCCCGGGCCTTCCCCAGCTGGATCACCCTGCCCGGCTATCTGGACCTGGGCGCCGGGCGGCGCTGGCACTTCGCCTTCGCCTGGGCGCTGGTGATCAATGGCCTGGTCTATCTGGGCTTCGCGCTTGGCAGCGGCCGGACCCAGGCCATGCTCAAGCCCACCCGCGAAGAGCTGCGCGGCCTCGGCGCCGCCGTCCTCGACCACCTGCGCCTGC
This sequence comes from Phenylobacterium aquaticum, assembly GCF_947378715.1. Classification (GTDB taxonomy): domain Bacteria; phylum Pseudomonadota; class Alphaproteobacteria; order Caulobacterales; family Caulobacteraceae; genus Phenylobacterium; species Phenylobacterium aquaticum_A. The sequence goes on from NZ_CANCLE010000214.1 coordinate 3,713, forward strand.
GCTTCGCCCACGGCGAGGACGCCCGCAACTACAACATCCTGCAAAAGCTGGCCTATCTGGCGGTGATCTTCGGCCTCCTGCCGCTGATGCTGCTGACCGGCCTGGTCATGTCGCCGGCCATGTATGCCCGCCTGCCGATCCTGGGCGAACTGTTCGGCGGACGGCAGTCGGCCCGCACGATCCACTTCCTGGCCGCCTCGGGCCTGGTCAGCTTCGTCTTCGTCCACGTGGCCATGGTCATCGCCGCCGGGCCGGTGAACGAGATGCGCTCGATCCTCACCGGCTGGTTCGTCATCCGCAGGGAAAAGCCATGAGCGGTTCCGATCCCACCCGCCGCCTGCTGCTGGGCGGCGCCCTGACCGGCGCGGCCGGCGCCAGCCTGGCCGGCTGCGACAAGCTCGCCGCCTCGCCGGCCGTGAATGAACGCCTTGGCGCCGCCGAGGGCCTGAACTTCCACGTCCAGCGCCTGCTGCTGGGGCGCAACGCCCTGGCCCGGGAATATCCGCCCAGCGCCATCGCCCCGGACTTCCGCGCCAACGGCACCACCAATCCCGACAGCGAGGACTACCAGCAGCACGTCGCCGACGGCTTCAAGGCCTGGCGCCTGGAGATCGGCGGCCTGGTCGAGCGCCCCTTGAGCCTCTCGCTCGACGAACTGCGCCAGGCGCCGGCCCGCAGCCAGATCACCCGCCACGACTGCGTCGAGGGCTGGTCCAGCATCGCCAAGTGGAAGGGCGCCCGCCTCGGCCCGCTGCTCGACCGCGCCGGCGTGAAGCCCCAGGCCAAGTATGTCGCCTTCTTCTGCGCCGACACCCTGGAGCTGACCCTGGACGGCACGGGCGACTATTACGAGACCATCGACCTGGCCGACGCCCATCACCCCCAGACCCTGCTGGCCTATGAGATGAACGACCAGCCCCTGCCCGTGGCCCATGGCGCTCCGATCCGCCTGCGGCTGGAGCGCCAGCTCGGCTACAAGATGGCCAAATATGTCATGCGCATCGAGCTGATCGACAGCTTCGCCAAGCTCGGCCAGGGCAAGGGCGGCTATTGGGAAGACCGCGGCTACCAGTGGTACGCCGGGATCTAGGGCCGGATCAGGCGCCCTCGGCGGCGCGCAGGGCGCCCACCAGCTTTTCCACCGTGACCTTCAGGGCGGCGATCTGCTCGAAGGGCATGGGAATCTGGCCCAGGACGGCCGGCGGCACGGCGACGGCCCGGGCCCGCAGGTCGCGCCCCTTGGCCGTCAGGTCGATCGTCACCCGCCGCTCATCGGCGCGGTCGCGGGTGCGGGTGATCAGGCCCGCCGCCTCCATCCGCTTGAACAGCGGGGTCAGGGTGCCGGAGTCCAGGCCCAGCCGCCGCGAGATGTCGCCAAAGCTCAGCGGCGCGCGCTCCCAGAGCGCCAGCAGGGCCAGGTACTGGAGATAGGTCAGGCCGAGCGGCTGCAAGAGCGGCCGATAGAGCCGGGTCATCTGGTTGCTGGCGGAATAGAGCGCGAAGCACAGCTGCAAATCCAGCCGCAGCGGGTCCAGGGCCTGGCATTCACCCCCGTCGCTCGCCGTCATCCTCCGCGCTCCCGAACACCGGCGTCAACGCCAACCCGGCGGGTCTAGCGCCCGCTCTGGCCGTCGTCGACCCGGATGGTGGCGCCGGTGACGAA
>NZ_CANCLE010000215.1 GCF_947378715.1 Phenylobacterium aquaticum
CTGGGGATCGGAATCGATCAGCAGCACCTTCTCGCCGACGGCGGCCAGAGCGGTGCCGAGATTGATGGCCGTGGTGGTCTTGCCCACCCCACCCTTCTGGTTGGCGACCACCAGCACGCGTAGGGCGCGTTTCCCCGGTTCGGACTTAACGGCCACGGCCCAGTCTCCTCACGCGCACGATCTGGCCTCTCACATCACTCAAGCTGGGCAACACGTCGGCCTCGAAATCCCAAGATTTAGCTGCATCATCCAATTCGGCCGCAACATCTTGTCCCTTCAGGAACAGAGCCACCGCGCCACGCTGCAGGTAGGGCCGGCCATACCCAAGCAATCGCGAGAGGGGGGCGCAAGCCCGAGCCGTGACGATATCCACAGCCAGTGACAAGTCTTCCGCACGAGAATTATGAACGGTGGCCGGAAGCGCCAATCCTTCGACCACCTCGGTCAGGAAGCGGCAGCGCTTGGCCATGGATTCCACCAGATGGACATGGAAGCCGGGGCGGTGTTTTCCGAGGATCGCCAGCACGATACCTGGCAATCCTGCGCCCGTTCCGAGGTCGGCCCAGGTGAGCGCCTCGGGCGCCAGGGGCAGGATCTGGGCGGAGTCCCAGGCGTGCCGCGACCAGAAGACGTCGAGGGTCGCGGGCCCCACCAGGTTCATCCGCTGGTTCCAATCGACCAGGTATGACCGGTATTGCTCAAGGTCCGACAGGGCCCGGGCGTCAGCGCCCGTCACTGCGGCGAAGCTCGCGGCGTCGGTCACCTCCGGGCGGGCGGGATCAGGCTGCGGTGCGGCGGCGGACATGGGCCAACAGGGCTGAGAGGGCGCCGGGGGTCACACCCTCGATGCGGGCGGCCTGGCCAAGGGTCAGGGGGCGGACGGTGATCAGCTTCTCGCGGACCTCGTTGGAGAGCCCGCCGACCGACCGATAGTCGAGCTGGGGGTCGAGGCGCAGGTCTTCGTCGCGGCGGAAGGCCTGGGCGTCGGCCGCCTGGCGGTCCAGATAGCCGGCATAGGCCGCGTCGATCTCGATCTGCTCCCGCACCTGGGGCGCCCAGGCGGAGATTTCCGGCCAGATCCGGGCCAGGTCGTCGAAGGCGATGGTCGGATAGGCCAGGAGCTGGGTCACGTCGCGGCGCTGGCCATCAGCCTTGACCGGCAAACCGGCCTTCTCGGCTTCGTTCGGGGTCAGGGTCAGGGCGGCGGCGCGGGTGCGGGCCGCGATCAGGGCGGCGGACTTGGCGGTCCAGGCGGTCTCACGTGCCCGTCCAACCAGGCCCAGGGCCAGGCCCCGGTCGGTCAGCCGCTGGTCGGCGTTGTCGGCCCGCAGGGACAGGCGGAATTCCGCCCGGCTGGTGAACATCCGATAGGGTTCGGTGACGCCCCGGGTGACCAGGTCGTCGATCATCACCCCGATATAGGCTTCGTCGCGGCCGAAGATGGCGGGCTCGGAACCCCCGGCGGCGCGGGCGGCGTTGAGGCCTGCGACCAGGCCCTGGGCGCCGGCCTCCTCATAACCCGTGGTGCCATTGATCTGGCCGGCCAGATAGAGGCCGGGCAGGCGCTTGACCTCCAGGGCGGGGGAAAGCTCGCGCGGATCGACGTAATCGTACTCGATCGCATAGCCGTAGCGTTTCACGTGCACGGCCTCGAGCCCGGGAATGGTCCGCAGGAACAGGTCCTGGGTCTCCGGCGACACCGAGGTGGAGATGCCATTAGGATAGACGGTGTCGTCGTCCAGGCCCTCGGGCTCCAGGAAGATCTGGTGGCTGGTCTTGTCGGCGAACCGCACCACCTTGTCCTCGATGGAGGGGCAGTAGCGGGGCCCACGCCCATTGATCCGGCCGCCATAGACCGCCGATTCCGACAGCCGTTCGGCGATGATCCTGTGGGTCTCTTCCGTCGTGAAGGTCACGCCGCAGGCGATCTGGGGCGTGGTGATCTTGTCGGTCAGGAAGGAGAAGGGGACCGGAACCGGGTCCGCCGCCTGCATCTCCAGCCGATCCCAGGCGATGGTGGTTCCGTCCAGCCGGGCCGGGGTGCCGGTCTTCAGCCGTCCCATGGCCAGACCCAGGCTGTAGAGCCGGTCGGAAAGCCCGATCGCCGGGGCGTCGCCAACCCGGCCGGCCGGGGTGCGGGTGTCGCCGAGGTGGATGATCCCCTTCAGGAAGGTGCCGGTGGTCAGGACCACGCGGCCGGCGGGATAGACCTCGCCGCTGGCCCCGATCACCCCGGCCACCCGGCCATCGGTGATCAGCAGATCCTCGACCGCTTCGGCCCGGATCGTCAGGTTCGGGGTGGCGGCGAGCTCCGCCTGCATGGCCTGGCGATAGAGCTTGCGGTCGATCTGCGAGCGCGGACCGCGCACGGCGGCGCCCTTGGAACGGTTCAACATCCTGAACTGGATGCCGGCGACATCGGCCAGCCGACCCATCACCCCGTCCAGGGCGTCGATCTCGCGGACCAGATGGCCCTTGCCCAGGCCGCCAATGGCCGGGTTGCAGCTCATCTCGCCAATGGTTTCGAGCTTGTGGGTCAGCAGAAGCGTGCGCGCACCGACGCGGGCGGACGCCGCCGCCGCCTCGCAGCCCGCGTGGCCGCCGCCGATGATGATCACGTCCCAGACGCTCAAGGTCTCGCCCTCATCCAGCCCATATGGGCGGGCTGGTCCTATAGCGGAAGGCGGGCGGGGTTTCACGTGAAACCCGGGGATTGAGGCGCTTTGTGAAGGGGTATCTGGCGGGGAGGGGGAAGACCCCTCACCCTAGCCCTCTCCCCGCAGACGGGGAGAGGGGATCCGCAGCGGATCGGATTCCGCAGCCTGCTCCCTCGCCCCGTTTACGGGGAGAGGGTGGGGTGAGGGGTTATCCGAAGGCTGTCGGGGGGTGTTTCACGTGAAACAGCTTATTTTCCAATGCAGAAGCTGGAAAACACCCGGTCAAGCACGTCCTCGGGATGGATGCGGCCGGTGATACGGTCCAGGGCCCGGCCCGCCAGGCGGACGTCCTCGGCGGCCAGTTCGAGATCGTCCTGGTGGCGCCGCGCCAGCTGCAGCCGCTCCAGGGCCTCGCCCAGCAGGGCGGCGTGACGCAGGCGGGTGGCGGCCGGCGGCTCCGATCCGGCCAGGGCGGCGACCACGTGATCGGTCAATAGGGTCTCCAGGGCGGTCAGGTCGGCTGTTTCACGTGCGCTGATCCGGTGGAGCTCCAGCTCCAAGGCCCGTGATTCCAACTGGGCGCGGCCGGTTTCGGCCCCGGGAGGCAGGTCGGCCTTGCTGATCACACAGAGATCCCCGGCCTTCAGGCCCGGTGGGGGCGGGGCGGGGGCCTGTCCGGACCCATCCACCACCCAGATCCGCAGGTCGGCGTCCTGGGACCAGGCCCGGGCGCGGCGCACCCCTTCGGCCTCGATCTCATCCTCCGTCTCCCGCTGCCCGGCGGTGTCGGCCAGGACCACCTTGTAGCCGCCGAGCCGCAGATGGGCCTCGATGACGTCCCGTGTCGTCCCCGGCGTGGCGGTGACAATGGCCGCGTCCCGGCCGGCCAGGGCGTTGAGCAGGGTGCTCTTGCCGGCATTGGGGGCGCCGATCAGGGCGATGCGGAAGCCTTCGCGGACCCGCTCGGCCCGTTGCACCCCCTGCAGGGCCGCCTCGAGCTCGGAAATCAGATGGTCGAGATGGGGACCGGCGCGGCTGGCGACATCGGCCGGAACCTCCTCGTCGGGAAAGTCGACGGCCGCCTCGAACATGGCCAGGGCCTCGACCAGGGCGTCGCGCCACCCCGCCTGGGCGCGACCCAGCGCGCCGTCGAGCTGGTCCAGGGCCTGGCGGCGCTGGGCCTCGGTCTCGGCGGCGATCAGATCGGCCACGCCCTCGGCCTGGGCCAGGTCGAGCTTGCCGTTCTCGAAGGCCCGGCGGGTGAATTCCCCGGGTTCCGCCAGGCGCAGGCCCTGGGCCGCGAGGGCCTGGAGCAGGGCGGCGACCACGGCCGCGCCCCCGTGCACGTGAAACTCGGCGCTGTCCTCGCCGGTGTAGCTGGCCGGAGCGGGAAACCAGAGGGCCAGGGCCTGGTCGATCGGCTGGCCCCCCGCAGTCTTCAGGACCCTGAGCGTCGCCATGCGGGGCCGGGGGAGGCGGCCGGCCAGGGCGGCGAGGGCCTGGGCCGTCTGGGGTCCGGACAGCCGGACCACCGCCACCGCCGCCTGGCCCGGGGCCGTGGCGGGGGCGAAAATCGTATCGGTCACGTGAAACGGCTCACTCGGGACAGGCTCACTTCGGGCGGGCGGCCGCCATGCCCATGTCCATCAGCTTGCGGAACTGCTCCTGGGCGCCGACCCCGAAGGCGGTCCAATTCTTCAGGAGCTCATCCGGCGACAGCATGGAGATATTGGCGCTCATCCGGCTCTGCATCTCCTCCACCAGCTTCTCGTTGAGGGTGGTGACATCCGGCAGGCCGAGAAAGGCCCGGGCTTCCAGGGGGGTGCAGTCGATCTCGACGGTCATCTTCATGGCACGGACCTTTCGATTGAGGACGCAGTTATGGGGGGCGTCGCCGACACGCCGCAAGGGGAGACACCTACTAGCCTCCTCGCCAACCGCATTTCCGATACCCACCTGTCGCCGTGGCGCGTTAGGAAGACGCCACCTTCTTTCACGTGAAACCCCGGAGCCGAACATGGGCGAGACGATCAGCATCAGCACCCAGGACGGAAGCTTTTCCGCCTATCTGGCCAGGCCCGCCCAGGCCATGGCCCCGGCCGTCGTGGTCATCCAGGAGATCTTCGGGGTCAATGCGGTGATGCGCGAGATCACCGACGGCCTGGCCGCCCAGGGCTATCTGGCCATCTGCCCCGACCTGTTCTGGCGGATCGAGCCCGGCGTCGACATCACCGACAAGTCCGAGGCCGAATGGAAGAAGGCCTTCGCCCTGATGAACGCCTTTGACGCCGACAAGGGCGTCGAGGACATCGCCGCAGTGATCAAATATGTCCGCGCCGAACCCAGCTGCACCGGCAAGGTCGGGTCGGTGGGCTTCTGCCTGGGCGGCAAGCTCGCCTTCCTGACGGCCGCCCGCACCGACTGCGACGCATCTGTTTCCTATTACGGGGTAGGCATCGAGGGCCTGACCGGGGAAGCCGACAAGCTGACCCACCCGCTGATGTTGCACGTGGCCGAGGAGGATCAGTTCGTGCCCAAGCCGGCCCAGGCGATCATCCAGCAGAACCTGAAGAACCATCCGCAGATCACGATCCACAGCTATGCCGGCTGCGACCACGCCTTCGCCCGGCCGGGCGGCGAGCA
>NZ_CANCLE010000216.1 GCF_947378715.1 Phenylobacterium aquaticum
GACCTGTCGATCACCAATGTCGGGACGCTCAACCTGACCAGCCTCAGCCTGGGCGCCAAGAGCACGCTGACCCTGACCATCGATCCGAACGCGGGGACCTATACCTCGCTGGCGGTGGCCGGGCCGGCGACCCTGGCGACCGGCGCCAAGATCGGGGTCAGCCTGACCTCGCTGCTGATGGGCCAGGCGTCCTATGTCGTGGTCCGGTCGACCAGTCTCAGTTCCGGCGTCCTCGACACCAGCCTGCTGGGCGCGGTCCCCTATCTCTATGACGCGAACCTGACCACGGACACGAGCGCCGGGACCCTGGCCATCAACCTGTCGCGCAAGACGGTCGCCCAGCTCGGCCTGCCCGCCAGCAGCAGCCAGGCCTATGAGCCGATGGTCGCGGCGATCAACACCGACACCGCGATCCGCGACGCCTTCCTGGCCATGCAGACCCGCACCGGCTTCATGAAAGCCTATAACCAGCTGCTGCCGGAGCATGGCGGCGGGGTGTTCGAATCGGTCAGCGCCAATATTGACGCCTTCGCCCGCGCCATCGACGATCGCCAGGGCCCGGACGCCGGCGGCCTCTGGGTGCAGCAGACCGGCTTCACCATGACCCATGACGGCAGTGATGACGCGCCCGGCTACACGGCCGGCGGCATTGGCCTGATCGGCGGCATGGAGTGGGCGGCGGGCCCCTGGGGCGTGGTGGGCGCGACCCTCGGCGGATCGTCCTCGCACGTGAACCCGGACGCGGCCTCGGGCGCCAGCAAGCTGGCGGTCAACACCTTCGAGGGCGGTGGTTACTGGCGCTATGTGGCGGGCAATCTGACCCTGAACGCCCGGCTGGGCGGCTCCTACATGCAGACCACCAGCCACCGGGCGATCTATCTGCTCAATGATGACGGCGACGCCCTGCTGGCCAAGGCGGTGGCCAACGCCAAGTGGAGCGGCTGGGCCATGGCGGGCCGGGTGGCGGCGACCTATGAGGCCCATGTCGGCCCGCTCTATGCGCGCCCCAGCGCCAGTATCGATTATCTGCGCCTGGAGGAGGACGCCTATTCCGAAAAGGACGGCGGCGAGGCCGTCGACCTGCATGTTAGCGCCCGCCAATCGAGCCGCAGCACCGGCTTCGCGGGTCTGGTGACCGGCACGCGCTATGGCGATCCTGAGAGCTGGTGGGGTCCGGAAGTGACCCTGGGCTACCGCGAGGTCGGCTCCGGTGAGTTGGGCTCGACCACGGCCAAGTTCCTGTCCGGAACCACCTCGTTCAATGTCCTGGCCGACGAGATCAAGGGCGGCGGGGTGGTGGCGCGGATCGCGGTCAAGGGCGAGAACGCCGGCGGCGCCTTCGTAGTCGAGGGCGGGGCCGAGACCCGCGATGCGACGGCCATCTATGACCTGAGGCTGGCGGCCCATTTCAAATTCTGATGGGCCGCGTCGGGCGCTTGCCTGGACGGCGGGGGACCTGACATGGTCGCCCGCGAATCTGGGAGAGCCATCCGATGAAGACCCGCGCCGCCGTCGCTTTCGAAGCCAAGAAGCCGCTTGAGATCGTCGAGGTGGACCTGGAGGGCCCCAAGGCCGGCGAGGTCCTGGTGGAGATCAAGGCGACGGGGATCTGCCATACCGACGCCTACACCCTGGACGGCCTGGATTCGGAGGGCGTCTTCCCCTCGATCCTGGGCCATGAAGGCGCCGGCGTGGTGCTGGAGGTGGGTGCGGGCGTGACCAGCGTGAAGCCGGGCGACCACGTGATCCCGCTCTACACGCCGGAATGCCGCCAGTGCAAAAGCTGCCTGTCGCGCAAGACCAATCTGTGCACGGCGATCCGCGCCACCCAAGGCAAGGGCATGATGCCCGACGGCACCAGCCGGTTCAGCTACAAGGGCCAACAGATCGCCCACTATATGGGCTGCTCGACCTTCGCCAATCACACGGTGCTGCCCGAGATCGCGGTGGCGAAGATCCGTTCGGACGCCCCCTTCGACAAGGCCTGCTACATCGGCTGCGGCGTGACCACCGGCGTCGGCGCGGTGGTCAATACGGCCGGCGTGGAGCCAGGGGCCAATGTGGTGGTGTTCGGCCTGGGCGGCATCGGGCTCAATGTGATCCAGGGCGCCAGGATGGTCGGCGCCGGCATGATCATCGGGGTCGACATCAATCCCGACCGCGAGGACTGGGGCCGCCGGTTCGGCATGACCCACTTCGTGAATCCCAAGACGATCGACGGGGACATCGTCGCCCATCTGGTCGGGCTGACGGACGGCGGGGCCGACTACACTTTCGACTGCACCGGCAACACCACGGTGATGCGCCAGGCGCTCGAAGCCTGCCACCGGGGCTGGGGCGAGAGCATCATCATCGGGGTGGCGGAAGCCGGCAAGGAGATCTCCACCCGGCCGTTCCAACTGGTCACCGGCCGGGTCTGGAAGGGCACGGCCTTTGGCGGGGCGCGCGGCCGCACCGACGTGCCGAAGATCGTCGACTGGTACATGGAGGGCAAGATCCAGATCGACCCGATGATCACCCACGTCATGCCGCTGGAAGACATCAACCGGGCCTTCGACCTGATGCATGCGGGGGAAAGCATCCGCAGCGTCGTGGTCTTCTGATGACGGAAATCCTCCAGCAACACCGGGTCCATGGCGGCACGCTGAGCTATTGCCGTCACCCGAGCGCGGCGACCGGAACGGCGATGCGGTTCTCGATCTTCACCCCGGGCGGGGAGGGGCCGTTCCCGTCCCTGGTCTGGCTGTCGGGCCTGACCTGCACGGAGGACAATTTCACCACCAAGGCCGGCGCCTATCGCGCGGCGGCCGAGGCGGGGCTGGTGATCATCGCACCGGACACCAGTCCGCGCGGCGAGGGCGTGGCCGATGATCCGGCCTATGACCTGGGCCAGGGGGCCGGGTTCTATGTCGACGCCACAGAGGCGCCCTGGGCGCCGCACTTCCGGATGGAGACCTATATCACCGTCGACCTGCTGGCGGCGGCGGCCGAGGTCGCCCCACTCGATCCGGCGCGGCGGGGGGTGTCTGGCCATTCCATGGGCGGCCACGGCGCCCTGACCCTGGCCCTGCGCCATCCCGAGCTCTTCCAGTCCGTCTCGGCCTTCGCCCCGATCGTCTCGCCGACCCGCTGTCCCTGGGGGGAAAAGGCGTTCACCGCCTATCTGGGCGCCGACCGCGCGCTCTGGCGCGCCCATGACGCGGCCCTGTTGATGGCCGGCGGCGCGGCGCGCGGCGCCTATGACGACCTGCTGATCGACCAGGGAACGGCCGACAATTTCCTGGAAGGTCAGCTGAAGCCGCAGCTGTTCGTCGAAGCCTGCGCTGCGGTCGGCCAGAAGGTCACTCTGCGGATGCGGGCGGGCTACGACCACTCCTACTTCTTCATGGCCAGTTTCATCGCCGACCATGTGGCCTGGCACGCCCAGCGTCTCAAACCCTAGGACGTGACACCGGTGTCAGTGAAGCGCTAGACTTCCTCCAAGACCAAGGGAGGTTGCGATGAGCGCGACACGGCGGAGCCTGCTGGGGGCGGGCGGGGGGCTGTTGGTCCCCTCGGGCGTGTTCGCGGCCGGCGCCTCGCCTGTGGCCCGGACGAGGCATGGCCCGGTGCGCGGGACCATCGAGGCCGGGATCAAGGTGTTCCGGGGCGTGCGCTATGGCGCAGACACTGCTCCCCGCCGCTTCCAGCCGTCGGTCCCGCCGACGCCCTGGACGCAGGTCGCCGACGCCTCGGCCTATGGGCCGGCCTCGCCGCAGTCCGGCGATGAGGGCCATCAGAGCGAGGACTGCCTGTTTCTCAATGTCTGGACGCCAGGTCTCGCCGACGGCGGCCGACGGCCGGTGATGGTCTATATCCATGGCGGCGCCTATTCCGGCGGCTCGGGCTCGGCGCCGGTCTATGACGGCGGCAGGCTCTGTCGGCGCGGCGACGTGGTGGTGGTGACAATCAATCACCGGCTTAACGTCTTCGGCTATGGCTATCTGGACAAGCTGGCCGGCCCGGCTTTCGCGGGCTCCGGCAATGCCGGCATGGACGACATCGTGCTGGCGCTGCGCTGGGTGCGCGACAACATCGTCCAGTTCGGCGGCGATCCGGGCCGGGTGATGCTGTTCGGCCAGTCCGGCGGCGGGGCCAAGATCGCCACCCTGATGGCCATGCCCAGCGCCCGGGGCCTGTTCCACGCCGCCGCGACCATGAGCGGCCAGCAGGTGACGGCGTCCGGTCCGCTGCACGCCACCGAGCGGATGAGGCTGTTCCTGGCCGCTGTCGGCCTGACGCCGGACCGGGCGGCCGAGGTGGCGACCCTGCCGACCGGCAAGCTGGTCGAGGGGCTGGCGGTCGCCGACCCCTTCACGCCGGGCCGGCTCTATTTCGGGCCGGTGCTGGATGGGCGCGCCTTGCCACGTCATCCCTTCTATCCGGACGCCAGTCCTCTGGGCCTGAAGATTCCGATGATCATCGGCAACACCCACGACGAGACCCGCGCCTTCCTGGCCCATTCCAATCCCAATCCGTTCGCCATGGGCTGGGCGGATGTCCCGGCGCGGATCGCCGCCGAGATGCGGGTGGATATCGATCCCGACGCGGTGGTCGCCGCCTATCGGGCGCTCTATCCGGCCTATTCTCCGACCGACGTGTTCTTCGCAGCGACCACGGCCGGGCGGTCCTGGCGGGGCGCGATCATCGAGGCGGAGGAGCGGGCCAAGGCCGGGTCGCCGGCCTGGGTCTATCAGCAGGACCTGCCGACCACGGTCGAAGGGGGCCGGCTGAAGGCCATGCACATGTCCGATATCGCCCTGGCCTTCGACAACCTGGCGGCGGCCGGCTCCCTGACCGCGCCCTCGCCGGGGGCGCAGGGCCTGGCCGACCGGGTCAGCGCGAGCCTCATCGCGCTCGCCCGCACCGGCGATCCGAACACGGCCGCGATTCCGGCCTGGCCGAAATATGAGCTCGACCGCCGCGCGACCATGGTCTTTGACGTCGACACCCGGGTGGTCGATGACCCGCGCGGGGCGGAGCGGCGGCTGTTCGCCGCTGTGCCCTATGTCCAGCCCGGGACCTAGGCGCTCGCGCGCAAGGGAAACGGTATGACGACGCCGTCGCCAAACGCCAGGGATGGGTCCGCCTCGGCCTCGACCCAGGCCGGAACCCGCAGGGTCAGGTCGTTCATGCCGAAGGCCTGGGCGACCAGGCAGGCGGCGGCG
>NZ_CANCLE010000217.1 GCF_947378715.1 Phenylobacterium aquaticum
GGGATGGCGGGGCCCTCGCGCCCTTGCCTTCCCGCCGGGTTTGACGTATTCACCCGCCCCTTCGGAACCGCCTGGCCCAAAGGCATGCCATGGCGGTTCATCAATACGCCCAGAGGACGGGGCCGTAAGGCTCCGACGTGAAATGCCCAAACTGAAGACGAAGTCAGGCGCTAAGAAGCGCTTCAAACTGACGGCGACTGGTAAGATCAAGGCCGGCGTCGCCGGCAAGCGCCACCGCCTGATCAGCCACAATTCGAAGTACATCCGTCAAAACCGCGGTACGAAAGTGATGAGCTCTGCTGATAGCAAGACCATCAAGTCGTACCTGCCCTATGGCCTTTGATCGGGAGTACTGACACATGGCTCGCGTTAAACGGGGCGTAACCGCCCACGCCAAGCACAAGAAGGTTCTGGCTCAGGCCAAGGGCTTCTACGGTCGCCGCAAGAACACCATCCGCACCGCCAAGGCGGCCGTGGACAAGGCCGGACAGTACGCCTACCGCGACCGCAAGGTCCGTAAGCGCAGCTTCCGTTCGCTGTGGATCCAGCGGATCAACGCCGCGGCCCGCCTTGAGGGCTTCACCTATTCGCAGTTTATCTTCGGCCTTGATCAGGCCGGGATCGAGATCGACCGCAAAGTCCTGTCGGACATCGCGGGCGCTGATCCGGTTGGTTTCAAGGCCATCGCCGACAAGGTTCGCGCCGCGCTGGCCTAAAGCCTCGGGAGTTTTCTCCCCTGCTTTGCAAAGCCCTCCGGCCGATCCGCCGGAGGGCTTTTTGCTGCCCTCTTTCCGCGCCTGACAGCTCCCTCTAAACGGCATCCGTCATGACCGATATCACCACCCTCGAGGCCGACATCTCGGCCGCCATCGCCGCCGCGGCGGACGCCGCCGCCCTGGAGGCCGTCCGGGTCTCCGCGCTCGGCAAGTCCGGCTCGATCTCAGAGCTGCTCAAGTCGCTCGGCGGCATGAGCCCGGACGAGCGCCGCGAGCAGGGGCCGAAGATCAACGGCCTGCGCGACCGCATCCAGGCCGCCATCGCTTCGCGCAAGGCCGATCTGGAAGCCGCCGAGCTCGACGCCCGCCTGGCCGCCGAGCGGGTCGACCTGACCCTGCCGGCCCCGCCCCGCCGCAAGGGCTCGGTGCATCCGACCATGCAGGTCATGGACGAGATGATCGCCGTCTTCGCCGAGATGGGCTTCTCGGTCGCCGAAGGTCCGGACATCGAGACCGATTTCAACAATTTCACCGCGCTGAACTTCCCGCCCAAGCACCCGGCGCGGGAGATGCACGACACCTTCTTCCTGCCGGAAGACGAGCACGGCGAGCGCAAGGTGCTGCGCACCCATACGAGCCCCGTCCAGGTCCGCGTGATGCACGCGGTCAATGAGAAGGTCCCCGCCTGGGTCGCCAACGGCCAGGAGCCGCCGATCCGGGTGATCGTGCCCGGCCGCACCTTCCGCAAGGACTCAGACCAGACCCACACCCCGATGTTCCACCAGATCGAAGGCCTGGTGATCGACAAGGGCATCCACATGGGCCACCTGAAATGGACGCTGGAGACCTTCATCGCCCGGTTCTTCGAGACCTCGGCGGTCGAGACCCGCTTCCGCCCGCACCACTTCCCGTTCACCGAGCCCAGCGCCGAGATGGACGTGAAGTGCGACCGTTCCGGCGGCGAGGTGAAGATCGGCCAGGGCGAGGACTGGCTGGAGATCCTCGGCTGCGGAATGGTGCATCCCAATGTGCTGCGCAACTGCGGGCTTGATCCCGACGTCTGGCAGGGCTTCGCCTTCGGCTGCGGCGTCGATCGACTCGGCGTGCTGAAATACGGCATGCCCGACCTGCGCGACATGTTCGCCTCCGACGCCCGCTGGCTGGCCCATTACGGCTTCTCGGCGTTCGCCGCGCCCAACTCCGCCACCGGCCTGAGCTGAGAGAGGATAGACCCATGAAATTCACCCTCTCCTGGCTCAAGGAACACCTGGACACCACGGCGTCCGCCGCCGAGGTGGTCGAGGCCATGACCATGGCCGGCCTTGAGGTCGAGCATGTCGAGGATCCGGCCGCGAAGCTCGCCGCCTTCTCGGTCGCCAGGATCGTCGAGGCAGTCCAGCACCCCAACGCTGATCGCCTGCGCGTCTGCCAGGTCGACACCCGCGACGGCCGCAAGGAGATCGTCTGCGGCGCGCCCAACGCCCGGGCGGGCCTGACCACCATCTACGCCCCGATCGGCGCCTTTGTGCCGGGCCTGGGCGTGACCCTGGTCGAGAAGCCGGTGCGCGGCGTGGTCTCCAACGGCATGCTCTGCTCGGCCTCCGAGCTGGAGGTCGCCACCGAGTCCGACGGCATCATGGAGCTGGCCGACAGCCTGGCGGTCGGGACCTCGGTCGCCGCCGCGCTCGGCCTGGAAGCCGTCATCGACTTCGAGGTCACCCCCAACCGGCCCGACTGGCTGGGCGTCGTGGGCATCGCCCGCGATCTGGCCGCCGCCGGCCTGGGCAAGCTGAAGGACATTTCGGTCGCCCCGGTGGCCGGCAAGTTCCCCTGCCCCATCGACGTGAAGCTCGACGGCACGGACGCCTGCCCGGCCTTCGCCGGCCGGCTGATCAGGGGCGTGAAGAACGGCCCTTCACCGGCCTGGCTGCAGCAGCGCCTCGCCTCGGTGGGCCTGCGCTCGATCAACGCCCTGGTCGACGTCACCAACCTGATCTCCTACGACCGCGCCCGGCCGCTGCATGTCTATGACGCGGCCAAGCTCAGCGGCGATTTCCTCAAGGCCCGGCTGGGCCATGCGGACGGCGAGAGCGTGCTGGCGCTCGACGGCAAGACCTATCAGGCGACCTCGGAGATCTGCGTAATCGCCGACGGCTCCGGCGCCATCGGCCTGGGCGGGGTCATGGGCGGCGAGACCACCGGCTGTTCCGAAGCCACCACCGACGTCTTCGTCGAGAGCGCCTGGTTCGATCCGATCCGCACGGCCCAGACCGGCCGCAGCCTGGGGATCACCTCCGACGCCCAGTACCGCTTCGCCCGTGGCGTCGACCCGGAAAGCCTGAAGCCCGGCGTGGAGCTGGCGACCAAGCTGATCCTCGAGCTTTGCGGCGGCGAGCCCTCAGAGCTGGTCTATGTGGGCGAGGCGCCCTCGGCCCCCGGCCCCATCGCCTTCGACCGGGCCTATGTCCGCCAGCTGTCGGGCCTGGAGATCGGACCCGAGCGGATCGACCAGATCCTCGCCGACCTTGGCTTCAAAGTCGAACCCGCCCAGGTCACCCCGCCGTCCTGGCGGCGTGACGTCGAGGGCAAGGCCGACCTGGTCGAGGAAGTGGCGCGGATCGAGGGCTATGGCGCCCTGCCCGCCACCGCCCTGCCAGAGATCGCCAAGCCGGCCGGCGGCGTGCTGACCGTGCGCCAGGGCCGGGTGCGTACCGCGCGCCGGGCCATGGCCGCGCGCGGCTATGCCGAGACCATCACCTGGAGCTTCACCAAGCGCGAGACCGCCACGCTGTTCGGCGGCGGCCAGCCGGAACTGGTGGTCACCAATCCGATCGCCTCGGACCTCGACTGCATGCGCCCCTCGGCCCTGCCCAATCTGATCGAGGCGGCGGGCCGCAACGCCCGGCGCGGCTTCCCGGACGTGGCCCTGTTCGAGATCGGCCCGCTCTATCGCGGCGACCGCCCTGAGGACCAGGCGACCACGGTGACGGCCCTGGTCGCCCCCCACGCGCCCCGCCGCTGGGACGGCGCCAAGACCGACCCCTTGTTCGAGCTGAAGGCCGACCTGATCAGCCTCCTGGAAGACCTGGCCGGCCCGAACCTGCAGACCGTGCAGGGGTCGAACGCCGACTGGTGGCACCCTGGTCGCTCAGCCCGGCTGCAGCTGGGTCCCAAGACCGTGGTCGCCGAATTCGGCGAGATCCATCCGCGCATCTGCAAGGCCCTGGATGTCGAGGGCCCGCTCTACGCCTTCGAGCTCAACCTCGACCTGCTGCCGGAGCCCAAGCGCAAGGCCACCAAGACCAAGCCGGCCCTGGAGCTCTCGCCGCTGATGCCGCTCACCCGGGACTTCGCCTTCCTGGTCGAGACCAAGGTCGCCGCCGGCGAGGTGGCGCGGCCGATCCTGGGCGTCGACAAGGCGTTGATCTCCGACGCCCGGGTGTTCGACGTCTATCAGGGCCAGGGCGTGCCTGACGGCTTCAAGTCGGTGGCCGTCGAGGTCATGCTGCAGCCCCGGGACAAGACCCTGACCGACGCTGAGATCGAGGCCCTGTCGGCCCGGATCGTGGCCGTGGTCGACAAGGCCGTGGGCGGCAAGCTGCGGAGCTAAAGCTCCGTGGCGATCCCCTCCAGCCGCACCAGGATCCCCGGCCAGCCGGAGCCCATGCCGCGGAAGCCGCCCTCGTCCTGGGGCCGGAAGCCGCTCTGCTCCATGCGAACCCGCGTGCCGCCTTCGGCAGGCGTCAGGGTCCAGGTGACCACGGTCTTCAGGCCGTCTGCAGCCTGTTCGCCCGAGGCGTTCCAGCTGTAGGCCAGCCGGTGCGGCGGTTCGAGCACCAGCACCTCGCAGTCGGTCACCCCATTCCAGCCCATGACCGGGGTGGCGCGGAAGTTGAACCTGTGGCCCACCACCGGAGCGAAATCGTTGGCCATCAGCCAGCGGGCGATGAGGTCGGAGCTGGTCAGCGCCCGCCAGATCTTCTCCGGCGGATGGGCCATGACGCGCTCCTCGACGAGGGAGCGCAGGGCGGGGATCTCGGTCATCAGTCCATGTCCTTGAGCAGAGCCTCAAGCTGGTCGAACCGCTCGGGCCAGAAAGTGGAATAGTGGGCGAACCAGTCGAGCAGCGGGGCCAGCCCCGCCGGCTCGGCGCGGTAGTGCGCGCGCCGCCCCTCGCGTCGTTCCCGCACCAGGCCCGCGATCTTGAGCGCCGCCAGATGCTGCGACACCGCCGGCTGGGAGACGCCGGCGCCCCGGGTCAGGACACCGACGGTCAGTTCGCCTTCGCGGCTCAGGCGCTCGAACACCGCCCGCCGGGTAGGGTCCGACAGCGTTCGCATCAATAGGGTCACCGCGATCTCATGCATAGGCCATTTCATAAGTCATGACTTATGAATGAGTCAATCTGCGGTCCCTGGCCTTCCGCTGGGTGAATCTTGGCGGG
>NZ_CANCLE010000218.1 GCF_947378715.1 Phenylobacterium aquaticum
AGATAGTCGTTCCAGCGCGACGGAACGCTCGACGCGGCAGGTTCGGTGATCGGGGCGGACGCGGTGATGTCGGTCATCTCAAGTCACAAACGCCAATCGGCAAAACAGAAGTCGGGCGCGGCGGCCGGAACCCTGTCCGGTCGCCGCGCCCAGAAGCTCAGTCCTCGCTCAGTGCGAGTCGGCCTTGATGACCGGCAGTTCGTTGAACTGGTGGAACGGAGGCGGCGACGGCAGGGTCCATTCCAGCGTGGTGGCGCCTTCGCCCCAGGGATTGGCCTCGGCCTTGCGGCGGCGGATAGCGGATTCCAGCAGCATCAGCAGGAAGACGCCGACGCCGACCAGGGTGATCAGGTAGCCGTAGGACGAAATCCGGTTCCAGTAGGTGAAGGCTTCCGGATAGTCGACGTAGCGGCGGGGCATGCCCTGCAGGCCGAGGAAGTGCTGCGGGAAGAAGATCAGGTTCACGCCGACGAAGGTGATCCAGAAGTGGGTCGCGCCGAGGAACTCGTTGTACTTCACGCCCCAGATCTTCTCGAACCAGTAGTAGAAGCCCGCGAAGATCGCGAACACGGCGCCGAGGCTGAGCACGTAGTGGAAGTGGGCCACGACGTAATAGGTGTCGTGCAGGCTGTAGTCGATGCCGGCATTGGCCAGGACCACGCCGGTCACGCCGCCGACGGTGAACAGGAAGATGAAGCCGATCGCCCACAGCATGGGCGTCTTGAAGTCGATCGACCCGCCCCACATCGTCGCGATCCAGGAGAACACCTTCACGCCCGTGGGCACGGCGATGACCATGGTCGCGGCCACGAAGTAGGCGCGCAGATTGATGCTCATGCCGACCGTGTACATGTGGTGGGCCCACACGACGAAGCCGACGAAGCCGATGGCCACCATGGCGTAGGCCATGGCGAGATAGCCGAACACGGGCTTCTTCGAGAAGGTCGACACGATCTGGCTGATGATGCCGAAGCCGGGCAGGATCAGGATGTAGACTTCCGGGTGGCCGAAGAACCAGAACAAGTGCTGGTACATGACCGGATCGCCGCCGCCGGCGGGATCGAAGAAGTGGGTGTGGAAGTTACGGTCGGTCAGCAGCATGGTGATCGCGCCGGCCAGGACGGGCAGCGAGAGCAGCAGCAGGAACACGGTCACCAGGATCGACCACACGAACAGCGGCATGCGGTGCAGGGTCATGCCCGGGGCGCGCATGTTGAAGATGGTGGTGATGAAGTTGATGGCCCCCAGGATCGAGCTGGCGCCCGCCAGGTGGAGCGCCAGGATGGCGCAGTCCATGGCCGGACCCGTATGCCCGCTGGTGGAGAGCGGCGGATAGGCCGTCCAGCCGCCGCCGAAGCCGCGACCCGGGCCGCCGTCGACGAACAGCGAGGTGCACAGCATCACCCAGGCGGCGACCAGCAGCCAGAAGGAGATGTTGTTCATCCGCGGGAAGGCCATGTCCGGCGCGCCGATCATCAGCGGCACGAACCAGTTGCCGAACCCGCCGATCATGGCGGGCATGACCATGAAGAAGATCATGATCAGGGCGTGGGCGGTGACCACGGCGTTGTAGCCGTGCTTGGTCTGCTCGACCAAGCCCATCAGGTGGATCGGCGAATCGGGCCGGAAGATCTGAATACCCGGCTCAGCCAGTTCCCAACGGATCAGGCCCGACAGCGCCCCACCGACCAGACCCGCCATGATGGCGAAGATCAGGTAGAGGGTGCCGATGTCCTTGTGGTTCGTCGAGAACAGCCAGCGCACCAGGAACGGCGGCTTGTGGTCGTGGTCGTCGTGGGTGTCGTGAGCGGCAGAATACGCCATCGGTCGCTATCCTAAGATCACTTCGCGGCCGGCGCCGCAGCGGGCGCAGGCAGGGAGACAGGCTTCGCGGCGGCGGCCGGAGCCGGCGCGGCGGGAGCGGCAGGAACCGTCGCCGCAGCGGGCGTGGCCGCGCCTTCGGCTGCGGGCGCCACGGCGGCGGGGGCAGGCTTGGCGCCCACCGGCGAACCGCCCTTGGTCGCTACCCAGGCGTCAAACTCGGCCTGGCTGACGGCGTGGACCTCGATCGGCATGAAGGCGTGATCGACGCCGCACAGCTCGCGGCACTGGCCGTAATAGATCCCCGGGCGGTCGACCTTGAACCAGGTCTCGTTGACCCGACCGGGCACGGCGTCGGTGATGATGCCGAAGGAGGGGACGGCGAAGGCGTGGATCACGTCGGCGCCGGTGACCAGCACCCGGACCACCTTGTTGACCGGCACGACCAGCGGCTCGGTCGCCGCCAGGCGATAGGGCACGTGCTTGGCCTTGGCCTCGTCCTCGGGAAGGATGTTGGAGACGAACTCGCCGATCTTCTGGTCGGGGTATTCGAAGCCCCAGTACCACTGATAGCCGGTCGCCTTGATGGTCATATAGGCCGGCGGCATGTCGTTATAGGCGAACAGCAGCCGGAACGAGAAGATCGAGATGCCCATCAGGATCAGCACCGGCACCACGGTCCAGATGATCTCGATGGCCGTGTTGTGGCTGAACTTCGCCGGCACCGGATTGGCGCGCTTGTTGTAGCGGATGGCGATCCACAGGATCAGGCCGAGCACCAGCAGGCAGATCGCGGTGATGATCGGCAGCAGGATAACGTTGTGGAAAAAGATTGCGTCATGACGCAGGGGCGTGACGCCCGGCTGCATATCGATCGCGCCTGGCGTGGGCTGACCCAGCAAATCCGCGGCGAAGGCGCTGGCGCCCCAAAACGCGGTCATCGCGCCCGCGGCGGCCCCGGCCGTCCACGCCCGCATCCCTTGAAACCTCGACTTCATGTCCCCTCGGTCTGCTTGGCCGGCTGCGCCTCGCTGATGGCGATCGCCCCCGCCGACGTCTCCGGAAACGGGCCATGCCTTACGCACATGGGCCGCCCCTTCAGCGGGCGTGCATACGCGCATCCCCGGGGCTTGCCAAGGCGGTTGCGGCGACAAGAGAGGATCATTCCGACACGCCCGCGCGATCTGTCGCACCCGCAGCGCCCGCGCCGCTAAACCTGCGTTTGTGTCAGGCCCGCGCGACGCCTTGGCGGGCGGCCAAGGGCAAGGCGGGGTGACGCCGGGGCCCGCAGCCCCTATCTCTATGAATCTCGACCTTCCAACCCGTCCGGACCGGTTCATGAACGCCCACAGCCCCACGCCTTCGATCCTCGATTCCTGCGGCGTCGCGCCGGAGCGGGCCCGCGAAATCCTGAGCGAGGCTCTGGTCGGCGCCGATGACGGGGAACTGTTCGCCGAGCGCTCTGAAAGCGAGTCGTTCCTGTTCGACGACGGGCGCCTGAAATCGGCGGCCTATGATTCGTCGGAAGGCTTCGGCCTGCGGGTGGTGGCGGGCGAGACCGCCGGCTACGCCCATTCCAGCGAGATCTCCGAGGCCTCGATCAAGCGCGCCGCCCAGTCGGCCGCCCTGGCCAAGCGCGGCTATGAGGGCCAGGCGGCCGACGCGCCCCGGGCCACCAACACCAAGCTCTATGGCGAGGAAGACCCCACCGCCTCGCCCGACTTCTCCGACAAGGTCGCCCTGCTGCAGGAGATCGACGCCTGGTGCCGGGCCCGCGACCCCCGCGTGGTCCAGGTCATGGCCTCCCTGGCCGGCGAGCGCCGCACGGTGGAGATCCTGCGCGCCGACGGCCGGCTGATCCGCGATGTGCGGCCCCTGTCGCGGGTCAATGTCCAGATCACCGTCGAGAAGGATGGCCGCCGCGAGAACGGCTACACCGGGGCCGGCGGCCGCGCCGGCTTCGAGGCCTGGATCGGCGCCGAGAAGTGGCAGGAGCAGGCCGAGGAAGCCCTGCGCCAGGCCCTGGTCAATCTGGACGCCGTGCCCTGCCCGGCCGGCGAGATGGACGTGGTCCTGGGCCCGGGCTGGAACGGCGTGCTGCTGCACGAGGCCGTGGGCCACGGGCTGGAAGGCGACTTCAACCGCAAGGGCACCTCGGCCTTTTCCGGCCGGATCGGCGAGCGGGTGGCGGCCAAGGGCGTCACCGTGTTCGACGACGGCTCCCTGATGGGCCGGCGCGGGTCGCTCACCGTCGATGACGAGGGCACCCCCACCGAGCGCACCGTTCTGATCGAGGACGGCATATTGGTCGGCTATATGCACGACCGGATGAGCGCCCGGCTGATGGGCATGAAGGCCGGCGGCAATGGCCGGCGCCAGTCCTATGCCCACATGCCGATGCCGCGCATGACCAACACCGCCATGGACAATGGGACGACGCCCCGCGCCGAGATGATCGAGGCGACCCAGCGCGGGCTCTATTGCGCCAATTTCGGCGGCGGCCAGGTGGACATCACCAATGGCAAGTTCGTGTTCCAGTGCACCGAGGCCTATCTGATCGAGAACGGCAAGATCACCGCCCCGGTCAAGGGCGCGACCCTGATCGGCGACGGGCCCTCGGCCCTGACCCGGGTGACCATGATCGGCGACGACTTCGATTTCGATCCCGGCGTGGGCGTCTGCGGCAAGTCCGGCCAGAGCGTCCCCGTGGGCGTCGGCCAACCCTCGCTGAAGATCACCGGCCTGACCGTGGGCGGCACCAGTGTCTGACGCCGCGACGCAATCGGCGATCTAAACGGCGCAAACATGTCCGCGATTTAATGCACATTTCACCGTTGTAATTTGCCGTAACCCGGTGTGACAGGTCACTTCCCCCTCGTGTTTGGGGGAGCTTTTCGATGACGCCAGTACTGAGCCTGTTCGCCGCCCTGGCGGCCGCGACCCCACAGGCGGCGGCGCTGCCGGTCGCGGCGCCCGTCGCGGCGACCCAGGGGATCAGCACCTATCCGGCCAGTTTCTTCGCGGCTTCCGGCGCGAACACCGCCGCCGACATGGTCTCGCGCCTGCCCGGCTTCTCCCTCGACAGCGGCGACAGCGTGCGCGGCTTCGAGGGCGCGGCGGGCAATGTACTGATCGACGGCTCACGGCCGGCCTCCAAGACCGATAATCTCGACGAGATCCTGCGCCGCATCCCGGCCAATCGGGTCGACCATATCGAGGTGATCCGCGGCGGCGCGCCGGGCATCGACATGCAGGGCAAGTCGATCCTGGCCAATGTGGTCCGCACCAAGACCTCCGGGCTTCAGATCGTCAC
>NZ_CANCLE010000219.1 GCF_947378715.1 Phenylobacterium aquaticum
GATCAGCCCACCAGCCGGTAGTCGCTGTCGAGCCCGGCCTCGCCGTCGGTGGCCACCTTGCCGCGACGCACCAGGTCGATCATGTGGCCGAGCACGGAGCGGGCGGCGGCGGGGTGCAGGCGGCTGTCAACCTCGGCATAGAGCACCGGCACCATCTCCTTGATCCGGCCGTGGCCCTGGGCGAGCGCGCCCAGCACCTGGGCCTCGCGGGCGCGGCGATGGTCGATATAGGCCTGGATGAAGGGGGTGACCTCGGTGACCGGCGGGCCGTGGGTTGGCCAGAGCGTGGTGAATTCCCGCGCCTTGATGAGTTCTAGGCTCTCCATATAGGCGGTCATGTCGCCGTCCGGCGGTGAGACCACGGTGGTCGACCAGCCCATGATGTGATCGCCGGAGAACAGGGCGTTCTCTTCCTTCAGCGCGAAGCAGATGTGGTTGGAGGTGTGACCGGGGGTGGCGATCGCCTCCATGGTCCAGCCGGGGCCCTGCAGGACCTGGCCGCCGCCGCACAGGCTGATGTCGGGGGTGAAGCCGAAATCGGATCCGGCCTCCGTCACCACCATCGATTCGGCGGCCCGGGCGCCCACGGCGCAGCCATGGATCGGCGCGCCGGTCTTTGCCTTGAGCGGCCCGGCCAAAGGGGAGTGGTCCGAGTGGTGGTGCGTGACCAGGATGTGGCTGACCCGCTCGCCCGGAATGGCCGCCAGGATCGCGTCGAGATGCTCGGGCAGATCGGGGCCCGGATCGATCACCGCCACTTCGCCTCGGCCGACGATATAGGTGCCGGTGCCGAGATAGGTGAAGGGGCCGGGATTGTTGGCCACCACCCGGCGGATCAGCGGCGAGACCTGGTCACAGGCCCCATAGTCGAACTTGATCTCGCGAACATAAGGAATCATTCCCGGGCCTTCCCTGTCGGCGCCGTCCTTGCGGTGTGCGGCTCCAGTTCATCGAAATGGAGCGGTTCACATGGCGGACGCGGCGATTTTTGTTTCAAAACGGCTCCAGCGCGCGGCCTTCGCCTTCCTGTGTCTCTTGACGGCTCAGATGGTCCTGGCGGTCGCCAGTTGCGAGTCCGAGCCGGTCGCCATGGGCGCGGTGCGCGTGCCCCTGGCCATGAGCCATCCCTAAGCCCTGAGCAGACCCGACAGGTCGTAGCCGGCGTCGGCGCCGAGCTTGACCAGCTCGTCGGGCGTCCGCTCGCCGGCCATGGCCTGGCCGATCGACCAGATGTTGATGGAGCGCGTGCCGGAGCGGCAGAAGGCCAGCACCGGCCCGGGCGTCTCCTCCAACAGAAGACGCTCGACCTCGACCTGATCCGGGGTCGGTCCGCCGCGCACCGGAATGTGGGCATAGGCCAGCCCCGCCGCCTTGGCTGCGGCCTCCATCTCGGCGCTGGACGGCTGGCCGGGCTCTTCCCCATCGGGGCGATTGTTGATCACCGTCTTGAAGCCCTGCGCCGCGACCAGGGCGAGATCGGCGATCGCGATCTGCGGACTGACGGAAAGCTGGTCGGTGACGCGTCGAAACTGGCTCATGTGATACGCACTTTGGCTGGAGTGAGACCCTTCGTTGACATCATCGGGGGGCGATGGAAGTTTCGCAATGACCGGCCGCGTAAAAGGCCGCCCTCCGCGAGCGTCACCCCCGCATGCTGCGTTTTATCGGCCGCCGATTGTTCGTGGCCCTGCCCACACTGTTCCTCGTGGTCACCGTGGCCTTCTTCATGATGCGCGCCGCGCCCGGCAGTCCGTTCGACATCGACCGCAAGCTGTCACCGGAGATCGAGCGCAACGTGCTCGCCCGCTACGGCATGGACCGCCCCCTGGGGCAGCAATACCTGTCCTATGTCGGCGACGTGCTGCACGGCGATTTCGGGCCGTCGCTGAAATACAAGGACAAGACCGTCCTGCAGATCCTCCAGGAGAACTACAAGGTCAGCCTGATCCTCGGCCTTTCGGCGATCAGCATCGCGGCGGGCATAGGCGTGACCCTGGGGGTGCTGGCGGCCCTGCGCCAGAACGGCTGGGTCGACTATGGGGTCATGGGGGTGGCGATCATCGGGGTCTGTATCCCGACCTTCGTCATCGCGCCCCTGCTGGTGCTGCTGTTCGGTTCGATCCTGCAATGGCTGCCCAATGGCGGCTGGAACGGCGGGGCGATCGGCAATCTGATTCTGCCGGTGACGGTGCTGGCCCTGCCCCAGGTGGCGATCATCTCGCGCCTCACCCGGGCCGGCATGATCGAGGTCCTGCAGTCGAACTATGTGCGCACAGCGCGCGCCAAGGGGTTGCCGGCCCGCACCATCGTCATGAAGCACGCCCTGCGCGCCGCGATCCTGCCGCTGGTCAGCTATCTGGGGCCGGCCTGCGCGGGGCTGCTGACCGGCTCCCTGGTGGTCGAAAAGATC
Organism: Phenylobacterium aquaticum; assembly: GCF_947378715.1. Taxonomy (GTDB): domain Bacteria; phylum Pseudomonadota; class Alphaproteobacteria; order Caulobacterales; family Caulobacteraceae; genus Phenylobacterium; species Phenylobacterium aquaticum_A. Next base: position 2,411 of record NZ_CANCLE010000219.1, read on the forward strand.
TTCAACCTGCCGGGCCTGGGAAAGTTCTTCGTGATCAGCGCCCTGCAGCGCGACTACACGGTGGTGATGGGGATGGTGATCTTCTACGCCACCCTGATCCTGTTCCTGAACCTGGTGGCCGACCTGATCTACGCCCTGCTGGATCCCCGGGTGCGGCTGTCATGAACGGTCCTGTCCTGGCCCCGGGCTCGCGCCGCGGCGCCGAATTGATGCAGGCGGCAGTGCGCGGCCGCAGCCTCTGGCAAGACGCCCGGCGCCGGCTGATGCGCAACCGCGCCGCAGTGGCGGGGATGACGGTGCTGGCCGCCCTGGTGCTGCTGGCCCTGATCGGGCCGATGCTGCTGCCCTTCCGCTATGACGAGATCAACAAGGCCGATGTCTGGGCGCCGCCGCTCACCGCCGGCCATTTCCTGGGCGCGGACGCTCTGGGCCGCGACCTGTTGGCCCGCCAGCTCATGGGGCTGCGGGTTTCCCTGGCGATCGGCTTTGTCGCCACGTTTGTCTCCCTGGTGATCGGGGTGGCCTGGGGGGCGGTGGCCGGCTTTGTCGGCGGGGCGGTGGACGAGGTGATGATGCGCGTCGTCGACGTGCTCTATTCGCTGCCCTTCATCTTCTTCGTGATCCTGCTGATGGTCACCTTCGGCTCCAACATCATCCTGATCTTCGTGGCGATCGGGGCGGTCGAGTGGCTGACCATGAGCCGCATCGTGCGCGGCCAGACGCTCGCCCTGAAGCAGAAGGAATTCGTCGAGGCGGCCCGCGCCGCCGGCCTGACGCCCGGCGCGATCATCGCCCGCCACATCGTGCCCAATCTGCTGGGGCCGGTGGTGGTCTATGTGACCCTGACCATTCCGGCGGTCATCCTGTCGGAAAGCTTCCTCAGCTTCCTGGGGCTGGGGGTGCAGCCGCCCATGGCCTCGCTGGGCACCCTGATCGCCGGCGGCGCCCAGGATATGGAGCTGGCCTGGTGGTTGCTGGTGTTCCCGTCCCTGACCATGGTCGGGACCCTGATGTGCTTCAACTTCATCGGCGACGGCCTGCGCGACGCCATCGATCCCAAGGACCGCTGAGCCGGCGCAGGATCGAGGGGGCTTCGGTTTTCGATCCTGGACTTGTAAGACCCAAAGCCGCGCCCTCGGGGCGCCCGGAGAGCTTAGGACCATGGCTGCGGCCCCCGACTACAAGCAGGCCTATGAGGCCCTGGCGCGCGGCGACCTCGCGGGCGCCCTGAACATCACCACGCCCCTGGTGTCGGAAGCCACCGGCTCCGCCGGCGACCTGGCCGCCCATGCGGCGGTGCTGAAGGCCATGGGGCGGCTGGAAGAGGCCCTGACCTTCAATCGGCGGTCGGTGGAGCATTTCCCCACGGATGGCGTGGCCTGGCACAATCTGGCGGCCACCCTGGGCGACCTTGAGAAACACGACCAGTCAGAGTCCGCTGCGGTCCGGGCGATCAAGATCGGGCTGGGCGCTCCGGAAACCCGGCTGGTGCTGGCGCGGGCCCTGATGGCCCAGGGCAAGCTCGATGACGCGCAGGCCGCCTTCGCCACAGCGGTCAAGCTGCGCCCCACCTTCGCCGAGGCGCATCGCGAACTGGCGCAACTGATCTGGATGCGGACCGCGGATTCGCGCGCCGCCCTGCAATATCTGGACGCCGAACTTGTCCGGTCGCCGAACAACCTGACCCTGGCCGGCCTGAGGGCCACGGTGCTCGAGTTCACGGGCGACATCGACAAGGCTCGCGAGACCCTGGCCTGGGCGATGACCAACAATCCCGACGACGTCGAACTGCTGCGCGCGGCCGCCCACCTGGCGGGCCAGGCCGGTGACGTGGCGGGCGCGGTGGAGCTGGCGCAGCGCTGCGCCAAGGCGGCGCCCAACACCCTGGCGTCAGAACTGGTCCTGGCTCAGGCCTGGCTGGCGGCGGGGGAGGGCGCCCGCGCGGCCGATATGGCCCAGCGTGCGGTGTTCCGGGCGCCGCAGAACCAGTTCGCCCTGGCCCTGCTGGCCACCGCCTGGCGGCTGCTGGACGACCCCCGCTACCGGCGGATCTACGACTACGACGCCTTCGTCGGGGTCTATGAGATTCCGACGCCGGCCGGCTGGAGCAGTCTTCCCGCCTTCCTGGCCGATCTGACTCAAGCCCTGAACGGCGTGCACGCCTATGTCACCCATCCCCTGTCGCAATCCCTGCGCCATGGCGGCCAGCAGACCCTGCGGCTGGATGGCGGAAATGGTCCTGTGATCGAGGCCTATCTGGCCTCGGCGCGGGCGGTGGTCGCCGAGCATGCGGCGAAGCTGGGGGCGGGGACCGATCCTATGCGCTCCCGCAACACCGGCGCGGCGCGCTTCGCCGGGGCCTGGTCCGTCCGGCTGCCCTCCCAGGGCTATCACAGCGACCACGTCCACCCGATGGGATGGCTGTCCTCGGCCAGCTACGTCGCCCTGCCGGACGAGGTTCGCGACACCGAGACCCGCGCCGGCTGGATCAAGTTCGGCCAGCCCGGCGTGCCGACGGGGCCGGCCCTGGAGGCCGAGCATTTCGTCCAGCCCGCACCGGGCCGGCTGGTGCTGTTCCCGTCCTACATGTGGCATGGCACCGTGCCGTTCTCCTCGACCCAGGCGCGGTTGACCGTGGCCTTTGACGCCGTGCCGGTCTGAGACCCTATTTGACGCGGCGGGCGCGGATGGCGCGCTGGCCGT
>NZ_CANCLE010000220.1 GCF_947378715.1 Phenylobacterium aquaticum
AACAGCGTCGGTCACGGCCCCTGCACCAATCTCGACAAGCGGGTGAAGGAGACCGGGGAAACCTACAAGGCCAACCTGAACTACAAGATCGACGACGGGAAGATGGTCTATGTGACCTATTCGCAGGGCTTCCGGCCCGGCGGCATCAACCGTCGCTCGACGCTGGCGCCCTACAGCTCCGACTATGTCTACAACTACGAAGCCGGCTGGAAGACCCAGTGGGCCGACAACTCCCTGCGTTGGAACGGCGCGGTCTATTATGAGGACTGGAAGGACTTCCAATACTCATTCCTCGGCCCGAACGCCTTCACTGAGATCCTCAACGCCGGTCAGGCCCAGGTGAAGGGGGTTGAGACCGAGCTGAGCTGGGCGACCCCGGTCCAGGGCCTGACGGTCAACACCGCCGCCTCCTATACCGACGCCAAGCTGACCGAGCCCTATTGCGGCACGGTCGACGCGGCCGGCAAGCCGAACAAGACCTGTGCCACCCCGCAGGCTCCCAGCGGCACCCGACTGCCGGTGACGCCCAAGGTGAAGGCCAACGCCACGGCCCGCTATGAATTCCCGTGGGGCGACTTCACGGCCCACGTTCAGGGCTCGGCGGTCTATCAGAGCTCAAGCACTGCGGCGCTGCCGGTTCTGGAAAGCGCCATCCTGGGAACCCAGCGCGCCTACGGCCAGCTGGATCTCTCGGCCGGGCTGGACCACGACACCTGGAAGGTGGAGCTCTCCGTGCTGAACGCCTTCGACAAGCGCGGCGACAATTATCGCTACGCCGAGTGCCCGACCTTGGTCTGCAGCCGCCCCTATGTGGTTCCCAACCAGCCGCGGACGATCTCGATCAGCTTCGGCCAGAAATTCTAGGGCTGAGATCTACAGCCTCGTCACTGCCCAGCGCCGCCCCTCGGGGCGGCGTTGTCGTGTCTGCTCACGGCTTCGTGAACGGTCCGCCGCCTTTCCGCCCGATAGCCTCGCGACCATGTGCGGCGAAGCTGTTCAGACGGGGCCCACGGCATGATGCGCACTACAATCGCAACCGTGGCGCTCACGGTCATCTTGGCGGGGCCCGCCCTGGCCAATCCGGTCGGGCGAGACCCGACCCTGGCGCCCAAGGGCGAATATGGTCTAGACAAGCGTCACGCCAGCCTGATCGTGAAGATCCCGCACATGGGTGGCTTCTCGAAGTTCACGATGCGCTTTGACCGCATGGACGGCGGCTTCACCCTCGATTCCGCCAACTGGGCGACGACGCCTGCGACCCTCACCATCGACGCAGCCTCGATCGACACCGGCCTGCCGGAGTTCGACAAGACCATCGCCGGCCCCGCCTATTTCAACGCCGCCAAATACCCGACCATCAGCTTCACGGCCCGCAAGGCCGAGGCGGTGGACGGCCAGGGAACCTTGACCGGGGACCTGACATTCCTGGGGGTGACCAAGCCGGTGGTGCTGGACGTCACATTCAACGGCTATGGGCCGGGCATGCTGGGCGTCGGAACCCGGATGGGCTTTTCCGGAACCGGCCATATCAAGCGTTCAGACTTCGGTCTGACCACCATGAGCCAGTTCGCCGGCGACGACCTGGACCTGATCTTCGACGTCGAATTCGTGAGGAAGTAGGACCCCGTGACCGCATCGCGCCTGGACCGCTATTCGACGGTCGCCATCGTCCTGCACTGGCTGATCGCCGCCGCTATCGTCGTCCAGATCCTGCTGGCCTGGCGGATGAACGACCTGCACACCCCGCTCGGCTTCGCCCTGACCCAGCTGCACAAGTCGGTGGGGATCACCATCCTGTTCCTCAGCCTGGTGCGGTTGGGCTGGCGCCTCGCCAATCCGCCGCCGCCGATGATGGGCCTGACCGGTTGGGAGCGGGCGCTCGCCCACATCACCCACTGGGGCTTCTATGTCATCATGATCGGCATGCCGCTGACCGGCTGGATCATGGTTTCGGCCAGCCGTATCGCCATTCCGACCCTGCTCTATGGCGTGATCCCGTGGCCGCATGTGCCGGGCATCGCCGAGCTGGCGCCGGCCGCCAAGGGCGCTTGGCGCGGCTTCGGCCACGAGAGCCATGAGTGGCTTGCCTATGGCGCCTATCTACTGATCGGCCTGCATGTGGCCGGCGCGCTCAAGCACCAGCTGTTCGACCATGACCAGCCGGTCCTGGCCCGCATGGCCCCGGGCGCCAAGCCCGGCCGCTGGTTCGATCCGCGCCTGCTGATCATCGCTGCTGGCGGCCTCATCGTCCTGGCGCTCGGGCAGTTCCTGCGCCCGCCGCTGCCGGCCTCAGCGCCAGTCGCGCCGACCGCCCATGACGAGATGGAGATGGACGAGGCGCCGGCCGCCAAGGCCGCCGTCGTGACACCGCCCGTCAGCGCCGCTGCGCCTGAGAGCCCGACCGCCGCGCCGGCCGCGCCCCAGCCTCTGTCCCACTGGACGGTGGCCTCAGGCTCGACCCTTGGCTTCTCCACCACCTGGGGCGGCCAGGCGATCGAGGGGCGCTTCGACCGCTGGACGGCGGACATCAGCTTCAGCCCCGACCAGCTCGCCAAGTCCAAGGTCAGCGTCTCGATCGACATCGCCTCGATCAAGACCGGTGACGCCCAGCGCGACGACAGCCTGCCGTCCGCCGACTGGTTCGACGCCGCGACCCATCCCAAGGCGACCTTCATCGCTGACCGTTTCGAGAAGACCGGCGAGGATCGCTATGTCGCCAAGGGCAAGCTTACCCTGCGCGGCGTCACCAAGCCGCTCAGCCTGCCGTTCCGGCTGAAGATCGACGGCGACAAGGCGCGGATGAGCGGTGTAACCACCCTCGACCGCACGGCCTTCGGGGTCGGACAGGGCGAATGGCAGGCGACCGATCAGATTCCGGCAGGGGTGAAGGTGAGCGTGAAGCTCACGGCGACGCGGGGATAGCCCGGGCCGTCGCGGCCCTGCGCGCCGGGTCGCTGGTCATATTGCCGACCGAAACCGTCTATGGCCTCGGCGCGGACGCCGCGAACCCGGCCGCCGTCGCTGCGATCTATGAGGCCAAGGGCCGGCCCCGGTTCAATCCGCTGATCAGCCACGTGGCGGATATCGCCGCCGCCGAACGCCTGGCGATCTTTGACGATCGGGCGCACAGGCTGGCCGCCGCCTTCTGGCCCGGCCCCCTGACCCTGGTCCTGCCGATCCGCCCCGACACCCCGGTCTGTGACCTGGCCCGGGCGGGACTTGAGACCGTCGCGCTTCGCGCCCCGGCCCATCCGGTGGCCCAGGCGCTGTTGCGGGCCTTCGGCGGCCCGGTGGTCGCGCCCTCGGCCAATCGCTCCGGCCGGCCTAGCCCCACGACCTTCGTCGACGCGGTGGAGGAGACCGGCGTCAGCGCCGCCGCCGCCCTGGAGGGCGGGCCCTGCCGTGTCGGGCTGGAATCCACGGTCGTGGCCCTGCTGGATCAGCCGCGCCTCTTGCGCCCGGGCGCTGTCACCCGCGCCGAGATCGAGGTGGTGATCGGCCCGCTGGCCGAGGCGCAGGACGACGCCAAGCGCTCGCCGGGCCGGCTCACGCGGCACTATTCGCCGGAAGCGCCGGTGCGGCTGAACGTCGAGGCGCCGGAGCTCGGCGAAGCCTATCTGGCCTTCGGGCCTACGGCGGTGGTGGGCAATGTCCTGAACCTCAGCCCGACCGCCGATCCGCGCGAGGCGGCGGCCAATCTGTTCGCCTATCTCCGCGCCGCTGACCGCACCCGGCCCACCGCGATCGCCGTCGCCCCGATCCCGCCGGACGGCCTGGGCGAGGCGATCAATGACCGGCTGAACCGCGCCGCCGGCTATATCGGCTGAAGCGCCGAGCGGACGTCCGTGCGGGCGAAGTCGTCGCCCTTGTAGAGCAGCGGCGCGTCCAGGGTCTTGGCGAGCGCATAGGCGAAGACGTCCGCCAGATTCAGCCCAGCGGGATGGAAACCCTTGCCATAGGTGAGATAGGCGGTCAGGGCGACGTCCGCCAAGGGCAGGTCCTCGCGCACCTTCACCCCGAGGGCGTCCAGCCAGGCGTCCAGTCGCGCCTGATCCTCGATCAGGTCATGTCGGCGCAGGAGGATGCCGACCTCGACATAGTTGACCGGACTGATCACCGCGATGTCGACCGCCTGGAGCGCATTCAGGTGGCTCATCCAGTCGTCTTCTCGCTTGGCGATGGCGACCAGGGCGGAGCTGTCGACCGCGATCAACGATCATCCTCCAGGCCTGGAATCTCCGACAGCGCATCGAAGGCCGCCTTAGAGGTGTCGATCTCGCGCTTGTCCAGACCGACCGCCTTACGAAACCGCTCGGTGGCCTCGATCATCTCGTCCACCGTCGGCCGCTTGCGAGGGCGATGGGCCTCCGCCTCCAGCCGCGCCTTCACCGCCGCGTCTATGGCCCCGGTCAGGGTCTCGCCGGTCAGGGCGGCGAGCTGGCGGGCGCGCTTCTCGACCTCGGGGTTCTTGATCAGGATGGCCATGGCGGAGCTCCAGTATATATCGGAGTATATACTGGTCTCGGGGTCACGGTAAGCGTAGGATTTCCGCCCATGACCAAGCCTGTTCCCGCCGATGTCCTGTCCCGCCTGAAGTCCGTGCTCGGCGAGGGGGGGTGGAGCGACGATCCCGCCCGCCTGGCGCCCAAGCTGCTGGAATGGCGCGACCGCTGGACCGGGACCACGCCGCTGCTGGTCCTGCCCAGGACCACGGCCGATGTGGCGGCTGTGGTCGGGATTTGCGCCGAGGCCGGCGTGGCGATCACCCCCCAGGGCGGCAATACCGGCCTGGTCGGCGGCCAGATCCCCCAGGGCGAGATCCTGCTGTCCACCGAGCGGATGCGGACCATCCGCGACATCGACGCCTTTGACGACGTGATCGTGGCCGAGGCCGGCGTGACGCTGGCCGCCGTGCATGAGGCCGCCGCCGCTGTGCGCCGTCGCTTCCCCCTGGGCCTGGCCTCGGAGGGCACGGCGACGGTCGGCGGGGTGGTCTCGACCAATGCCGGCGGCACCCAGGTGCTGCGCTATGGGACCACGCGGGACCTGGTGCTGGGG
>NZ_CANCLE010000221.1 GCF_947378715.1 Phenylobacterium aquaticum
ATCGGGCTGGGCGAGATAGCGCTGGACGTAGTCGGTGATGCCGTCCTCGAGCGCGGTCATCGGCTGGTTGTAGCCGGCGGCCTGGAGGCGGCCCATGCGGGCCTCGGTGAAGTACTGGTACTTGTCGCGGATGGCCGGCGGCATGGGGACATAGTCGATCCGAGCGGGCTGGCCGGCGGCCTTGAACACCGCCTGGGCCATGTCGGCGAAGCTGCGCGCCTTGCCGGAGCCGAGATTATAGACCCCGCTCACCTGGGGCGAATGGACCAGCCAGGCGACGATGTCGGCGACATCGCGGACATAGACGAAGTCGCGCAGCTGGCCGCCGTCCTCATAGCCCTCGCGGTGGGACTTGAAGAGCTGGATCTCCTGGCCCTCGCGGACCTTGGGCCAGATCTGCGAGGCGACGGACTTCATGGCGTCCTTGTGCTCCTCGTTGGGGCCATAGACGTTGAAGAACTTCAGCCCCACCCACTGGGGCGGGGCGGCGTCGCGGGCGGCCTGGCGGGCGGCGAACTGGTCGAACAGGGCCTTGGACCAGCCATAGGTGTTCAGGGGCCGAAGCGCGGCCAGCGAGGCCAGGTCGTCCTGGTCGTCGAAGCCCAGGGCGCCGTCGCCATAGGTCGCCGCCGAGGAGGCGTAGATCAGCCGGCGTTGGTGGCGGGCGCACCAGAGGAACAGGTCGCGGCTGAGGGTGAAGTTGGCATGGATGATCTTGTCGGCGTCCGGCTCGGTCGTCGACGACACCGCGCCCATATGGATGACGCACTCGATGTCGCCCCGGTGCGCCTCCAGCCAGTCGAACATGGCCTCGGGCGCCACGAAGTCGCTGATCGGGTGCTTGGCGATGTTGCGCCACTTGCCGAGCTCGGCCTCATGCAGCCAGTCGCAGATCACCACGTCCAGGCTGGCGTCCTCGGCCAGCTTGGCGGCGATATTGGAGCCGATGAAGCCGGCGCCGCCGGTGACGAAGATGATGCGCCGGGTCATTGGCCGTCCTTTGCCGTCATCCGGGCGATGGCCGCCGTGGTCGAATAGCCGTCGATGATCTCCGCCAGCCGGACCTCGCCGCCCCAGGACCGGACCTCGACCGCGCCCACCACCTGGTCTTCCGAATAGTCCGCGCCCTTGATCAGCACATCGGGCCGGGCCGTGGTGATCAGGTCGAGCGGGGTGTCCTCATCGAAGGGCGCCACGAGGTCGACGCAGGCGAGGCCCGCCAGCACCATGGCGCGGCCCTCCAGGTCATTGACCGGGCGGCCCTCCCCCTTCAGCGCGCGGACCGAGCGGTCGGAGTTCAGGCCGACGATCAGCCGGTCGCACCAATTGCGGGCCTGGTTGAGATAGGCCACGTGGCCGCGATGCAGGATGTCGAAGCAGCCATTGGTGAAGCCGACCCGCAAGCCCTTGGCGCGCCAGCGGGCGACCTCGTCGGCCATCCGCTGCGGGGTGACGATCTTGGCCTCGGCCGGGGCCAGGTGAGCGCTGATGGAGGCTTCCATCATCTCCTCGGGCGTGACGACGGCGGTGCCGGCCTTGGTCACGGCGACGCCGGACGCCAGCATGGCGAAGGCGATGGTGTCCTCGATCGCGGCGCCCGCGGCGAGCCCGAGGCCCAGGGCGGCGATGGTGGTGTCGCCGGCCCCGGAGGCGTCGAACACCTCGCGGGGCGCGGTGGCGAAGTGGCGCACCGGCTCGCCGCGCACGCCCAGGGAAATCCCCTTGGACGCCCGGGTCACCAGGATCGCCTTGGCCTCGCACAGCGACAGGGCGTACTCGATGGCGGCGGCGACCTCGTCACTCGTCTGGGCCGGCATGCCGGTGGCGTAGGCCAGCTCGGCGGCATTGGGCTTGATGATGTCGACCGCGCCATAGCGGAGGAAGCTGCGAGCCTTGGAATCGACGATCACCGGAATGCCGGCCTCGCGGGCGGCGGCGATCACCGCATCGGTGACGACGCCCTTGCCATAGTCGGAGATCAGGATGACGCCGGCGCCCCGGGCCACGTCACGCACCGTGCGGACCAGGCGCTCGTCGACCTCGCCTTCGGCCGGGCGGCTCTCTTCGAGGTCGACGCGCAGCAGCTGCTGGCCGCCGGAGACGAAGCGGGTCTTCAAGGTGGTCGGACGCGAGGGATCGCGGATCAGGAAGCCCTCGACGCCCGTGTCATCACCGACCAGGCGCAGGGCCTCGTGGCCCTCCGGATCGCCGCCGACCAGGCCGATCAGCGAGACCTCGCCCCCCAGGGCCGCCACGTTGCGGGCCACATTGCCGGCCCCGCCCAGCATGACCATCTCGCGGGTCCGGGCCAGGACCGGGATCGGCGCCTCGGGCGAAACCCGGGTCACATCGCCATAGACGAAGCGGTCGATCATCACGTCGCCGACGCAGACGACGCGGGAGCCACCGACGGCGGCGAGCACATGCTGAAGGGTCGAAAGATCCATGGTCTCAGGCTCTGATCGCGCGCGGGGTCCGGGTCAAGCCGCCGTCAGCGCGCCGCATGCAGGGCCTTGAGCGTCTTGAGCAGCCCGGCGGCTGAGTCCAGCGGCAGGCAGCTGGGGCCGTCGCACAGGGCCTTTTCCGGCTCCGGGTGGAACTCCAGAAACACCCCGTCGGCGCCGGCGGCCACGGCCGCCTTGGCCAGGATCGGCACGCCGCTGCGCCGCCCGCCGGTGGAGGCGCCGTTGGATTTGGGGTTGGCGCCGGGCAGCTGGGTGGCATGGGTGGCGTCAATGGTGACTGGTGCGCCCAGGGACTGCATCTCCTCGATGCCCAGCATGTCGACGATCAGGTTGTTGTAGCCGAAGGACACGCCGCGCTCGCACAGGATGGTCATGTGCTCGCCGACCGCCTCGTAGATCTTGTCGAGGATGTTGCGGCAGTCCCAGGGAGCCAGGAACTGGCCCTTCTTCACATGCAGCAGGCCCCCGGCCTTCTGGGTGGCCAGGGCCGCGGCGTTGACCAGGTCGGTCTGGCGACAAAGGAAGGCCGGAATCTGGACGATGTCGGCGACCGCGGCGACCGCCTCGCACTGATCGATCTCGTGCAGGTCTGTGGCGATCGGCAGGTCGAACTCGGACTTGATGGTCCGCAGGATCTCCAGGCCCTTCTCCAGGCCCGGGCCGCGATAGCTATGGATCGAGGAGCGATTGGCCTTGTCGAAACTGGCCTTGAACACATAGGGCAGGCCCAGCTCTCCGGTCACCGCCTTGAGATGGCGGGCGGTGTCGCGCGCCAAATCGAGGTCCTCCAGCACATTCAATCCGGCGATGACGACCAGGGGATGCCCGTCGCCGATCGACAGGTTCCATTTCTTGAGCGTCAGCACGGCCATGGGGGATGATCCTCAGGTGTCGGGGCGACGCCTAAGTGGCGCGGGCCGGTCCGGTCCACAAGTCCCAAATCCGCCTGCGCGCATCCTGCCGCGCACCCTGGCCGTAACCATGGGGCGGTTCGAACCGAGTCGCCTCCTCGCACGTTTAAGTGTAGGTTGTTAACGTCTTCGAGGGTCGTGATCATGACTTCGCCCGACAACATGGCGCCTGTATCCGCCACGGATCTCCGTGATATCCACAAGTCGGCGGACCTGTCCGGCGCCCCGATGATCTTCCGGGCCGCCTTCAAGACCATGGCTCGCAACTGGAATGCGGGCGAGCTGACCTTCATCACACCTTCCGGCGGGCGGCTGCGCTTGACCGGCGATGCGCCGGGACCCCAGGCGATCGTGCAGATCAAGGACTATCGCTTCATCGGCCGGGTGCTGGCGGCCGGCGATATCGGCTTCGCCGAGGGCTACATGGCCGGCGAATGGGACACACCGGACCTGACGGCGGTGCTCAGCGTGTTCAGTCTGAACTTCGAGCAGCTGAAGCAGGTGACCGAGGGCAACGCCCTGATGGGCATGGTCAACTTCGTCGCCCATGCGCTTAATTCCAACAGCCGCAAGGGTTCGCGCCGCAACATCCACGCCCACTATGACCTGGGCAACGCCTTCTATTCGCGCTGGCTTGATCCCAGCATGACCTATTCCGCCGCCCGCTTCGAGCGGCCGGACCAGCCGTTGAACGAGGCCCAGCGCAACAAGTACAAGACGCTCGCCGAGCAGATGGAGCTGGCGGCCGAGCACCATGTGCTGGAGATCGGCTGTGGCTGGGGCGGGTTCGCGGAGTTCGCGGCCGGAGAGGTCGGCGCCAAGGTCACCGCCATCACCATCTCGCGCGAGCAGTACGACTTCGCCGCCAAGCGGATGTTCGACCAGGGGCTGAACGAGAAGGTCGATATCCAGCTGATCGACTATCGCGACGTCGCTGGCCGGTTCGACAGGGTCGCCTCCATCGAGATGTTCGAGGCGGTGGGCGAGCGCTACTGGCCGGCCTATTTCAGCAAGGTGCGCGAGGTGCTCAAGCCTGGCGGCCGGGCGGGCCTGCAGATCATCACCATCCAGGACCAGATCTTCGAGGGCTATCGCCGTCGCGCCGACTTCATCCAGAAATACATCTTCCCCGGCGGCATGCTCCCGTCCGAGGCGCGCCTGAGGGACGAGACAGAGCGCGCTGGCCTCGCCTGGACCGGGATCGGCCGGTTCGGCCAGAACTACGCCGACACCCTGGCCGCCTGGCGCAGGGCCTTTGACGGGGCCTGGGAGGAGATTCGCCACCTGGGCTTCGACGAGCGGTTCCGCCGGCTATGGCGGTTCTATCTCAGCTATTGCGACGCGGGTTTCCGGACCGGACGGACGGACGTGGTCCAGCTGGGCCTGGTCAAGGCCTGACGCGAAAGCGTAAGCGGCGCCCCTGTTCCGATGCACCAAGGCCCCTTAAGTAGCGGGCATGACAGTCGCACCCAGCGTCCTGGACGCCATCGGAAACACGCCGCTCATCCGCTTGCGCCGCGCCAGCGAGGCGACCGGCTGCGAAATTCTCGGCAAGGCGGAGTTCATGAACCCCGGCGCCTCG
>NZ_CANCLE010000222.1 GCF_947378715.1 Phenylobacterium aquaticum
CCAGGTCTCGGTCTGGACGCCGGAAGGCCTGCCGACCGTGGGCGCCCGGCTGCGGGCGCCGTTCCGCTATGAGTTCGGCCCGCCGCCCCCGCCGCCCGCGCCCAAGCCCTAGGATCGGTGCAGATGCGGCTCGGTCGCTGCGAGGTCGATCCCTGAGTGGGGCTGGCCGCGCAGGTCGGCCATGGCCTTCGAGTCCATCACCGTCTTGAAGGCCGTCTTGAAGGCGGCCATGTCGGCGGGCGTGCCGACCGAGATGCGCACGGCGTTGGGCCAGATCGGCCAGGTGCGGCCGATATAGACCTTGTGGGCCTTCATGGCGGCCATGACCGTCTTGCCCGGCAGGCCGGTGTCGATCATGAAACAGTTCGACTGGGACTCGCCGATCAGCTTGTAATTGTTGGCCTTCAGCCAGGCCAGGGTGTCGCGCCGGGTGTCGCCGATCAGCTTCTTGCGGATCGGGATCAGCTCGGGGTCGAGCAGGGAGGCCCGCGCCGCCGCCGATGAGGTGATCGGCATGGGGTTCTGGCCGAAGGGCTTCAGCTTGGCGAGCAGGTCGGGCCGGCCGGCGGCGACGCCGGCGCGGATGCCGGCCATGCCATAGATCTTGGAGAAGGTGCGCAGGACGATCAGGTCCTTGTCGGCGGCCACCATGTCCATCACGTCCTCGGCGTCGGACAGGTGGATATAGGCCTCGTCGACCAGCAGGATCGCGCCCTTGGGCTTGTTGTCCAAAGCCCAGACGATGTCGGCCTTGGAGGTCAGGGTGCCGGTCGGGTTGTTCGGATTGCAGACATAGATCAGGCCGGCATTGGGATCGGCCGCGACCATGGCCTTCATGTCGTGGGCGAAGCCGGGGGTGAGCGGCACCTTCACGATCTTCGCCCCGCTGGTCATCGAGGCCCACATGCCGGCCTCATAGGACGGGTCGGCGGTGACGAAGCTGCGGGTCGGCGAGGTGAAGGCCAGCACCGTGAAGTGCAGGGCCTCGCCCGAGCCGGCATAGATCTCGACATATCCCTTCTTCAGCCCGTGCTGCTCGGCGAAGGTCATGGCCAGCATCTCGGTTTCGCCGATGCGGTCATAGCGGCCGCCCAGGGGGGCGATCTTGCTGATGGCCTCGATGGCGGCCTTGGACGGGCCCAGAGGGTTCTCGTTGGCGTTGATCAGCACCGCGTCCGGCGGCGGGATGTCCGGGCCCTGGCCGTGCAGGGCCATGCCCTGGGGCACGGCGCCGGCCTGGGCGGCGCGGGCCATGTCGGCCTCGGTCAGGATGGGGCCGGCCGCCGCGGCGAAGGCGGCGGCGCGCAGGAAGGATCGGCGACCCATGCGCGAGAAGTCGAAGCTCTGGTCGGTCATGGGGCGGTCCTCCGGGCGTCGCGGGGCGTGATCTGCCCAAGTTGCAGCGTCCCGCCCGGATCGCGCCCTGGGCAATGGGCGCCGGGTGACGGGCGCGCGGCCGGGGCTCAGGCGCCCAAGCTTCGCGCAGGCCGGGCGGGGCTGAAGCAGGACCCGGCGGCGGGGAGGGCGATCCATGGTCACCCAAGATGGGGGGCGCGACGATAACGCCGTTCGCTTGAACCCTGACCGTGTGGTCAAATGCGGGCGAGTCGTTTCGGGGGAAACATGCCGCGCGATCTGCGGGACGAGGGGACAGAGGACCAGCGCCGGCAATTGAGTCGCCTGGGGTCGCGCTTTCTGCTGCAGGTGGCGCGGATCGTGGCGGTGTCCGTCGACCGCGAACTGGTCACCGCCCTGGTGGCGATGGCCGTCGCGCGGGCCAATCTGCGCGCGGTCTACGCCGATCCGGACCTGGCGCTGCGCTATGCCGGCGTCTCCGATATTCCGCCAGACTCCGTGCGCCGGCCGGTGAGCGTCTACGCCGTGGCCAAGACCCTGCGGCTGCCCTACGAGACTACCCGCCGCCATGTGCGCAAGCTGGAGGCCGTCGGCGTCTGCGTCGCGGTGGAGGGCGGGGTGATCGTTCCCGCCGCCCTGGCCGAGGGGCCGGAATTGCTCAGCGCCCTGGAGGCCGGCTGGGCGGCGGTCAACGCCCTGGTTGCGGACGCGCAAGCCGTCGGGCTCAGCGGCCGCGCCGACGCGGTGGTCCCGAGCGAGGATGTGGTGCGCTATGCCCAGCGGCTGAGCCTGAGCTTCTTCCTCGACGGCCTGGACCTGATGGGGCGCGTCCTGGACATGGAGCCGCTGAGCGTCCTGATCATGCGCTATGTCGGGTTCGCCAATATAGAGCACCTGGTCGCCGATCCGGTGCTAGGCCCCCGATATGCCGGGGTGGAGGAGGTTCCCCCCGACGACCTGCGCCGACCGGTCTCGGTCTATGCGGTGGGCAAGGCCCTGCTGATCCCCTACGAGACCGTCCGCCGCCACGCGACCAAGCTGGTCAAGCTGGACCTGATGGAGCGCCGGCCGGATGGCGGACTGGTGGCTCCGGCGCGGGTGATCACCAGCCCCGCGATCGTCGCCGGCATGGTGGAATTCGCCGATCTCACCCAGGGCTTCCTGGACAGGCTGGCGGCGATCGGCCTGCCGCCGGCGCCAGAGCTTGATCCTGGGGTGGCTCAGGCCGCGGCGACGTCGCCGGTCTGACGGCGGATGCGCCAGAAGCGGATGGTCCGCTGGGCGGCTTCGCGCGGCAGGGCCTCATAGAGCTCGCCATATTCCCGGGCCCGGCCCAGGGCGTTGTCCTCGCGGTCGAGGATCAGCACCGCGAAGGTCAGATAGAGCGAACGGTCGAAGCCGGCCGCCTTGCAGACGATGGAGAGCGCATCCAGCTCGCGGCGTTCCAGGATCCGTCGGGCGGTGTGGAAGTCGATGTCGGCCAGCTCGCTGAGCGCCACCAGGAACTTGCTGGTCTCGCCATTGCGCAGGAAGCCCGCCAGCACGGGCGGGGTGATGGCGCCGCGGGCGCGCATCAGCCGGATGCTGCGTTCGGCTTCGTCATAGTCGGCGGGCAAGGACCCGTCGCGGGAAGCCACCTGTTTGCGGCCAACCGCCAGGGCGTGATCCAGGGCCTCGGGGTCCATGCCGTTGTTGCGGGCCAGGATCTCGCCGCGCAGCTTGGCCTCGACCACGAAATACATCTCGTTGAGCAGATCGACCGGCAGGGACTGGCGGGCGACGACGGCGGCGTGCAGGGCGGGGTTCTCGACGGCGCGGTCGACCACCAGCTCGTGGGTCTCGCGTGACATCCGCGCGCCCTCGTTGGCGAGCAGGGTCCCGAGCGTCTCGTCGTCGCCACGCTCGACGATGGCGCCCGTCACCGCCTCGGAAATGATGCGCCTTTGGCTGATGGCGCGCAGGTGCGCCTGGCCCCGACTGTGGGCGACGGACATCAGGTCATCGTCGGTCAGGGCGGCGGAATGCTGCAGGATCGGGCGGGCGACCTCGATCGACCGGTCGCGGGCCAGGGCCCCGACCAGGCCGGCGGGCGGCGCCTCGGCCTGGGACATGCGCTGGGCGAGCTCGCCGCGCACCGCGTCCTCCATCTCGCCGGCCAGCTGGGTCATGATGGCGTCGAACAGGGCGGTCTCGGCCTCGCCGCGCGGATCTGTGGGGCTGAAGAACAGGTCGGTGACCCCGCGCAGCAGCTCCCGACGGCGGGCGCTGGAGGGCTCCTGGGCCAGGGCGATCAGGTCGTGGAGCTTGGTGTGGGTCATGGCGGGCTCAGAACGGGCGGTCGCGCTTTTCGCCGCTGTCGCCATCGGCGTCGTCCTTGGCGGCGGGTTCGTCGGACGGGGCCTGGGCGACGCCCCCGCCTGAGGGGCCGATCAGCACATAGCCCTGGCCCTGGGCGGGGGCGGTGATGGCGTCCGGCGTGAGGCCATAGGCGCGGTGGACCGAATAGAGCCGGGCGCCCTCTCCACCGCCGTGGCTGGCGCCGCCGGCGTCGGCCAGATGCTGGGGCGGGGCGATGGCGGCCGGGGCGGGCGGCGCATAGGCGGGAAGGCCGCCGGCCAGCACCGGAGAGGCGGGCTCCGGCGGGTCGGGTTGGACGGGGTCTGCGGCCGGGGCGAGGGGCGGCGCGGGCCGTGAAGGGCCCTGGCGATAGGGCTCCTGCGGAACAAAGGCCGGATAGACCGGCGCATAGGCCAACTGGGAACCGTCAGACGGCGAGGGCCGCAGGCGGCCGCCGGGCGCCGGCGCGCGACCGCGCAGATACTGGTTGGCCAGGGCCATGGGGGCGGGCTGGGCGAAGACCACCGGTTCCCCCTCGGGGTCGGCCGGCGCCTGCTTGTTGGTCCAGCCCAGGGCGCGGCTCAGCAGCGAGGGATGGGGCGCGATCTCCGCATTCCCATAGCGGTCGCCAGCGAGGGTCGCGGTGGGAACCGCGCCGGCGAGGATGACGGCCAGGACGAGCGGGAGACGCATGGTCCCGCAAGGCTAAGGCCGCAGCCTTAACCCTCCTCTAACGACCACGCCACCAGGCGAGGCCGACCCGCTCCAATCGGTCGAGCAGGGCGTGGAGAACGACGCCCATCAGACCCAGCACCACCAGGGCGGCGATCATGCGCGCGGTCTGCAGCTTGTTGCCGGCGTCGAGGATGCGCCAGGCCAGGCCCCGCACCCCGCCGGAGCCGGCGCCGAACTCGGCCACCACCGCCCCGATCACCGCCAGGCCGGCGCCCACCTTGTGGCCCTCAAGCAGGAAGGGCACGGCCGAGGGCAGGCGCAGGCGCAGCACCCGCTGGAGCCGGCTCGCGCCGTAGAGGTCGAACAGGCGCTCAAGGTCCGGATCGGCGGCCTTCAGCCCGGTGACGGCGCCAGAGAAGATCGGGAAGAAGGCGACCAGCACGGCGAGCGCCACAATGGCCCGCTCCGGGTGGTCGATACCGGCCCAGATCAGCACCAGGGGGGCGATGGCCACCACCGGCGTCACCTGCAGGGTGGAGGCCAGCGGCCGCACGGCGCGTTCCAGCAG
>NZ_CANCLE010000223.1 GCF_947378715.1 Phenylobacterium aquaticum
CTCGACCTCAAACCTTGGGGGGAAGACCATGCCTGTTGAGCTCAGCCCGCTGCTGATCGCCTGCGCCGTGATCGGCGGATATCTGCTGGGATCCATTCCGTTCGGGGTGATCGCCACGCGGATGGGCGGTGCGGGCGACGTCAGGGCTATCGGCTCCGGCAGCATCGGGGCGACCAATGTCCTGCGCACCGGCCGCAAGGACCTGGCCCTGATCACCCTGCTGGGCGACGGCGGCAAGGGCGCGGTGGCGGTGCTGATCGCCTGGCTCGCCACCCGCGACGGACCGAAGGAGGCGCAAGCCCTCCTGACCTCGCTGGCGGCCGGCGCCGCCTTCCTCGGCCACCTGTTCCCCGTCTGGCTGAAGTTCAAGGGCGGCAAAGGGGTGGCGACCTTCTTCGGGACCCTGCTGGCGGCCGCCTGGCCCGTGGGGATGGCCGCAGGCGCCACCTGGCTGGCCGTGGCCTTCCTGTTCCGCATCTCCTCCCTGGCCGGCCTGGCGGCGGCGGCCCTGGCCCCGATCTTCGCGGCCTTCGTCTTCGACCGCCCCCTGCCCGTCACCTGGCTTTGCCTGTTCATGGCGGTGCTGATCTACATCCGCCACGAGGCCAACATCCGCCGCCTGCTCAAGGGCGAGGAGCCGAAGATCGGCGCCAAGAAGGACGCGCCGCCTGAGGAAGCCCCGGCCCCGTGACACGAGACCTGACCGACGCCGCCCGGCGCGACTGGCTCCGGCTGGCGCGCACCGAGAATGTCGGTCCAGTGACTTTCGACCAGCTGATCGGTCGCTATGGCGAGGCCTCCATCGCGCTCGCCGCCCTGCCAGATCTGGCCCGACGCGGCGGACGGGTGTCGCCGCTCGGCGTACCGAGCCTGTCCGAGATCGAGGCGGAGCTTGAACGCGGCGCACGGCTCGGCGCGCGACTGATCGCCGCGTGCGAGCCCGATTTCCCCGCCAGCCTGGCCGCCCTTGATCCCCCGCCGCCGGTGATCTGGGCCTGGGGCGACACCGACCTGCTGCACCGGTCCGCCGTGGCCGTGGTCGGCGCCCGCGTCGCCTCCGCCAGTGGCCAGAGGTTCGCCCGCGGTCTCGCCGCCGACCTGGGCGCCGCCGGTCAGGTCGTGGTCTCCGGCATGGCCCGGGGCGTTGACGGCGCGGCGCACGAGGGCGCCCTGGCCACCGGCACGGTGGCGGTGCTCGGCGGCGGGCCAGACGACGTCTATCCGTCCGAGCATCGCGAGCTGCACGCGCGGATCATCGCCGAGGGTTGCGTGGTGTCCGAGAACGCGCCGGGCCGCACCGCCCAGGCCAAGGACTTCCCTCGCCGCAACCGGATCATCGCCGGCCTGTCCCGGGCGGTGGTGGTGGTCGAGGCCGAGGTCCGTTCCGGCTCTCTGATCACCGCGCGCCTCGCCCTGGAACAGGGACGCGAGGTGCTGGCCGTGCCGGGCTCGCCGCTCGATCCCCGCGCCAAGGGCTGCAACGACCTGATCCGCCAGGGCGCGGCCCTGTGCGAGGGCGCCGACGACGTTCTCCGCGCGCTGGAGGGCTGGCGCGGCTTCGGCGAACCGGAGGGCCCCAGCTTCCTCGCCGCCACGCCCGGCGACGCTGAGATCGACGCCCTGCGCGAACAGGTCTTCGCCCTGATCTCACCCACCCCCGTCACCCGCGACGACCTGATCCGCGCGGTCGGCGCGCCGCCGGCCCATGTACTGGCCGCCCTGGCGGAACTGGCCCTGGCCGGACGGGTCGAGTTCTCCCCCGGCGGCGCGGTCGCCCGGACCTGAAGCGTGAAGGCCCGCCTAGTGGCGGCGGTCGGGTCCGGAATGGGCGGCCCTGACCGCCTCGCCCATGGCCCGCGTCAGCACGTCGGCCAGGCCCTGGTGTCCATGGCGAGCGGCCAGATCGACCAGTTCGTCGAGCGCCTCGGCGATGAAGCCGGCGGCGAGTTGAGCGGGAGACTGGGCGGGGGACTTGGACATGGCTGCTCCGGTCCCTAGCCGATTCCGCGCCGATCAGCGCGTATAAGTTGTCAACATCTTGAAGTTGCCGGCTGGGAAGCTTTATCAGGGGCCGTTGACATGTGGGGGGCGCCCGCCCCACCTTCCGGGCCCTTGAATTCCGGGCGCTCCGCCCGTTGGAACGCCCAGTCACACATGAACCTCGTCGTCGTCGAGAGCCCCGCTAAGGCCAAGACCATCAACAAGTACCTGGGTCCGAACTATACGGTTCTGGCCTCGTACGGACATGTTCGCGACCTGCCTGCGAAGGATGGATCGGTGAAGCCCGATGAGGACTTCGCCATGCTTTGGGACGTGGACGCCAAGTCCGCCAAGCGTCTCTCCGACATCGCGGAGGTCGCCAAGGGCGCCGAGCGCATCATCCTGGCCACCGACCCCGACCGCGAAGGGGAAGCCATCTCCTGGCACGTGCTGGAGGTGTTGCAGAAGAAGAAGGCCGTCAAAGGCGCCATCGTCCAGCGCGTGGTGTTCAACGCCATCACCCGCTCGGCGGTGACCGAGGCGATGAAGAACCCGCGCGACATCGACATGGAGCTGGTCGAGGCCTATCTGGCCCGCCGCGCCCTGGACTATCTGGTGGGCTTCACCCTGTCGCCGGTGCTGTGGCGCAAGCTGCCGGGCGCCCGCTCGGCCGGCCGCGTGCAGTCCGTCGCCCTGCGTCTGGTCGTCGATCGCGAGATCGAAATCGAGAAGTTCAAGACCCAGGAGTACTGGACCGTCGAGGCCGACGTCACCGCCGGCAGCGACCCGTTCCTGGCCCGCCTGGTCAAGCATGAGGGCAAGCGCCTCACCAAGTTCGACCTCGGGAATGAGGCCTCGGCCCAGGCCGCCAAGGCGGCGGTCCAGGCGGCGACCTTCAAGATCTCCGCCGTCGAGAAGAAGCCCGGCAAGCGCTCGCCCGCCCCGCCCTTCACCACCTCGACCCTGCAGCAGGAAGCCTCGCGCAAGCTCGGCTTCTCGGCCCAGCGCACCATGCAGGCCGCTCAGAAGCTGTACGAAGGCGTCGACATCGGCGGCGAGACCGTGGGTCTGATCACCTATATGCGGACCGACGGCGTCCAGGCGGC
The DNA here is from genome assembly GCF_947378715.1 of Phenylobacterium aquaticum. Taxonomy (GTDB): domain Bacteria; phylum Pseudomonadota; class Alphaproteobacteria; order Caulobacterales; family Caulobacteraceae; genus Phenylobacterium; species Phenylobacterium aquaticum_A. The sequence continues at coordinate 3,087 of NZ_CANCLE010000223.1, forward strand.
GCCCGAAGCCCTCGACGAGTCCCGGATCGTGATCGCCGGCCTCTATGGCCGCGAATATGTCCCCGAGGCCCCGCGCATCTACAAGACCAAGGCCAAGAACGCCCAGGAGGCCCACGAAGCCATCCGCCCCACCAGCCTGGCCCGCAATCCCGGCTCCCTGCGTCTGGATAGCGACCTCGGCCGGCTCTATGAGCTGATCTGGAAACGGATGATCGCCTCCCAGATGGAGAGCGCCCGCATCGAGCGCACCGCCATCGACCTGGAAAGCGCCGACGGCAAGACCGGCATGCGCGCCTCTGGCCAGGTGGTGCTGTTCGACGGCTATCTGGCGGTCTACGAGGAAGGTCGCGACGACGCTGATGACGAAGAGGGCGGCCGCCTGCCCCAGGTCAAGGAAGGCGCCGACGCCCGCGTGGTCGCCTCCCGCTCCGACCAGCACTTCACCGAACCGCCGCCGCGCTATTCGGAAGCCAGCCTGGTCAAGAAGATGGAAGAGCTCGGCATTGGCCGACCCTCGACCTACGCCTCCGTCCTGACCGTGCTGCGTGACCGCGCCTATGTGCGGATGGACAAGAACCGCTTCATTCCCGAGGACAAGGGCCGGCTGGTCACCGCCTTCCTGGAGCAGTTCTTCGCCCGCTACGTGGAGTACGACTTCACCGCCGCCCTGGAGGAAAAGCTCGACCTGGTTTCGGCCGGCGAGCTCGACTGGAAGGCCCTGCTGCGCGAGTTCTGGACCCAGTTCGCCGCCTCGGTGGGCGAGATCGCCGAACTGCGCACGACCCATGTGCTCGACGCCCTGAACGAGGCGCTCGGTCCGCACATCTTCCCGGAAAAGGCCGACGGCTCCGATCCGCGCGGCTGCCCCACCTGCGCGACAGGCAAGCTCAGCCTGAAGACCGGCAAGTTCGGCGCCTTTATCGGCTGCTCCAACTATCCGGAATGCCGCTACACGCGGCCCCTGGCCCAGTCCGAGGACGACGCGGAAAACGTCAGCGGCGACCGTGAACTCGGCGTCGATCCGCTGACCGGCGAGACCGTGTTCCTCAAGGTCGGCCGCTTCGGCCCCTATGTGCAACTCGGCGAGGGCGAAAAGCCCAAGCGGTCAAGCCTGCCCAAATCCTGGCCGCCGGCGGCCATGGACCTGGAAAAAGGCCTGCGCCTGCTGCGCCTGCCCCGCGAGGTCGGCGCTCACCCGGAAGACGGCGGCATGATCCTGGCCGGCATCGGCCGCTACGGCCCCTTCGTGCAGCACAACAGCACCTACGCCAACCTGCCCAGCGTCGATGAGGTGTTCGAGGTCGGGCTGAACCGCGCCGTCACCCTGATCGCCGAGAAGCGCTCGGGCGCCGGACGCGGCCGGGCCGAGGCCGCAGCTCTGAAGGACCTGGGCGCCCACCCGGTCGACGGCGCCCCGGTCAAGGTGCTGTCGGGCCGCTATGGTCCCTACATCAAGCACGGCTCCACCAACGCCAATGTGCCGCGCGGCTCCGACCCTGCGAACATGACGCTCGAAGAGGCGGTCAAGCTGCTCTCAGAGCGCGAGGCCAAGGGCGGTGGCAAGAAGCCGGCGAAGAAGGCGGCGAAGCCTAAGGCGGCGCCGAAGGCCGACAAGGCTGAAAAGGCTGCGGCCCCCAAGAAGGCTGCGGCCAAGAAACCGGCGGCGAAGAAGCCCGCCGCCAAGAAGCCTGCCGCGGCAAAGAAGCCTGCCGCCGCCGCGGCGACCGCCGCCGCGCCGTGGGACGACGAGGAGGGCTAGGCTCTCCCCTTCGGATGGTCATGGCCGGGCTTGTCCCGGCCACCCCAGCGCGCCGGACCGTACGGACATCGCACGGACACCGG
>NZ_CANCLE010000224.1 GCF_947378715.1 Phenylobacterium aquaticum
CGCTTGTCCTGGCCGGCGATCACCACCCACTCATCGCGCACCAGCTGGGGCGCCGAGCGGGCCGTAACGATGCGGTGCATGGCGCAGGCCACGGCCGACATCAGGTCGCGCTGATAGTCGGTCGGCGGGACCCCGACAAAGCCTTCGGGAAACTCGTCCTTGATATAGTTGGTCGACAGCACGCCCGAGCGGAACCGCGCCTGGTCCATCACCGCAGCCAGGAACGGGATGTTCTGGCCCAGGCCCTCGATATGGAAGTCCTCCAGCGCCCGGCCCATGACGTCTATGGCCGCGATCCGGGTCTCGCCCCAGGTCGACAGCTTGGAGATCATCGGGTCGTAGAACATCGAGATCTCGTCGCCCTCGCGGACGCCGGCGTCATTGCGCACGATCCCGCCGTCAACCTCGCCCTCCACCGGCGGCGAATAGCGCACCAGCCGGCCGATCGAGGGCAGGAAGCCGCGATAGGGATCTTCCGCATAGATGCGGCTCTCCATCGCCCAGCCGTTGATCTTCAGGTCCTTCTGGCCGAACGCCAGCTTCTCGCCATAGGCCGAGCGGATCATCTGCTCGACCAGATCGACCCCGGTGATCAGCTCAGTGACCGGGTGCTCGACCTGCAGGCGGGTGTTCATCTCCAGGAAGAAGAAGCTCTTGTCCTGGCCGGCCACGAACTCGACCGTGCCGGCGGAGTCGTAGTTCACGGCCTTGGCCAGGGCGACGGCCTGGGCGCCCATGGCGGCGCGGGTGGTCTCGTCGAGCAGAGGCGACGGCGCCTCCTCGATGACCTTCTGATTGCGTCGCTGGATCGAGCATTCGCGCTCGAACAGGTGGACGACATTGCCGTGCTTGTCGCCCAGCACCTGGATCTCGATGTGGCGCGGGCTCTCGATGAACTTCTCGATGAAGATCCGGTCGTCGCCGAAGCTGGCCTTGGCCTCGGCGCGCACCGCCGGGAAGCCCTCCTCCACGTCCTTCTGGTTCCAGGCGACCCGGATGCCCTTGCCCCCACCGCCGGCCGAGGCCTTGATCATCACCGGATAGCCGATGTCCTCGGAAATCTTGATGGCGTGGGCGGTGTCGTCGATCTCGCCGACATGGCCGGGCACTACGGAGACCCCGGCGCGGGTGGCGAACTTCTTGGACTCGATCTTGTCGCCCATCGCCTCGATGGCGTGCGGGTTCGGACCGATGAAAACGATGCCCTCGGCGGCCAGCCGCTTGGCGAAACCGGCGTTCTCCGACAGGAAGCCAAAGCCGGGATGGACGGCCTCGGCGCCCGTCTGGCGGCAGGCGTCGACGATCTTGTCGGCCACCAGATAGCTCTGGGCGGCCGGCGCTGGACCGATGAACACGGTCTCGTCGGCCATCTCGACGGCCATGGAATCGGCGTCAGCCTCGGAATAGACCACCACGGTGGCGATCCCCAGCCGGCGGCAGGTCTTGATGATGCGGACCGCGATCTCGCCGCGGTTGGCGATCAGGATTTTGGAGAACATGGGCCTCGACTTGGTCTCTACTGGGGGCGGCCAGGGTCGGCGATCATGAATGTAACCTCCGATCAGGCGCTTTCGTACTTAAGCGCGGAACCTTAGAGTGGACCCCATGGACAAGCCAGCGACCTCCCCTTCCGGATTCGATCTCTCGCCGCCCGACGCTGCGGAACGCAAGCGTTTGGAATCCGGCCTCTCTCGCGAGGAAGCCGAGGTGCTGCTGCATCACGGCACCGAGGCCCCATTCTGCGGCGGCCTGCTGGATAACAAGGAGGACGGCGTCTATTGCTGCCGCCTCTGCGCCCTGCCCCTGTTCCGCGCCCACACGAAGTTCGAGAGCGGCACCGGCTGGCCGAGCTTCTACGCGCCATTCGACGAGTCCCACGTCGTCGCGGTGCGCGACGTCAGCTACGGCATGATCCGCATCGAGACCCGCTGCGCCCGTTGCGGCAGCCACCAGGGCCACGTCTTCCCCGACGGCCCGCCCCCGAGCCGACTGCGCTACTGCATCAATTCGGTGTCGCTGGAGTTCGTGCAAGACGGCACGCCCCTGCGCGACCCCCTGGAACGCGGCGACGCCCTGGCGATGGCGCCCCTCAGCGACGGATAGAGACTCAGAGCAGCCCTGCGGCCCTGTCGGCGATGGCCAGCGCCCGCCAGGGATCGTTCCCGTCGCTGAGCGTCCAGGCCGCCGACAGGCCGCAATAGGCGATCAGCCAGCGCAGCAGTTGGCGCGGCTCCAGCCCTGAGGCGTCCGACACCCAGACCAGACGCCGCTCCGGGGCGCCGAGCGCCAGCGCCGTCTCGATGTCGGGATTGCAGAAGATATTGGCGTGGTCGTAGCCGGGGTCCCCGAACAGCCCCTTCGGGTCGATGGCCAGCCAACCGCGCCCCCCGAAATCCAGCACATTGCCGTGGTGCAGGTCGCCGTGCAGGACACAGGCGCCCTGCGGCTCGGCCAGCAGGGCCCGGGCGATCTCCGCCGACCGACGGAAGGCCGGGCTCTGCGTCTCAACGCCCCAAAGCGCGGCGAACCTTTGGTCCAGGGGGATCAGGCCCTTCGGCGGCGGAACGGACCGGGGCGCATGCAGCCGGGCGCCGGCCGCGCAGAGGATCCGGCAGGCCGCCTCATCCTGCCCCGCCCGCGCCATCTCAGCCAAGGCGTCCCGGCGCTCTGCACGCTCCAGCAACAGGGCGTCGTCCTCCCGGGCCAAGACCCGCGCCGCGCCATCGCCGGCCCACCAGCTCATCAGCGCCCCGCCGGCGATCTCCTCCGGCGCCGCGCTGACCTTCAGCATAGCCGCCTGGCCGCGCCACCGCACCGGACGCAGCCGTCCCGCCAGGCTGGCGAAGGCCGCCCCGTCCGCCTCCAGCCCCCAGCGGGCGATCCAATGGTCCAGGCGCTGGTCCGTGATCATGCCGCCAGCCTAGCGTGGCGTCGTATCAAAGCCAGCGCGCGGGTTTGACGTCGCGCGCCCGCACCCTCAACATCGCCGCCAAAGGGGTCCCGTCGGCCCCGCGCAGTGGGGTGTTTCAGTATGTTGAGCTTCAAGTCCCAGACGGCGCTCGCCGTCGTTCTCGCCGCCGCCTGCCTGGGCACGCCCGCCCTGGCCAAGGATGTGGTCATCCATGCCGGCCATCTGATCGACGGGGTCGGCAAGACGCCCCGCGCCCAGGTCTCGATCCTGATCCACGACGACCGCATCACCAGCGTCGAGGCCGGCTTCGTCTCCCCGGCCGGCGCCGAGGTGATCGACCTGTCGAACGCCACCGTCCTGCCCGGCCTGATCGACGCCCACGACCACATCACCGGCGAGTTCGACGGCGGCAACCCGATCGTCGAGGCGGTGACCGAGAACGGCTATGACAGCTCCTACGTCTCGGTCGGCGCGGCGTGGCGCACCCTGCAGGCCGGCTTCACCACCATCCGCGATGTCGGCGGCCAGAACGAGGTGGTGATCGCCATGAAGAAGGCGATCGCCAAGGGCCATATCCCCGGGCCTCGCATGTTCGTGGCCGGCGAGCCTTTGGGCCCCACTGGCGGCCATGGCGACCCGGCGAACGGCCTGGACAGCGAGCTCAGCCATCCCGGCTGGACCGACGCCCTGGTCGACAGCCCCGAGGGCGCGCGCCGCACCGTCCGCGCCTTCCACCGCCAGGGCGTCGACCTGATCAAGATCATGCCCTCCGGCGGCGTGCTGTCGATCGGCGACAATCCCGACGAACAGCTGATGGCCGACGACGAGATCACCGCCGTGGTGGAGACCGCCCATTCGCTCGGCCTCAAGGTCGCCGCCCACGCCCATGGCAAGACGGCCATCGACAAGGCCGTGACCCTCGGCGTCGATTCCATCGAGCACGGCTCCTTCGCCGACGCCGAATCCTACAAGCTGATGAAGGCCCACGGGACCTATCTGGTCCCCACCCTGCTGGTCGGCGACACGGCCATGAAGATCGCCCGGGCCCACCCCGAACAGCTCAACCCCTCCTCCGCCGCGAAGGCGCTGCGGGTCGGGCCGATCCTGTTGAAGAACCTCGGCGACGCCTATCACGCCGGGGTCAAGATCGCCTTCGGCACCGATGAAGGCCTCGCCCCGCACGGCGACAACGGCCGCGAGTTCGCCCTGATGGTGAAGGCGGGCATGACCCCGATCGACGCCATCCTGGCCGCCACCGCCGGGGGCTCGGACCTGATCGGCGACGCCAAGGACATCGGCTCGGTCCAGGCGGGCCGCTATGCCGACATCATCGCGGTCGCCGCCGATCCCCTGGCCGACATCACCGAGCTGGAGCGGGTCCAGTTCGTGATGAAGGGCGGCGTGGTCTACAAGGCCGCCGGCAAGCCGGTCCGGCCCTAATAGCCCGGCGGGCGTCGGAACCCGCCGAACGTCCGCTCCAGCAGGCCGGCGAAGGCGAGCGTCGTGCGGTCCTCCAGGAAGCCGCCCAGGATCTGCACCCCGATGGGCAGGCCAGCCTGGCTCTGGCCGATCGGCGCCGCCGTGGCGGGAAGGCAGCCCAGGGTCGCCGGCCCGGCCCAGGCCAGCTGGGCGAAGTAGGATGTGGACCGGCCATTGACCTCCAGCACCCGCGCGCCGGGGTTGGGCTCGGTGATATGCGGAAAGGCCGGGGTTCCGAAGGCCGGGGCCAGCACCACGTCGAACCGCTCGAACAGCGTCTCCATGCGCCGCCGAAACAACAGCTGGCCGTCCATCAGCCCCATCCAGTCCTCGGCGCTCAGGGGGTTGGGCTGGGGCGGCCCGCCCCGCGAGGTGATGGTGGTCAGCATCCGCACATAGAGCTCGTGGGCCTCGGCCAGATTGGGCAGCAGGTCGCTCTCATGGGTGACCTCGCAGCCCTGGTC
>NZ_CANCLE010000225.1 GCF_947378715.1 Phenylobacterium aquaticum
AGGGCCTGGTGGCGATCAGCCTCGCGCTCACCACCGCGCGGATGTATCCGACCCTGAAATACGCCCTGGGCCACGGCAAGGCCTGTTCGCGGGTGATGGTGGCGGGCCAGGCCGCCCCGGTCCTACACTCGCCGCTCGCGGCCTGAGGATCCCATGAGCGCGCCCGGCGACATCGCGGCCTTCGAGGCCGAGCGGCCAAGGCTCAAGCGGCTGGCCTATCGCATGCTGGGCTCGGTCAGCGAGGCGGAGGACGCCGTGCAGGACGCCTGGCTGCGCTGGTCCCGGGCCGGCGACGAAATCGCCGAACCCGCCGCCTGGCTGGTGCGGGTGACCAGCCGGCTTTGCATCGACCGGATGCGGGCGGCCAAGGCCCGGCGGGAGGTCTATCGCGGACCGTGGCTGCCGGAGCCGCTGATCGAGGAATTGGCCGACGATCCGCTGGAGCGGGCAGAGGATGTGTCGGTGGCCTTTCTGCTGGCGCTGGAGCGGCTGTCGCCCTTGGAGCGGGCGGTGTTCCTGCTGCACGACGTGTTCGACGAGGACTATGCGCAGGTGGCCGAGACCCTGGGCCGCAACGAGGCGGCGGTGCGCCAGCTGGCCAGCCGGGCCCGGGCCCATGTCAAGGACGCCAGGCCCCGCTTTACGGTGGACGAGGCCGAGGCCGCGCGGCTGGCCGCCGCCTTCATGGCCGCCGCCGCCCAGGGCGACATGAAGGCGCTGGGCGCGGTGCTGGCGGCCGATGCGGTGATGCTGACCGACGGCGGCGGCAAGCGCTCGGCGGCCCTGCGGCCGCTCCATGGGCCTGCCGATATCATCGCCCTCCTGGAGGGGCTGGCCTGGCGCAGCGGTCTCGCCTGGCCGCTGAGCTTCCGGGCGGTGCGGATCAACGGCTATCCCGGTGTGATCCTGGAGCGCGAGGACGGGCCGATGACCGTGGCCTTCCAGCCCGGCGAGGGCGGCAAGCTGGCCGGGGTCTATATGGTGAGGAACCCGGACAAGCTGGGGCATTTGAAGGCGTAAGCTGCTCCCCCGCTGGGGGAGCAGCGTGGCGCTCGTCGTCGCCGTCAGAAATCGGCTACACTGCGGCCGTGCGCGTCGACGAACACTTCCTGGATGAGATCAAATCCCGCCTTCGCCCGTCCGACGTGATCGGCAAGACGGTGAAGCTGCGCAAGCAGGGGCGTGAGTATGTGGGCCTGAGCCCCTTCACCAAGGAGAAGACCCCGTCCTTCTATGTGAACGACGACAAGGGCCAGTTCTTCGATTTCTCGTCGGGCAAGACCGGCGATGTGATCACCTTCGTGCAGGAGACCCAGCGGCTCTCGTTCATGGAGGCGGTGGAGCAGCTGGCGGCCGAGGCGGGCCTGACCATGCCGGCTCACGATCCGCAGAGCCAGGAGCAGGACAAGAAGCGCCAGGGCCTCTCGGACTGGCTGGAGACCGCCGCCCAGTGGTTCGAGGCCGAGCTGCGCCGGCCGGTGGGCCGCGAGGCGCGGGCCTATCTGGAAGGGCGCGGCCTGCCGGAGGCCGAATGGGCGCGGTTCCGCCTGGGCTTCGCGCCCGGTGGCCGGACGGCGCTGAAGGACTATCTGGTCGCCAAGGGCGCACGGCCGGCCGAGCTGGTCGACACCGGCATGCTGATCGCGCCGGAGGAGGGCGGGGCGCCCTATGACCGGTTCCGCGACCGCATCATCTTTCCGATCACCGATCCGCGCGGCCGGGTGATCTCGTTCGGCGGCCGGGCCTTGGATCCCAAGGCCCGCGCCAAGTACCTGAACGGCCCCGAGACGGTGGTCTTCCACAAAGGCCACCAGCTCTATGGCCTGGCCGAGGCCCGCAAGATCATCGCTGCGGCGCCGAGCGGCGAGACCCCGCCCCTGGCGGTGGTGGAAGGTTATATGGACGCCATCGCCTGCCAGCGCGCCGGGATCGCCGCCGTGGCGCCCATGGGCACGGCGCTGACCGAGGAGCAGATGGAGATGCTGTGGCGTCACCATCCCGAGCCGACGCTCTGTTTCGACGGCGACCGGGCGGGCCGTCAGGCCGCCAGCCGGGCCATCGACCGGGCCTTGCCGCTTTTGAAGCCCGGCAAGAGTTTCCGCTTCGCGATCGTCGAGGGCGGCAAGGATCCGGACGAGGTGCTGCGCGAGCAGGGGGCGGCGGCCCTGCGCAGCCAGATGGCCGAGACCACCCCCTTCGTCGAGGCGTTGTTCGTCCGTGAGCGCGACCAGGAGCCGCTGGATACGCCCGAGCGCCGGGCCGGGCTGAAGGGGCGCCTGCGACAATTGGCCGGGACTATCGCCGACAAGGACCTGCAGCAGGCCTATCGCGAGGACCTGTTGACCCGTCTCGACGGCCTGTTCGCCCGACCGGAGCGGGAGGCGCGCCGGCCCTGGGTCCCCTCTGGCGAGGGGTTCGGCGGTGGGCGCAAGCGCGGCCAATGGGGGCAACCCCCGCCTGCGCCAGCCAGCCCTGAGGGCAAGGCCAGCGCCCGGCGACTGTCGCAGAGGATGGACCTGACGGCCGCCGCCCTGGTGAAGTTCGTGCTGGCCGATCCGGCCGTGCTCGACGACCATCTGGAGGACGCCCTGACCGCCAATGGCTTCGGCGATCCGGGGCTTTCAGAATTGGCGAGGGAAATCATCCGTCTGCGTCTGGACCACGACCATCTTGACTCGGGGTCCCTCACACGCCATCTGGCGTCTTGCGGGTATAGCACGCTACTGACAGACATCGACCGGGCCGCTGCGACATCGAGCGCGCCCATCCTTAAATCGGATGTCTCCCTCGAAGCAGCTAGATCGCAGTGGTCGCAAGCCTTCGCTCGCCTTTCTAGGTTGGCGGCGCTCGACGAGGCTATAGCCGCCGCCAAGGTCAGCCTGGGCGGACGATCAGCTATGGAGACCCTCGGGCGCCTGAAGGGCGAACGCGACGCACTGAAACGCGCGATCAGGGATTGGGACGATTAAGGCGGATGAAGGGTCGTTTTGGTAAACGACCTGGAAGCGATCGCCATTCACATCTTCGGCTCGCCCCTTGAATGAGGGGCGCGGCCGAATCCGGAGATTTAGATGAGCACGACCACCGCTGAGACGGAACCGACCGAGACCACTGGGGGCGACGGCCCGCTGCTCGACCTTACCGACGCCGGCGTCAAGAAGTTCATCAAGCAGGCCAAGGCCCGCGGCTACGTCACCATGGACGAGCTGAACAAGGTCCTGCCCTCCGAGGAAGTCACCTCGGAAGCCATCGAAGACACCCTGGCGATGCTGTCGGAAATGGGCGTCAACGTCGTCGAGGCGGAAGAAGACGCCGAGGGCGGCGAGGTCGCCGTCCGCGAAGAGACCGCGGTGGTCGAGACGGCCAAGGAGCCGGCCTATGACCGCACCGACGATCCCGTCCGCATGTATCTGCGCGAGATGGGTTCGGTGGAGCTGCTCTCCCGCGAGGGCGAAATCGCCATCGCCAAGCGCATCGAGGCCGGCCGCGACACGATGATCCGGGGCCTGTGCGAAAGCGCCCTGACCTTTGAAGCCATCATGGTCTGGCGGGAAGAACTCGGCACCGGCCGCATCCTGCTGCGCGAAGTGATCGACCTTGAGCAGACCTATGGCGGCGTCAACGCCGCGGCCGCCGAACAGCTGGCCGCCGAGGCCCCGGTCGAGGAAGAGGAATCCGCCGAGGTCACCGAGGACGGCGAAGCCATCGCCAAGGGCGAGAGCGACGACGACGACGATTTCGACGACGGCGCCGGCCCGACCATCAGCGCGATGGAAGGCGAACTGCGCGAAGGGGTCATGGCGACCCTGGACGCCATCGCCACCGAGTTCGACAGCTTCCGCGCCCTGCAGGAAAAGCTGGTCGGCAAGCGCCTGAAGGGCGAGGACCTCTCCGACGCCGACCGCAAGGCCTATGAGACGGCCTCGATCGCCATCGTCCAGCATCTGAAGACGCTCAAGCTGAACAACAACCGCATCGAGGCGCTGGTCGAGCAGCTCTATGCGATCAACAAGCGGCTGATGGGCCTGGAAGGCCGGCTGCTGCGCCTGGCCGACAGCTACGGCATCTCGCGCAACGAGTTCCTCAAGGCCTATTTCGGCTCCGAGATGAGCCCTTCCTGGTCCGACCAGGTGAAGACCCTGGGCGTGCGCTGGACCAAGTTCGCCGAGAACGACGCCGGCCAGATCACCGACATCCGCAGCGAGATCGCTGCGCTCGCCACCGAGACCGGCGTGCCGATCGACGACTATCGCCGCATCGTCCACACGGTGCAGAAGGGCGAGCGCGAGGCCCGTCAGGCCAAGAAGGAAATGGTCGAGGCCAACCTTCGCCTGGTGATCTCGATCGCCAAGAAGTACACGAATCGCGGCCTGCAATTCCTTGATCTCATTCAGGAAGGCAATATCGGCCTGATGAAGGCGGTCGATAAGTTCGAATATCGCCGCGGCTACAAGTTCTCGACCTACGCTACCTGGTGGATCCGTCAGGCGATCACCCGCTCGATCGCCGACCAGGCCCGCACCATCCGCATCCCGGTGCACATGATCGAGACGATCAACAAGATCGTCCGCACCAGCCGCCAGATGCTGCACGAGATCGGCCGCGAGCCGACGCCGGAGGAACTGGCCGAAAAGCTGGCCATGCCGCTGGAGAAGGTCCGCAAGGTCCTGAAGATCGCCAAGGAACCGATCAGCCTCGAGACCCCGATCGGCGATGAGGAAGACAGCCACCTCGGCGACTTCATCGAGGACAAGAACGCCATCCTGCCGATTGACGCGGC
>NZ_CANCLE010000226.1 GCF_947378715.1 Phenylobacterium aquaticum
ATGAAACGACTGATCCACGGCCTGCTGCTCGCCGCCGCCCTGGTGCTGCCGGCCCACGCCGCCGGCCCCATGACCTTCGTCCAGGCCGGACGCCTGCTGGCCGATCCGGCCACCGGCAAGGTCGAGACCGCCAAGACCCTGGTGATCCAGGACGGCAAGGTCCTGCGCATCGTCGACGGCTATGTCTCCGAACCCGGCGGCCAGGTGGTGGACCTGAAGTCGAGCTTCGTCCTGCCCGGCCTGATCGACAGCCATGTCCACCTGACCCAGCAGACCAACCCCAACAGCGCCCTGGACGAGGTCACCCAGTCCTCGGCCGAACAGGCCATGGTCGGCGCCCGTCACGCCCGGCGCACCCTGATGGCCGGCTTCACCACCGTCGCCGATCTGGGCGCGGACAACGCCGCGATCTTCGCCCTGCGCAAGGCCACCGCGCTCGGCGACGTGCCCGGTCCGCGCATCATCGCCGCCGGCTCGGCGATCTCCGTCCATGGCGGGCACGGCGACGTGAACGGCTTCCGCGAGGACGTCATGCATGTGCTGCGGCCCGGCTCGGTCTGCTCCGGCGCCGATGACTGCCGCCGCGCGGTGCGCGAGCAGGTCTGGCTGGGCGCCGACATCATCAAGATCACCGCCACCGGCGGAGTGCTGTCCAACACCGCTGCGGGCCTGGCCCAGCAGTTCTCCGACGAGGAGCTGGCGGCCATCGTCGACACCGCCCACCGCATGGGCCGCCACGTCACCGCCCACGCGCACGGGACCGACGGCATCAACGCCTTCCTGCGGGCCGGCGGCGATTCCATCGAGCACGGCACCTATCTCGACAAGGACTCCATCGCGCTCTTCAAGAAGACCGGCGCCTATCTGGTCCCGACCCTGATGGCCGGCGACTATGTGGCCAGGATCGCGTCCAGCCCGGGCAACTTCTTCACCCCGGCCCAGACCGCCAAGGCCCTGGACGTCGGCCCCAAGATGCTCGACATGGCCCGGCGCGCCCACGAGGGCGGGGTCAAGATCGCCTTCGGAACCGACACCGGCGTCTCGGCCCATGGCGACAACGCCTATGAGTTCGTGCTGCTGGTGAAGGCGGGCCTCACCCCGCTGGAGGCTGTTCAGGCCGCCACCGTCAACGCCGCCGACCACCTGCAGATCTCCGGCCAGGCCGGCGCCCTGACCCCCGGCCACAACGCCGACCTGATCGCCGTCGCCGGTGATCCGCTCGCCGATGTCTCCACCCTGCAGAAGGTCGGCTTCGTCATGAAGGGCGGAACGATCTATAAACAGCCCTGACCCAAGGCCCCCGGCGTCATATTTCCAGGCGCCCGGCCCGTTCGGACGTCCGTCTGTCATGACGTCGCCGCGAAAGAGCCCTATGGGCTCACCAGCGCGTTAGGATGAGTACATGACCAGTATCGATCGCCGCGGGTTCCTGCTGGCCGCCGCCACGGCCGCCACCCTGCCCCCTGCTATCGCCCGCGCCCGGGCGATCGACGCCGATGTCCGCAGCGGCGCCATCGGCGACATCGAGCACGTGGTGATCTTCATGCAGGAGAACCGCAGCTTCGATCACTATTTCGGCTCCATGGCCGGAGTGCGCGGCTTCGGCGATCGCTTCCCGATCCCCGTTCCGGACACCGCCAATCTCAAGGCCGCCACGGTCTGGACCCAGACCAACGCCGAGCCGGGGCCGCCGCTGATCGCGCCCTTCCACCTCAACACCGTCCAAACCTTCGCCCACATGCGGGTGGAAGGCACGCCGCACCTGTGGCCGGACGCGCAAGGCGCCTGGAACGAAGGCCGGATGAACCGCTGGCCGGTGGTCAAGACCGAGCATTCCATGGGCTACTACACGGCCGCCGACGCTCCGTTCCAGTTCGCCCTGGCCGAGGCCTTCACCCTCTGCGACGCCTATCACTGCTCGATCCAGTCGGGGACCAATCCCAACCGGCTGTTCCTGTGGACCGGAACCAATGACCCCTCGGGTCGCGACGGCGGCCCTGGCATGGCCAATTCCCATGATCGCTTCGTCTCGGCCGGCGGTCACGCCCGGTCCTACAACTGGACCAGCTATGTCGAGCGGCTCGACAAGGCCGGCGTCTCCTGGCGGCTCTATCAGGACATGGCCGACAACTTCACCGACAACCCGCTGGCCGGGTTCAAGGCGTTTCGCGAGTCCTACGACAAGGCCCCGGGCTCCGATCCGCGCCTGGCGGAACGCGCCCTCACCACCCGCATGCTGGACGGCCTGCGCGAGGACGTGGTCTCGGGAAACCTGCCCCAGGTCTCCTACATCATCGCCCGGGCCGCCGATTCCGAGCATCCCGGCCCGTCCAGCCCGGCCCAGGGCGCCGACTTCACCGCCCAGGTGCTGGACGCTCTGACGGCCGATCCCAAGGTCTGGGCCCGGACCGCGCTCTTCGTGATGTTCGACGAGAACGACGGCTTCTTCGACCATATGCCGCCGCCGGCCCCGCCGTCGCGCGACGCAGCCGGCGCCGCGCTCGGCGCCTCCACGACCGACACCACCGGCGAGTATCACCTGGTCGCCAGCACCGCCGATCCCCAGGCCGAGCGGCCGGAGTTCATGGGCCGCCCCTATGGCCTCGGGCCTCGGGTGCCGATGTATGTGATCTCGCCCTGGAGCCGAGGCGGATGGGTGGATTCCGAAGTCTTCGACCACACCTCGGTGATCCGTTTCCTGGAGACCCGCTTCGGGGTTCTTGAGCCGAACATCAGCCCCTGGCGGCGCGCGGTTTGCGGCGATCTGACCTCGGCCTTCGACTTCAAGACCCCGAACGACACGCCATTCTTCGAGGCCCTGCCCAAGACCGCCGAGACCGCCGCCCGCGCCCGCGCCCTGCCCGGCCGCACTGCGCCGCCGACGCCGGCTGCGCCCGACGCGCCGGTCCAGGCCGAGGGGGTCCGCCCCTCCCGCGCCCTGCCCTACCGTCTGGATGCGACGGCCCAGGTCATGGGGTCCGGGCAGCTGGCGCTCACCTTCGCCAACACCGGCAAGGCCGCCGCCGTGTTCCACGTCTATGACCGCCAGGTCCTCGACCAGCCACCCCGCCGCTACACCGTCGGGGCCGGCAAGCGGTTGCAAGGGGTGTGGGACGCCCGGGGCGGCGCCTACGATCTCTGGATCCTGGGGCCGGCCGGCTTCCACCGCCACGTCACCGGCCAGACCGACCAGCCCCTGGAGGCCCAGCTCGCCGCCCAGCGCAACACCGACAGCCTGACGCTCGTGCTGCGCAACACCGGCAAGGCGGAGATCGAGGCCAGGGTCGCGCCCCAGGCCTATGCCCAGGCCCACCCTGCCTGGACCGTGACCCTCGCGCCCGGCGACACCGCCACCCACACCTGGCCGCTGAAGGCCACGGGTGGCTGGTATGACCTGGCCGTCACCAGCCCCGCCGCCGGCGGCTTCCTGCGTCGCTTCGCCGGCCGCGTCGAGACCGGCAAGGACAGTGTCAGTGATCCGGCCATGGGCGGGGCGGCCCGCATGACCCGGGCCTGACCGCCGAAACGTTGCGAAAACAAGCGTGTTTGGCGCGGGTGTCCGGCCCGTGGCATATGGCGCGCCGTTTCGAACAGGGTCAGACTCCGCGCATGCCTATTCCGTTCATCGATCTGCAGACCCAACGCGCCCGCCTGGGCCAGCCGCTGGAAGACGCCATCCTCAAGGTGGTCCGCTCCGGCGCCTACATCATGGGTCCGGAGATCGCCCAGTTCGAAAAGGCGCTCGGCGAGTTCGGCCACGCCCCCTACGTCCTCTCCTGCGGTTCGGGCACCGAGGCCCTGCAGCTGCCGCTGATGGCCTGGGGCGTCGGTCCCGGCGACGCGGTGTTCTGCCCCTCCTTCACCTTTGCGGCCACGGCCGAGGTCATGCCCCTGGTCGGCGCCTCGCCGGTGTTCGTCGACATCCTGCCTGACACCTTCAACCTCGACCCGGTCAAGCTCGACGCGGCGATCGAGGCGATCAAGGCCGAGGGCAAGCTGACGCCCAAGGTGATCATCGCCGTCGATCTGTTCGGCCAGCCCGCCGCCTATCCGGCCATCGCGCTCGTCGCCCGGAAGCACGGGCTGAAGCTGATCGCCGACAGCGCCCAGGGCTTTGGCTGCACGCTGAACGGCCACCACCCGATCCATTGGGCCGACGTCACCACCACCAGCTTCTTCCCGGCCAAGCCGCTCGGCTGCTACGGCGACGGCGGCGCGATCCTGTCCAAGGAGGCCGGGTTCCACGACCTGCTGGTGTCCCTGCGCGTCCACGGCCAGGCGGTGAAGTCCGACATCGAGGGCCGTACCTTCGACCACGACCCCAAGTACCTGAACATGCGGATCGGCATGAACAGCCGGATGGACACCATCCAGGCCGCGATCCTCTTACAGAAGCTGACCATCTTCGCCGACGAGATCGAGGCCCGGAACCGGGTCGCCGACCGCTACGCCGCCGGCCTGTCCGACGTGGTCAAGACGCCGACCGTGATCGAGGGCGGGGTGTCGGTCTGGGCCCAGTACACCATCGAGACCGACGACCGCGACGGCCTGATCGCCCATCTGAAGACCGCCGAGGTCCCGACGGCGGTCTATTATCCGATCCCGATCCACAAGCAGGGCGTCTATTCCGTCTATCCGACCCCGGGCGGCCTGCCGGTCACCGAGGCCAAGGCGGAGACGGTGATGAGCCTGCCCATGCACCCCTATCTGACCGAGGACCACCAGGACCAGATCATCGCCGCGATCCG
>NZ_CANCLE010000227.1 GCF_947378715.1 Phenylobacterium aquaticum
GGCTTCGCCCTGCGCGGCGGCAAGGTCGAGGGGGTCGAGACCACGCGCGGCCCGATCGGCGCCGACAAGGTCGCCATCTGCGTGGCGGGAAACAGCGGCCATGTGGCAGGCCTGGCCGGACTGAAGCTGCCGATCGAAAGCCACTTGCTGCAGGCCTTCGTGTCAGAGCCGGTGAAGCCGATGATCGACACTGTGATCATGTCCCAGTCGATCCATTGCTATATCAGCCAGTCGGACAAGGGCGAGATCGTGCTGGGCGGCGACCCGGACATGTATCCCACCTATTCCCAGCGGGGCATGGCGCTGCGCACCGAGGAGGTGGCCGGCCAGGCCATAGCCCTGGTCCCCGCCCTGTCGCGCCTGCGCATGCTGCGCTGCTGGGCCGGCACCACGGACATGAGCTTCGACGGCTCGCCGATCATTGGCGAGACCCCGGTCGACGGACTCTATCTGAACGGCGGCTGGTGCTATGGCGGGTTCAAGGCGACCCCGGGTTCGGGCGCCCTCTACGCCCATCACCTGGCGACCGGCCAGGCCCACGAGCTGGCCGTCCCGTTCAACCTGGCCCGGTTCGCCCATGGATCGACCATCGACGAGGCCGGCGTCGGCCCCAAGGCGCAGGATCGCTAGATGCTGCGGATCGTCTGTCCCCATTGCGGTCCCCGCGCCCAGGTCGAGTTCGTCTTTGACCGCGCGCTGGACGCCATCTTGCCGCTCGACGCCTCACCGGCCGAGGCGGTGAGCCGGCTCTATGAGCGCGACAACCCCCGTGGCTGGTCCTGGGAGCTGTGGCGCCACACGGCTGGCTGCGGCGCCTGGCTGAAGCTGCACCGCCATAGCGTCACCCACGAGATCGACGCCGTTCAGACGATCGGCGACCTCGCATGACCAGCGCGCGCCTTCCCGCCGGCGGCCTGATCAACCGTACCCGGACGATCTCTTTCACCTTCGACGGCCAGCGCTATGAGGGCCATCCCGGCGACAGCCTGGCCTCGGCCCTGCTGGCCAATGGGGTCGGCCTCGTGGGCCGCAGCTTCAAATATCATCGGCCGCGCGGCGTCCTCGCCGCCGGGGTCGAGGAGCCGAGCGCCCTGGTCGGGGTTGGGGTCGGCGGGCGGTTCGAGCCCAATACACGGGCCACCGACCTGTTCCTCTACGAGGGCCTGATCGCGCAGAGCCAGAACCGCTGGCCCTCTCTGGCTTTCGATGTCGGCGCCGTGCTGGGCCTCTTCAGTCGCTTCATCCCGGCCGGGTTCTACTACAAGGCCTTCCTGGGCAAGCCCGGCCTGTGGAAGGTCTACGAGCACTTCATCCGCCACGCCGCAGGCCTCGGGAAGCCTCCCGTCGCCGCCGATCCCGACAGCTTCGACCACCGCGCGGCCTTCTGCGATGTGCTGGTGGTCGGCGCCGGGTCGGCCGGCCTGGCCGCCGCCCTGGCCGCTTCGGCCACAGGCGCGCGGGTTATCCTGGCCGAGCAGGACACCCGACTGGGCGGCGGCCTGCTGCGCGATCCAGCAGAGATCGACGGCGCGCCAGCCGCCGACTGGATCGAGGGCGCCAAGGCCACCCTGGCCGCGCGTGGCGTGCGCGTGCTGACCCGCACCACGGCCGTGGGATATTGGGACCATGACCTCGTCACCCTGTCGGAGAAACTGACCGAGCCCGGCCAGGTCCCCGCCCCGGGCGAGCCGGCCCAACGCCTGTGGCGCGTCCGCGCCCAGCGGGTGGTGCTGGCGACCGGCGCCATCGAGCGGCCCCTGCCCTTCGCCGACAACGATCGGCCGGGCGTCATGCTGGCCCAGGCCGTGCGGACCTATGTCGCGCGCTATGGCGTCACCCCGGGCCACCGCGCCGTGATCGCGGCCGGCAATGACGACGCCTATCGCACTGCCTTCGCTCTCGCTGAGGCCGGGTGCGAGATCGCCGCCGTTCTGGACAGTCGTCCGCCATCGGACAGTCCGATCGTCAGAGCCGCCGCCGAACGCTTCGACGTCCGCTTCCAGGCCCAGGCTGCCCGCGCCATCGGCGGGGCCGGCGGCCTGACCGGGGTCGAGGCGCGGACCGAGGCCGGCGCTCTGACCCTGACCTGCGACCTGCTCGCCGTGTCCGGCGGCTTTTCTCCGGTCGCCCACCTGCACATGCAGGCCGGCGGCACGCTGAGCTGGGATGAGGCCACCGGCGCCTTCACGCCCGACCAGGCCCGCCAGAACCAGTCGACCACCGGCTCCGCCTCCGGCCTCGACGACCTCGCCGAGATTCTGGCCGAAGGCTGGGCGGCGGGCGGGGCGGCGGCCCATGGCCTCGGCAAGCCCCTGCCCAAGGGCGGCCCGCCCCAGGCGGCCGAAGCCTTCCCCGGATCGTCCAACAGCGTCGCCGCCCTGGCGCCGCCGCCGGGGACCGACCTCAAGCACACCTTCGTCGATTTCCAGAACGACGTGACCCTGGCCGATGTCGACCTGGCCTGGCAGGAGGGCTACCGCTCTGTTGAGCACCTGAAGCGCTACACCACGCTGGGCATGGCCACTGACCAGGGCAAGACCAGCAACATCATCGGCCTGGCCCGGCTCGCATCCCACGAGGGACGCCCGGTGCCGGAGGTCGGACTGACCACCTTCCGGCCGCCCTATACCCCCGTGACCCTGGGGGCCCTGGCCGGGCACGCCACAGGCTTCCATTCCGCGCCGCTGCGCCGTCCGGCGCTCTACGACCTGCATGCCGCCCGCGATCCGATCTGGCAGCCGGTGGGCTATTGGATGCGGCCCCGCGCCTATCCCCTGGCCGGCGAGAATCTGCACGCCGCGTCGATACGCGAGGCGCGCGCGGTCCGCGAGACCGTCGGCTGGATCGATGTCTCGACGCTGGGCAAGTTCGAGATCGCCGGCCCCGACGCCGCCGCCCTGCTGGAGCGGGTCTGCGCGACCACGGTGGGCAAGCTGGCCGTGGGACGCGGCCGCTACACCTTCATGCTGCGCGAAGACGGCCTGGTCATGGATGACGGCACGGTCTGGCGCATCGGCCCTGATCGCTATCTGCTGACCAGCTCGACCGGCGGCGCCGACCGCATGGCCCATCACCTGGCCTATGTCCGCCAGGTGCTCGCGCCGCAGCTGAAGGTCGCCATCGCCAATGTCCAGGAGCACTGGGCCGGTATCGCCGTCGCCGGCCCCCGCGCCAAGGCCCTGGTCGCAGAGCTCACGGGCCTGGCCGAAATCCCCCGCCACATGTCGGTCGCGCGCGGCGTGATCGCCGGGACCCCGGTGCTGATCCTGGCCGCCAGCTATTCCGGCGAACGCGCCTTCGAGATCTACGCCGCCAGCCAGGAGATCGCCCCGGTCTGGACCGCCATCGACGCGGCCGGCCAGGCCCTGGGCGGGCATCCGTATGGCATCGAGGCCCTGGAGTTCCTGCGGATCGAGAAGGGCCATGTGGTGGTCGGCGGCGAGATTGACGGGCGCTCGACGCCGCAGGACCTGGGCCTGCACCGGATGCTGAACCCGGCCCGGCCCTTCGTCGGCGCCCCGGCTCTGCAGCGCCCCGCCTTCCAATCCCAGGCCGGCCGTCTGCAGCTGATCGGCCTGGAGTCCGAGGGGTCGATCCCTGAGGGTTCCATGCTGGTCCGTCATGCCCCCGGCGAGCCGGAGGGTCACGTCACCGCCGCCAGCCCCCGGGTGCTGGCCCAGGGTTCGGTGGCGCTCGCCCTGCTGCGCGACGGCCGCGACCGGATGGGCGAAACGCTTATCGCCTGGTCCCCGACCCGGGGCGTCAGCGCCAAGGTCCGCGTGGTCGAGCCGGTGTTCTATGATCCAGAGGGAGCGCGCTATCGTGACTGACGCCCCGCGCTTCAAGGCCGCCCCCGCCGAGCCCCTGCTGCGGCTGGAACTCTGGGGCGGCCTGGCTGAGACCTCCGCACGCTTCACCTCAGCCTTCGGCGCCGTCCTGCCGGGCCCAGGCCAGGCGATCACCGTCTCAGGCCTTCGGGTGATCTGGCGCGAACCCGGCGCCTGGATGATACGCGTCGAGACTGGCGAGCGTGGCGCGACCCTCGACCGGCTCATGGAGATCGCGGGCGCGGATGGCGCGGTCACCGATATCTCCGGCGCGGCGACCCGCTGCGTCCTGACCGGCGGCGACTGGCGGGTGCTGCTGACCCATGGCGGCGTGTTCGATGCGGAGGATCCCGCTTTCGCCCCGGGATGCGTGGCCGGCACGGTGATCGAGCACATGGCCGTGCGCTTCGACGTGATCACCGAGACCCGGGTCGACGCCTATGTGGCGCCGAGCTACGCGGTCGACCTCTTCGCCTATTGGACCAGCGTGGCCCGGGGTCTCGACGTCACAGGATAAGGCCCAACGGCTCTTCGATCAGGGCCTTGAAGGCCGCGAGCCAGCGCGCGCCGACCGCCCCGTCGACCACCCGGTGATCGCAGGTCAGGGTGACGGTCATCACCGTGGCCACGGCCAGCTGGCCGTTCTTGACCACCGGCCGCTGTTCGCCCGCGCCCACCGACAGGATCGCCCCCTGCGGCTCATTGATGATCGAGGAGAAGGCCTTGATCCCGAACATGCCGAGGTTTGAGATCGAGAA
>NZ_CANCLE010000228.1 GCF_947378715.1 Phenylobacterium aquaticum
GGCCTTGAGCGCCGCCGTGCCGCCGGCGTGGTCGAGGTGGCCGTGGGTGATCCAGATCTTCTCCAGGGTCAGCCCATGGTCCTTCAGGGCGCCCATCAGGCGCGGCGTCTCTCCGCCCGGGTCGATGATCGCCGCCTTCATGGTCTTGGTGCACCAGACGATGGTGCAGTTCTGGGCCAGCGGGGTGACCGGGGCGATCAGGGCGCGAATGGGCGAGGTCTGCGAGGGTGCGTTCATCGCAACCATGATGGTGTTTTAGGCGCCGAAATGGAAGTCCGGCGGCGCTGCGCACGGTGATTGCCCGTTGGATCACCTGCGGCTAGCGTGCCGACCAAAGCCCGAAGCCTTGAAGCGAGATAGGAAGCAGCCGTATGGCGATTAGTATTTTTCGGCGGAAATCTGTAGCTCAGATTCAGGCCGAGCATGAGAGCAGTGAGTTGAAGCGATCGCTTGGTGCGATCAATCTGATCCTGCTAGGTATTGGCTGTATCATCGGGACCGGGATTTTCGTTCTCACCGGGCGAGCAGCGGCTCAGTTCGCTGGTCCGGGCATCATGATCTCGTTCATCATCACGGGAACGCTTTGCGCGTTCGTCGCCCTTTGCTACGCGGAACTGGCTTCGGCCCTGCCCGTATCTGGATCGGCCTATTCCTACACCTACGCCTCGATGGGCGAGGGACCTGCCTGGGTCATGGGTCTGTTGCTGGTGCTTGAGTATGGCCTTGCCGCCTCGACCGTATCGGTGGGCTGGTCAGGCTATTTCGTAAGCCTGATGCATGACATCGGCCTGGCCATTCCTCCAGAGCTGACAGCGGCGCCGGGCGTGGCGGTGAAGAACGCCAGCGGCGTGGTGATCGCCACCGGCGTCGCCAATGTGCCGGCGATTGCGGTGATCGGACTGGTCACCCTGTTGCTCATCCGTGGCGTCACGGAGTCTGCGGCGGTCAACAATATCATCGTCGCCATCAAGGTGGCGGTGGTGGTGCTCTTCATCGTCATCGGGTCGCGCTACGTCCACCCGGCGCAGTGGAGCCCCTTGGTTCCCGCCCAGGTTCCGGCCGTGGCCGCCGGTGTGCCCAATGACATCTGGCATCAGATCGGTCGCGCCCTGGTCGCCGTGGTCACGGGCGACAATTCGACGAAATATGGGATTGGCGGGGTCATTCACGCCGCGGCGGTGATCTTCTTCGCCTATCTTGGCTTCGAGGCGGTCTCCACAGCGGGCGCCGAGGCGCGCAACCCCGGCAAGGACATGCCGATCGGCATTCTGGGCGCCCTGCTGGTCTGCACGATCCTCTACATCCTGACCTGCGCGGTGCTGGTGGGCATCGTGCCCTATCAGCAGCTCGACGTGCCGGCGCCGATCGCGCTGGCCGCCGACATGATGCACCTGCCGTGGTTCGCCTTCGTGGTGAAGATCGGCGCCATCGCCGGGCTCTCCTCGGTGATGCTGGTGCTGCTCTACGGCCAGACCCGTATCTTCTACACCATGTCCCGCGACGGCCTGCTGCCGACCGCCCTGGCCACGGTGCACAAGACGTTCCAGACACCCTGGATCAACACGATCATCGTCGGGATCGCCGCCATGTGCGCGGCGGGCTTCCTGTCGCTGGACGCGCTGTCGGATCTGTCCAATGTCGGCTCGCTCGCCGCGTTCGCCCTGGTGTGCATCACGGTGATCTATCTGCGCACCACCGAGCCCAATCTCGCCCGGCCATTCCGGACCCCGCTCTATCCGGTGGTGCCGATCCTGGGCGCGGCCATGTGCGCGGTGCTGCTGATGAGCCTGATGGCCACACCCGCCACCCGGCATTTCTTCCTCGGCTACCTCATCCTCGGGGTGATCGTCTATTTCGCCTACGGCATGCGCTCCTCCAAGCTGGGCAAGGGCGTCGTTGTCGGGGGACATGAAGCGGCGCCGATGGAATTGCCGCACAAGGGAGACTGACGCGCACCCGCAGGGCCGCTAGATACGGCGGATGCTGCCGATCCACGATGTGCTCGAGGACATCAAGGCGGCGTTGGCGGGAGCCAGCGCCGCCGTTCTTGTCGCACCTCCCGGCGCGGGGAAGACCACCGTGGTCCCCCTGCACCTGCTCGACGCCCCCTGGTTGGCCGGCGGCAAGATCATCATGCTGGAGCCGCGAAGGCTGGCCGCCCGCGCCGCCGCCGAGCGCATGGCCAAGACCCTGGGCGAGAAGGTCGGCCAGACCGTCGGCTATCGCGTGCGCCTGCAGTCCAAGGTCTCTGCCGCGACCCGGATCGAGGTGGTCACCGAGGGAGTCTTCGCCCGCATGATCCTGTCCGACCCCAGCCTGGACGGCGTGGGGGCGGTGATCTTCGACGAGTTCCATGAGCGCAGCCTGGACGCCGACCTGGGCCTGGCCCTGGCCCGCGACGCCCAGGGGCTGCTGCGCGACGATCTGCGCATCCTGGTGATGTCGGCCACCCTGGACGGGGCGGCGGTAGCGAAGCTGCTGGCCGACGCGCCGGTGATCGAGAGCCTGGGCCGCGTCTATCCGGTCGACACCCGCTATCTGGGCCGCGATGAGCGCCTGCGCCTGGAGGACCGGACCGTGCGCGCCGTCGAGCGGGCCCTGGCCGAGGAGACCGGCTCCATCCTGGTGTTTCTGCCCGGGCAGGGGGAGATCCGCCGCACCGCCGAGCAGCTGGGCGAACGGCTGCGAAGGGCCGATGTGGTGGTGGCCCCCCTGTATGGCGCCCTGGACCCTGGGGAGCAGGACCGGGCGATCTCGCCGGCTGCGCCCGGGGTGCGCAAGGTGGTGCTGGCCACCTCCATCGCCGAGACCAGCCTGACCATCGAGGGCGTGCGGGTGGTGATCGACTGCGGCCTGGCCCGGGTTCCGCGCTTTGATCCGTCAAGCGGCCTGACCCGGCTGGCCACGGTCCGGGTCAGCCGCGCCGCCGCCGACCAGCGCCGGGGCCGGGCGGGGCGGACCGAGCCCGGCGTCTGCTACCGGCTGTGGGACGAGGCGGAGACCCGGGCGCTTCCGGCCTATGCCGATCCGGAGATCCTCGACGCCGACCTCTCGGGCCTGGCGCTCGACCTGGCCCGCTGGGGGGCGAAGGACGCCGCCGCCCTGGCCTTTCTCGACCCGCCGCCCAAGGCCGCCTTCAGCGAGGCGCGCAGCCTGCTCTGGCGGCTGGGGGCGCTGACGCCGGACGGCGTGCTCACCGCCCATGGCGAGGCGCTGAGCGAGTTCCCCCTGGCGCCGCGCCTGGCGCACATGGTGCTCAAGGCCGCCGAGACCGGCCAGGCGGTCCGCGCGGCCAAGATCGCCGCCCTGGTCAGCGAGCACAATCTGGGCGGCCGCGACGCCGACCTGCGCCACCGGCTGGAGAACTTCGAGCGCGACCGCAGCCCCCGCGCCCGCGACGCCCGGACCCTGGCTGAGCGCTGGGCTGGGCTGGCGGGAAGGGCGGGGCGCGGCGAGCCGCTGGAAGACGGGCTCTTGCTCGCCTTCGCCTATCCCGAACGCGTGGCCAAGGCCCGGGGCAAGACCGGGGAATTCCAGCTGGTCAATGGCCGGGGCGCCTTCCTTGAGCCCACCGATGCGCTCGCCCGCGAACCCTGGCTGGCCATAGCCGAGCTGGGCGGCGGCGATCGGCGCGACCGGATCCTGCTGGCCGCGCCGCTGGATGAGGCCGATCTGGCCCGCGCCTTCGCCGATCAGCTGGAGACGGAGGATCGGCTGGAGGAGAGCGGCGGCGGACGGCTGCGCGCCAAACGCCTGACCCGGTTGGGGCGGCTCACCCTGCGCGAGGAGATCGACGAGAACCCCGATCCCGCCCTGATCGCCCGGGCCCTGGCCGACCGGGTGCGGGCCGAGGGGCTGGGCGGGCTGAACTGGGGCGAGGCGGCGGTGAGCCTGCGCCAGAGGGTGGGGTTCCTGCGGGCGCGCGGCGAGGGCGACTGGCCCGATCTGTCGGATGCGGCCCTGGTCGCGCGGCTGGATGAGTGGCTGACGCCGCTGCTGCCGGGCTTGCGGTCGCTGTCGGGGTTGAAGCCGGACGCGCTCGACGGCGCGCTGCGCAGCCTGATCCCCTGGGACAAGCAGCGGGCGCTGGAGGCGGCTTTCCCCCTGCGCTGGACCGCGCCCACCGGCAACAGCTTCGCCATCGACTATGGCGCCGAGGCGGGCCCCCGGGTGGACGTGCGGGTGCAGGAGGTGTTCGGCCTGAAGGTCCATCCGACGGTCGGCGGCGTGCCCCTGACCCTGTCGCTGCTGTCGCCGGGGCATAAGCCGGTCCAGACCACCCAGGACCTGCCAGGCTTCTGGGGGGGGTCCTGGAAGGACGTGCGCTCCGACATGCGCGGCCGCTATCCGAAGCACGTTTGGCCGGAGGACCCGGCCAACACGCCGCCGACCGCGCGGGCCAAGCCTCGGGGGACGTGAGACCCGTCACGCGTCTATGATGCGCCGGGCCTCGTAACTTCCCCCGAGGAGGAGCCTTCCATGAGACTTGCCCTGTTCGTGTTGCTCGCCAGCCTTGGAGCCGCCGCCGCACAAGCCCAGCCGACCGATCCGCGTCTCGCCCTGGATGCGGCGGTG
>NZ_CANCLE010000229.1 GCF_947378715.1 Phenylobacterium aquaticum
TATAGAGACGCAACTCGCCGAGGCCCGCCGCGCGCGCCAGCCCTTCGGCATGGGCGAGCAGGCGCTGGCCGAGGCCCAGGCCCTGGGCCTCGGGCCGACGGCGACATTGTCGACCAGCAGATGGTCCTCGACCACGGCGGTCTCGATCAGCGCCATCAGCCGTGCGCCATCCTCCAGCAGATCAAACCGGTTGGCCTTGAGCGCCTGGGCGTAGTCCACCGTCATAGGCTTCGGCTCGCGCCCGATCAGCGGAATCCAGGGGGCATAGGCCGCCTGGACCAGGGCGGCGACGGCGGCGGCGTCATGAGCTTGAGCCTGGCGCAAGGCCAGGCCCGGAAGGCTTCCGGGAGCGGTCATAGGGGTATCCGTGTGATGGCGGCGCCGCGACCTCAAGGGCGACGCGGCGCAAGGGCTGACGACAGCGCGGGGGCGGCCCCGCGAAGGCTCTAGCGTCGTCGCGGCGCCAGTCTTCCCCGCGCGACCGTTGCGCGGCGGTGACGGGTGCAAATTATATTCAGCCGGAACAAGGACATGGGACGCATAGGAATCGCCGTGGGACGCTACGTCAAGCCCGAGCTTCGCGTCTTCCGAGGGCTTGGAGGCCCGGTCTCCCCGGTCGGAACAGCTGTGACAGCCGCGAATTTCGTGCCACGTTCCTCAACCGTACGGCGTGAGGCGGGCATGACACACCCGCTGGCGGGGCGACGTGGAATGCATACGCGCGATGATAGAATTGGAGGGGCCGGAGCCCCTGTCGGTCGGAGGCGACGACTGGCCGCGGACAGTCTCGGGCATGGAAGCGGTCCGACGACGCGCCCTGCGGGCGGAGCGGTGGAACTGCAGCCCCGCAAGTTGCCGCGCCAGGCTCGCTCCCGGGCCACCTTCAACGCCATCGTCGACGCCTGCAGCCAGGTCCTGGCCAACCGCTCCTACGAGGAGCTGACCACCAACGGCATATCCGAGCGCGCGGGCGTCAGCATCGGCACCCTCTATGAGTACTTCCCAAATCGTGAGGCGATCGTCGCGGCCCTTGTCGCCGACGCCTGCCGCCGTCTCGTCCTGCGGATGGAACAGGCGATCGAGGAAGCGGCGGACATGCCGGCCTTCCTCGGCACGGAGCATCTGCTGGCCACCGGGATCGACACCCTCGGCGCCCAGGAGAACGCCCTGGAGGTGTTGTTGCGCGACGCGCCCTTCGTCATGCAGTTGCCGGCCTTCCGCGAGGCCCGCGAAACCCTCACCGGCCTCTGCCAGGATATCCGCGTGCGCTCCGGCGGGCGGCTGACCCTGCCCGCGCCCGTGGCCGACACCTGGCTGATCTCGCAGATGTTGTTCACCGCCATGCTGGAGATCGCCTTCTTCAAGGGGCCAGAGGCGCAACGTCGCGCGCTGCGGCGCGAACTCGCCCACCTGACCTTCCGCATGGCGATGGGGCGCGACCCTTTCCTCCACGAGTTGGGCGCACCGCCCGCGACCTGAACCCATCGACCAGAATCCGAGCGGCGCCGCTTCGGGCCCAGGCCGGCCAGCCCCCCCCGGACTCAAGGCGCGTTGTGGGATCACCCCTAGCGCGCGGATCTCCGGCGCATGACGTAACGGCGTCAAACCCGAGTAGTCGCACCGAACAAGGGGGCCTCATACTCAAGCAGGGTCCGCTGACGACGGTGCGAGAGGAGTAGACGCCCCGCACGGTCGGCATTCAGCAGCCCCCAAAAGAGAAACACCCGAGGCGAGCCAAACAAACGCCCGGGCGGGAGGGAAACCGAATGCACAAATCTTCGCATCTGCGGAGCCTGCTGGCGCTTGGCGTCAGCACGGCAGCCATCATGACCGCTTCGCAGGCCTTGGCTCAAACGCGAGCAACGCCCGCATCGACAACCGTCTCCGAGATCGTCGTCACCGCCCAGAGGCGCGAGGAAAGCATCCAGGACGTGCCCATCGCGGTGTCGGCCTTCTCCGGCGACAATCTGAAGAGCCAGCGCATCGAGACCGGACAGGATCTGCTGCAGGCCATCCCGAACGTGAACTTCTCCCGGGGCAACTTTGGGGGCTACAACTTCCAGATTCGCGGGATCGGCACCAAGCTGGTGGCGACCAGCGCCGACGCGGCGATCGGCATCCACGAAAACAACGTCCCGCTCACCGCCAACACCCTGGCGGACGCGGAGTTCTACGACGTGGCGCGGGTCGAAGTCCTGCGCGGGCCGCAAGGCACCCAGTTCGGCCGCAACACCACCGGCGGCCTGGTCAATGTCATCACCAACAAGCCGAGTGACACCTTCGGCGCGCGGATCAGCGCCGAGCTTGGCAATTTCAGCACCCGCCGCGTGAACGGCATGATCAATGTGCCCCTGCCGGCCAACTTCGCCCTGCGGGTGGCGGGCGCCTATCTGAAGCGCGACGGCTTCTACGACAATCTGACCACCGGCCATAACGTCGACGATCGCGATCTGTGGTCCTCGCGCGTCACCTTGGCCTGGAACCCCACGGACAAGCTGAACGCCAGCTTGATGTGGGAGCGCTTTCGCGAGGACGACCATCGCCTGCGGGTCGGCAAGCAGCTCTGCGTGAAGGACCCGGGCCCGACCAGCATCGGCGGGGTGGCGACCAACCTGTCGGCGGCGACCAGCACCCAGGACTATTTCAGCCAGGGCTGCAAACTGTCCGATCTGCACGGATCGAACGCCCTGCAGGAAATCAACAGCGCCGTCACCCTGGGCGGCGGTCTGGGGGTCGCGGCCGGCCTGATCAACGGCGACGCCTATGCGGGCAAGCAGCAGAATCCCGACCTGCGGAAGATCGAGTCGGTGTTCGACCCGCTCTATCGCAACAACGCCGACGTCTATGAACTCAACATTTCCTACCAGCTCAGCGACAATCTGGAGCTGACCTATACGGGCGGATATTCCGAGAACAAGGGCTTCACCGAGGCCGACTACAACCGCGCGGTGCCCACCGGCACGCTCAATCCCAATGTGTTCTTCGGCCTGCTGACGGACGCCAACGGCTATTTCGACGACCCCCAGGTGGGTCGCCGCAACAAGTTCACGACCATCGATTTCTCGGACGGCGACAGCAAGCAGCAGACCCACGAGTTCCGGATCCAGTCGACCTTTGACGGGCCGGTCAACTTCAGCGCCGGCGTCTCGGCCCTGAAGTTCAAGACCCTGTCCAACTACTACGTCACCAGCAACACGCTCACCGCCATGACGGAGTTCATCAACCTGATCAGCGGTTGCCCGAAGACCGGATCCCTGAGCATTCCGCAGTGTCTCTATGTCGACCCCAACGCCATCCCCAACGGCTCGGGCGGCAACTATTTCGACAGCCGCACCGGCTACCAGATCTCCTCCACCGCCGCGTTCGGCGAGGTGAACTGGAAGCTCGCCGATGACCTGAAGGTCACCCTCGGCCTGCGCTACACCGCCGACCACAAGCGGGCCCAGCCCTATCAGCCCCGCCTGCTCACGGCCGGCATCGGCCAGGCGCCGCTGGCGGTCCAGACGGTGAACTTCCGGGAGGTCACGGGTCGCCTGAACGTCGAATGGTCACCGGACCTGTCCTTCACCGACAAGAGCCTGTTCTACGCATCCTATGCGCGGGGCTACAAAGGCGGCGGCTTCAATCCGCCCCAGTCGCCGGGCCAGGAACTGTTCCCGAAGTCCTACGCTCCGGAATTCATCAACGCCATCGAGGTGGGGTCGAAGAACACCCTGGACGACGGGCGGCTGATCCTGAACGGCACGCTGTTCTACTATGACTACACCGGCTACCAGGTCTCCTCGATCATCCAGCGGACCTCGGTCAATGTGAACATCGACGCCAAGCTCTGGGGCGCCGAACTGGAAGGCATCTGGGAGCCGGTCAAGAACCTGAGGTTCAATTCGAGCCTCGGCTATCTGCACACCGAGCTGGCGGACAACAAGTCGCTCGACCTGATGAACCTGACCCAGAGCGACCCGACCCTGTCGACGGTGCGCAACGGCGTCACCTATTCGATGTGCGTCGCCAAGGTGTCGGAACTGGCCAAGCTGCAGCAGGCCGTCAATGCCGGCCTGGTGCCCGCCGCGGCCGTGTCGGGCTCGCTGTTCAACCCGGTCCTGCTGCCGGGCGTCTGCAATGGCGGCTTCGCTCCGGGCACTCCGGCGGCGACGGCGCTAGGCTTCTCGGTCACCCCCTCTGCGGGCGTGGCGGCCAAGCTGGCCGGCAATGAACTGCCCAACTCGCCGCACTTCACCGCCTCGGTCGGCGCCCAGTACCAGTGGGATCTGTCCGGCGGCTGGCAGGTGACGCCGCGGGTGGACTTCTACTATCAGGGCAAGAGCTATGCCCGGATCTTCAACGCCATCAATGACCGGCTGGACTCCTACACCAACACCAACCTGTCGCTGATGATCGAGAAGCCGGAGTGGGGTTTCCAGGTCCAGGCCTATGTGAAGAACCTGACCGACGAGACCGTGGTCACCGACCAATACCAGACCGACGACACCTCCGGCCTGTTCACCAACATCTTCATGACCGA
>NZ_CANCLE010000230.1 GCF_947378715.1 Phenylobacterium aquaticum
GATCGAACCTTGGCTGAAGGCGCACCTGCCTGGCGCGGCGCCCTGGCAATTGGATGGCCTCCAGAGCTTGATCGGATTTTTCGCCCTGGTTCTGGCGAGCCCCTTTGCATTGGTGCTGCCCGCGATCGCCTTGAATGCTGCGGACAAGGGGACGATGGCGGCAATGCGGGGGTTCCGCCTGGTTGGCCGAGAATATTACCTCGGCGTCGCCTTGATCCTTGGACCCTACGCTGCGGGATCCTGGCTGCTCAATTCGGCCTACGAAAACTTCAAAGGACCGGCGGTGGCGGCGGTTACCTTGGTGGCCGGCGTCGTCCTGATCCTGGTGACTGTGCTTGTCGGCATGACCTATCTGACCCGTGTCTACCTGCTGGGCGCTGAGCCACTGCGACCTGATGGTGTCGACTCCGCAAGCGCGCCCGCGCCATAGCGGCGCTCACCGCACCCATGGTACTAGGGCCAGGCTTTGGGGACGGGGCGGGGACCGATGGACATTCACAAGCCGAAGCCGGTGCACAGCTGGCGCGAGTTCCTCTCCGAGATCGGCGTCATCGTCTGCGGCGTGCTGATCGCGCTCGCCCTGGAACAGACGGTCGAGTGGGCGCACTGGCAAAGGGAAGTCCGCCTGGGCCGCGAACACCTGCGCGAGGAGATCAGCTTCAACGAGCGCGTCTATCTTCACCGCCTGGATGTTGCGCCCTGTGTCGCCCGGAACCTGACAGAGCTGAAGGGCGTCATCACCGAGGTGAGGGCCCACAAGCACGTCGGCCCGATCCCGCAATTCATTTCGCCGGAGAATGGTCCGATCCGTCACGAGATCTGGAACTCACTGAGCGCTGGTCAGGTTCTGGTTCATTTTCCTAAGAATGAGCTGAGTAAATACAGCCAGTTCTACCAGTATGTTCAGGACGATGAATACGCCATGGACCGGGAGTCCCGCTCCTGGCGGCAGCTGCACCTGCTGGAAGGCGACCCGAACCAGCTCTCGGCTCAGGACATCAGCAACCTCCGTGTCGCCGTGGGTGACGCCCAGGAAATGAGCGCAGAGGTCGGGGTGATCTCCCGCATGCAGGTCGAGGTTGGCCGCGCGCTCGGCCTCGATCTCAAGCCCGACCCCGCCTGGCGGCACGAATGCGAGCCGATCGTGCGGCTCTGACCCGGGCGCCGCGCCATTGTGGCCGCTCGAAGAGTCCGCTTACAGTTGTGACGATTGATCAGTCTGGGGACCGATGGAAATTCACAAGCCGAAGGCGGCCCACAACTGGTCCGAATTCCTCATCGAGATCGGCACGATCGTCTGCGGCATCCTGATCGCGCTCGCCGGCGAGCAGGCCGTCGAGGCCTTCCATTGGCGCCACGAGGTCGAGGCTGAACGCTCCGCCCTGCATGACGAGGCGCGCGACAACCTCTCGGCCGTCGCCTACCGGCTGGCGGAGGCGCCCTGCATCGACCGACGTCTGGCCGAGCTTGAAGAGGGCTTTCGGCGCCAGGCCAAGGGCGTCCCGCTGGAGTTCCGCCAGCCTTTCGCAAGACCGCCGATCTGGGTGGCGAGCACCGGCACCTGGGACATCGCCGTCAGCGGCCAGGCGCTCGGCCATATGACCCACAAGGAAAAGCTGTCCTTCAGCGACGCCTTTGACAGCTACAAGGCCTTCGCCCGACTGCGCAACGAGGAGGACGTCGTTTGGCGGCGGCTGGCCCTGATCAATCACCGCGAGGTCCTCGGGCCAGGCGATTGGGTCGAATTGCACCAGGCCTGGGGCGAGGCCATGGGCACGAACGACCGCACGAAGTCGCTCATGACCTATATCATGGGCAAGGCCGCCCTGGGGCAGCATCCCCAGCCGATCGCGGACGACGACGCGGCAGACCTGAAGGCCTTCTGCACGTCACTGTTCTAGTCGCCCAGCAAGGCCCGCGTCGCGGCGGCCACATCCGCCTGCCGCATCAGGCTTTCGCCGACCAGCATGGCCTTGGCCCCGGACGCCTCCAGCCGTGCGACTTCGGCGGCGGTGAAGATGCCGCTTTCGGTGACCAGCAGGGCGCCTTTGGGGGCGAGGGCCGCCAGGCGTTCCGTGATGGAGAGGTCGGTCTCGAAGGTGCGCAGATTGCGGTTGTTGACGCCGACGAGCGTGGCGCCCAGGGCGCCGGCCCGGGCCATCTCGGCCTCGTCGTGCACCTCGACCAGGGCGTCCATGCCGAACCGCGCCGCCTCGGCCAGCAGTTCGGCGGCGAGGCTGTCGTCGACCATGGCCAGGATCACCAGGATCGCGTCGGCGCCCAGGGCGCGGCTCTCGGCCACCTGCCAGCCGTCGACCAGGAAGTCCTTGCGAATGGCGGGCAGGGCGACGGCGTCACGGGCGGCGGCCAGATAGGCGTCGGCGCCCTGGAAGCTCGGCGCATCGGTCAGCACCGACAGGCAGGCCGCGCCGCCGGCCTCATAGGCCCGCGCCAGCGCCGGCGGATCGAAGTCCGCGCGGATCAGCCCCTTGGACGGCGAGGCCTTCTTGATCTCGGCGATCAGGGCGAGCCTGCCGGGCGCATGGGCCCGCTCCAGGGCGGCCTTGAAGCCCCTGGGCGGCGAGGCGCGGAACGCCGCGCCCTCGAGCTCGGTATAGGATCGCGCCGACTTCCGGGCGGCGACCTCGTCGCGCTTATAGGCGGCGATCTCGTCGAGGATGTCGCTCATGCCGCAGCCCGCGTGATGACCACCAGGCGGTCCAGAACACTGAGCGCCAGTCCGTTGTCGATCACCTGGGCCGCCAGCTCGACACCCTCGCGCAGGGTCTCGACCTTGTCGCCGACCAGGAAGGCGGCGGCGGCGTTCATGAGCACGATGTCGCGATAGGCGCCGGCCTGGCCGTTCAGCAGGGCGCGCAGGGCGACCGCATTCTCGGCCGGGGTTCCGCCGGTGAGATCCGCCAGAGCGCCGCGCGGCAGGCCCACGGCCTCCGGCGTGATGGTGAACAGCCGCACCTGGCCGTCGCGCCATTCGGCGACGCTGGTCTCGCCGGTGATGGTCATCTCGTCCATGCCACCGCCGTGGACCACCCAGGCTCGCTCGGCGCCCAGAGCGCCCAGCACCCGGGCCAGGGGCTCGACCCAGCGGTCGGCGAACACGCCCAGCACCTGGCGTCTGGCGCCGGCCGGATTGGTCAGGGGGCCCAGCAGGTTGAAGATGGTGCGGAAGCCCAGCTCGGCGCGGATCGGCGAGACGTGGCGCATGGCCCCGTGGTGGGCGGGGGCGAACATGAAGCACAGGCCGATCTCGTCCAGGGCCTTCAGCTGCGTCTCGGCGGGGGCGGAGAGGTTGACCCCCAGCTCAGCCAGCACGTCGGCGGCGCCGGACTTGGACGACAGCGCCCGGTTGCCGTGCTTGGCGACCTTCAAGCCCCCGGCCGCGGCCACGAAGCTGACGGCGGTGGAGATGTTCAGCGTGTGCAGGCCGTCGCCGCCGGTGCCGCAGACATCGATGGTGGGGTAGGGCACGTCCAGTGTCACGGCGGCGCGGCGCATGGCCCGGGCGCTGGCGGTGATCTCGCCCACCGTCTCGCCACGCAGCCGCATGGCGGTGATGGCGGCGGCCACCTGGGCCGGGGTCGGTTCGCCGCGCAGGCAGGCGGCGAAGAATTCCTGGGCGTCGTCTTCCGACAGGGTCGCGCCGTCGGCGAGACGCCCGAGCAGGGGCTTGAAGGCGTCCGACATCAGGCCTCGGCGAGCGGCTGGACGCCGGCTATGGCCAGGAAATTGGCCAGCAGGTGATGGCCGCCCTCGGTGGCGATGGATTCCGGGTGGAACTGCACCCCGTGGATCGGGCGGGTGCGGTGCTGGAAGCCCATGATCTCGCCGTCCTCGGTCCAGGCGGTGACCTCCAGCTCAGCGGGCAGACTGTCCTTCGCCACCGACAGGCTGTGATAGCGGGTGGCGGTGAAGGGGTTGGGCATGCCCGCGAAAATCCCTTTGCCCTCGTGGTGGATCGGGCTGGTCTTGCCGTGCATCAGGGCCTTGGCGCGGATCACGTCGCCGCCATAGGCCTGGCCGATGGCCTGGTGGCCCAGGCAGACCCCCAGGATCGGTAGGTCCTGCGGCGCCCCGCCGATCAGGCCCAGGCAGATGCCGGCCTCGTTCGGCGTGCAGGGGCCGGGCGACAGCAGCACGCCCTGGGGCCGGAGGCCCAGGGCCTCCTGAACGGTCAGGGCGTCGTTACGATAGACGAGGGTCTCCGCCCCCAACTCGTTCAGATAGTGGACGAGGTTGTAGGTGAAGCTGTCGTAGTTATCGATGACCAGGATCATGGCTCAGTCTCTAGGCCGGGCTTGGCCCCGCGCCAAGACCCCGCATTGCGTCGGATATGGGAAGCGATCAGGCTGGGTGCATGCCGTCCGCTGATTCCGCCCTCGAAACCGC
>NZ_CANCLE010000231.1 GCF_947378715.1 Phenylobacterium aquaticum
TCGCCCTCGGCGGTGAACAGCCCGTCGCCGAGCGAGGGGGCGAGCGCGCGGCGGATCAGGTTGGGCTTGGGATAGTTGGCGACATTGTCGAGGAAGACCCGCTTGATCCCCTCCGGATCGCTGACCCCGATATAGTTCAGATGCAGGAACCGGCGCTTGCGATTGAGGACGTCGAAGGTCTCCTTCGGCCAGCCGACCAGGGGGTTCCTGGCGGTCTCGCCCAGGAACATGTCGAACATGGTGGGCCAGCTGTCTGGCTGGTCTGGGGCGGCGGGGCGGAAGGGTTCATGGGTGCTCGCGCGCAGGCGCACGTTCCCCAGGGCCGCAGGGGCGAGATCGGTCATGTCAGCCGTCCTTCACCGGGGCGTGGTCGCGTCCGGCTCGCCCTTACGATGTAGAAATTGCACGCCTGCGCCAAACGATATAACGGTGGTCTTCTTGTGAGCTGAGATCACATGGACAAGCGCGGTCTTCCCCCGCTGACGGCGCTGCGCGCCTTCGAGGCCTTCGCCCGGCTGGGGCGGATGACGCTGGCCGCCGACGAACTGTGCGTCACCCATGGCGCCGTCAGCCGCCAGATCCGCAGCCTGGAGGTCGCGCTGGGCCTGGTGCTGACCGAGGGCCCGCGTCACCGGTTGAAGCTGACCGAGGCGGGGGAACGGCTGGCCGGGTCGCTGTCCGTGGCCTTCGATTCAGTGGCCCGCACCGTGGCGGAGCTGAAGTCGGCCGCCGCCCAGGAACTGCATCTCTCCTGTGTTGGCACCCTGGCCATCCGCTGGCTGATCCCGCGCCTGCCGGTGTTCCACGCCGCGCACCCGGGCGTGCGGGTGCGGGTGACCGAGAGCTACGCCCCCGTCGACTTCGCCCGCGAACGCTTCGACGCGGCGATCCGCATCGCCGAGCACGTGTCGGCCCATGGAGTGGAGGCGACAGCCTTCCTGGACAATTTCCACGGGCCGGTGCTGGCGCCGCACTTGTTGGGGACGGGACCCACCCGGCTCGAGGGCGTGACGCGGCTGACCACCGGCACCCGCCAGACCGCCTGGGCGGAGTGGGAGGGTCATTCGGGCGTCGCCCTGCCCGTCGCCCCGCACATCCAGGAGTTCGAGCATATCTTCTATGTGCTGGAAGCCGCCGCCGCCGGCCTGGGGGTCGGACTGACGCCCTGGATCTATGTGGCCGGCGACATCGCGGCGGGGCGGCTGACCGCGCCGCTCGGCTTCGTGCCGAACCCGGCGAAGTTCTGGTTCATCACGCCCTCCGGCGCCGACAAGCCCGCGGTGGCGGCGTTCCGCGACTGGCTGATCGCGGAAGCGGCCAAGGCGCCTGAGCCGCCGATGGGCTAGTTCCTCCACCCGTGGGCAGGGGAATTGCATATGGAAATTTGCGAGGGCCTGGCTGCTCCCTTCTTGGGGGAGCTGTCGCCCGCATGGGCGACTGAGGGGGACCTTGATGGTCTTTCTGAGTGGTTCGCGGGTCAGCTGAGAGAGTCAAAGTCCCCCTCAGACCGCTTCGCGGCCAGCTCCCCCAGCGGGGGAGCAACCGCGCTGCGGTCATACGCGAGTCCCCTGCACCCGTGGGGGAGGTGGTCCGAAGGACCGGAAGGGGCTGCCCTCGCAAGAGGGTGGATTGGGCGGATAGGCGGTATCCGTCCCTTCGGGCCGGCCCCTCAGACCGCTTCGCGGCCAGCTCCCCCAGCGGGGGAGCAGCGCTCAATAGGCGCCGCACCGCCTCAGCATATTGCGGGCGACGCGACAGCCCGCCGCCCCGAAATCAGCCCGCGTACTTCTCCATGTCCTCGTCGGTGACGTCGTAATTGCCATAGACGTGCTGGACGTCGTCATCGTCTTCCAGGGCGTCGACCAGCTTCATCAGGGTGCCGACCGGGTCGCCCGCCAGCGGGGTCAGGGTCTTGGGCCGCCAGACGATGTGGGTGGTCTTGGCCTGGCCGAGCGCCGCTTCCAGGGCCGTGGCCACCTCGTTCACCGCGTCGAAGGCGGTGAAGACGGTGTGGGTTTCCTCATCGGACTCGACGTCCTCGGCGCCGGCCTCGATGGCGGCCTCCATGACGGCGTCTTCCGTGCCGGCCGAGGCCGGGAACACCAGCTGGCCCACGCGATCGAACATGAAGGAGACGGCGCCCGTCTCGCCCATATTGCCGCCGTGCTTGGAGAAGGCGGAACGGACATTGGCGGCGGCGCGGTTGCGGTTGTCGGTCAGGACCTCGACGATGATGCCGACGCCGCCGGGACCGAAGCCCTCGTAGCGGATCTCCTCATAGGTGTCGGCGTCGCCGCCGATGGCCTTCTTGATCGCCCGGTCGATATTGTCCTTGGGCATGGACTCGGCCTTGGCGTTGTTCACGGCCAGGCGCAGGCGCGGGTTCATATTGACGTCGGGCATGCCGGACTTGGCGGCCACGGTGATCTCGCGGCTGAGCTTGGAGAACAGCTTGGAGCGCACCGAGTCGGCGCGACCCTTGCGGTGCATGATGTTCTTGAATTTGGAATGGCCGGCCATTTTGTCTCGCGCTGGCTTTTTTTCGACAGACGGGGCTTCTAACTCTGGCGGGCGACGAAGGCCAGCTTTGGCGCGTTTAGGGGGCGTGCGTCAGATCAAGGCGTTGTTCAGGGTGACAGGCTATGCTGTCTGCGCCCTAAGGGTGTGAGGATGAACTTGACCGATTTCCCCGACGAGATTCGCGGCGACATGCCGGGCGGCCGGCCGGCCTATTGGGTGAAGAAGCCCCTGGTGTCGCACAAGGAAGCCGCCGCCCTGGTCGGCGCCTTCGCGCTCGGCGCCCTGTCGGTGGTGGCGGTGATCGTCATCGCCCGGCAGTTTGAGTGCGACCGGGACTAGGACAGCTTGCCCGAAAGCGGTGCGAGTAGCGGGCTTGGCTCCCGAAATGTCTGGGCGTCGTATAGGCCTGTACAGGGCGCATCGCTCACTAGTCGGGGGTCTTTCGCCGCCAAATTGCGAAGCTCAACCAACACATTCGCGACGCGTGCTCTGTTGATCTCACGATCGCTTGTAGGCGAGGAGCGCTCTGCGTATCGATTGAGGATGTCGAGCCCCGATGTCTCGTCTTCGATCGCTTGTTGCAGGCGCCCCAATTGGGCGTTGGCGCAAGACCGGTAGATGAAGGCGTATGAGAAGTCTGGCTGAGCTTTAAGTCCGATTGTGAATTCATCCGCTGCTTCGGCCCACCGTTTCTGCTCAAGCAGAATTCGGCCACGATGATAGTGGAAGGCCATGCCGCTTTGCGGGCCATTGCGGGCCACGATGTCGTCGAGTGCTGCGAGGGCCTGGGGAAATTGGCCCCGGACACGATAGATGGCGCTGATGTTGATATCATACCAAAACGCCTTGTCGGGCCAAGTCTCGACCATGGCGGAATACATTGCCAGCGCACGGTCATAGTCGCCAAGAAACCCGAACGCCCGCGCGACGGCTGAGGCGGCGTTGGGAGCTGCGGGCGCCATCGCCATCCAACGTTTGGCGTCCAATAGGGCCTGGAACAGCAACTGATCGCGGGGAGTACCGGAAGGCGTATCGAACGCCATCTCCTCCAAAAGGTCCGCGCGGGTAAGTAACGCCAAGGGTAGCAAGAAAGGTCGCAGATGGTCGTCTCGCAGGGCGTCGTCGAGAGCAGCCCGCGCTTTCGTCTTTTCATCGGCGGAGCGAAGGGCGATTCCCTGTGCAAGTGCCGAGTTTGCGAGATCCTCAGCGCTAGGGGCCGGGCTCATGCGCGGCTTCACCCGGCCGATGTACGTCTGCCCTCCATAATTGAGATCGTGAATTTGAAAGTGCAGCTCAGATTTTGGATCAAACCAGCCGCTGTCCACGCCGTATCGGACAATGACGGACTTGCCGGTCGCACTCGAGTCCCTAAGCACCGTCAGAAGCGCCTGAGGGTCTGTTTGGCCCGCGGTATCGACCTCAAAATAGGTTGGCGAGGCGCCTAGCTGAAAGACGACCTGACCGCCGATCAAACCGCTACGGACCACGGCGCCTGCGCTGCTGGCCCAATCCCCGGCCAGCGCGGCTATCGGATTCAACATCGCAAGGGCGCCTATCAGCGCAAGGATTGATCGCCGCACTCGAACCCCCGAAGCCTTGGGCGTTCCTTTCCATCACCTCAACGACCCGTCAACCTTTGGTTGCTCTGCCAGAGGTGAAATCCACCAGCTCGATCACCCCGCCGGCCAGCCGGAAGGTCGCGTCCTGCGGCACGGCCTGGGCCAGGGTCTCGGCGCGCGGGAGCCCGGCGTAGACGCCGCGCAGGATGCGGCCGGCGACGCCGTGGCTGACGGCGATGATCCGGCGGTCGGGCTCGGGCGGCAGGCTTGCGAGCCAGTCGCCCAGGCG
>NZ_CANCLE010000232.1 GCF_947378715.1 Phenylobacterium aquaticum
TGCTCAGACCGGCTTGCGCTTTTCGCGAGCCGCGACTAGGTTCCGCGCCCTTGCCGTAAGGCTCTGCGCGCCCGTAGCTCAGCTGGATAGAGCATCAGACTACGAATCTGAGGGTCGGACGTTCGAATCGTTCCGGGCGCGCCATTTTCCACAAATTCCCTATATAATTCAGTGTGGGTCGTTTGGCGGTCGGTTGGCCGTTGGGAAACTGTCCCACAACACTGTCCCACACTGATGCGCCCTGGAGGTTTGAGGCCTCGTCACCTCCTGCGCAGGGGGGCGGTCTATGCTGTCCGGTTCCGAATTCCTTCCGATCTGGCTGATGCGCTGGGGATGGTCGAGCTCCAGAAGTCGCTGCACACTACGGCGTTCGGCGACGGCGTACATGAGCCAGAAACGCGTACGCAGGCGGTGTTGGGCAAAGTACGTCGAGATAAGTCGCTCTGCCGTTGGCAAAGCTCCCTCTTCCACGCCGCCGCGACACTCCGAACGACAGTTGATGTATCCCGCGCCGTTGGACGGATTCCCACTTCACTATGGGAGCCCCATTGCTAGGGTCGCACCCAAACCAAGGCATTGAAGGTCCCGCAGAAGCGCTGCTCCCCACGATTTTGGACCGCGGAGACCAAGGGCTACGGCAAGGGCAGGCGGATGAATCTGACGGAAGAAGACCTAGCGAGCATCAGATACCGCCTCGCCACGAACCCCTGCGAGAAGCTGCTCGCGGTTACCGTGACTTGGGACAGCTCACTCCGCCATCTTCATCTGAGCTACTTCTGCAAAGGCCCTATGGACGAGGTCGATTTCGATCCCATCACGCTCGGAGAGGTGGAGATCGTCGCAGACTTGCCGCAGGTGGAGACCAGCGGCGTCTCGTACGTGTTCGATGCACTGGCCGCCGATGAAGCCCTCC
The DNA here is from genome assembly GCF_947378715.1 of Phenylobacterium aquaticum. Taxonomy (GTDB): domain Bacteria; phylum Pseudomonadota; class Alphaproteobacteria; order Caulobacterales; family Caulobacteraceae; genus Phenylobacterium; species Phenylobacterium aquaticum_A. The sequence goes on from NZ_CANCLE010000232.1 coordinate 914, forward strand.
GGAATCCTGGCCTCGTATTCCGCCGCTAGGTCGCTGTTCTGGCCGTCTCATTTGAAGGGCTACGGTCGAATCTCCGGCTACAAGCCATCTTGCGCTCTCGACCTATTGCCGACTTCGAGCGCGTCGGGCAGCGTCGAGGACAGATGTTCTCAAAGCTGATGCCATTTGGACGTCGTTCCCAGCCCGCCCAGGGAGCCGAGGGGCTCGTCTATGTCTGCCAAGCTGACCAGGGGCCCATGCAGGGAGCAACGGAAGGGGCGGTGATCCGCATCCCAGACCGTCACCCTCCGTGGATCGTGGTCAATCATGATCCCGGCTCAGTCATTGTGGCAAAGTGGCCGGGACGCCTCTGGCGGGTACAGATCGTCGATGCGGCTACGCCTATGGATCAACGCGCGTTTGGGGGCGCTCCGCTCCCACACGCGCGCTACACGAGGGCGGTGGCCGTTAAGGTCGTCAGAGAAGAGGACGCCTCCCAGCTATTTGGCCCTGGGGGGAAGGCCATACTCCCAGTCCTCGACGCTGCTTCGAACCTGGTTAGATCGCGTGCTGAATTGCTTGCGTCCGCTCGACATGCCGACGCAGCCGACGCCTGCGACCGGCTGTGGCGCGCCTGGATGCAAGAACAAGGCGTTCCTTCTGACGCCTTTCCCAAGTCGCTCGATGGCGTCCTATTGCTCAGCACATACGGTTCCCCGATAAACGACGGCTTGAGCGTGCTCCATTCCGTCGTCTTTGACCGGGCTAAAGAGCTGGATGGAGATGCGGCGACTATATCCGATGACGAAGATATCTGGCTTGCGCCGCCTTGGGATGCCGCATCCACCGCCCTCACGGATGCAGCGTTGGCGCTCGGCGCGCCCTCCTGGGCAAACTCGGCCGACAGGGAGATCCTCACGCAGGCTTGGAAAACGGTCTACGCGTGAGGTTTGATCAGGCCCGTTAAACGAACGATATCGTGGCCCCTTCCGCTGCCGCAACTCCGATGAGTTCGAGGAAACTTTTTGCGAAGCCCCGAACGTCGGGATCGCCACTTCCGCTAGCCTCGCCTAGTTCGACACCCAATTGAGGGAGGTCCCCGAGGGGCAGCGCTGCGCCGGAGCCCATCTTCTCGAAAATTCTCGTAAGGACGGCATCCGATGGAAGGTTCTGGCGTGCCCAAAGCGATAGATGTCCGATCATCGCGGCATTGCCCAGCCGAACCTCGGCCAGCGCATCGACAGGGTAATCGTCTCGGCCTTGCCTAAAAACCACTGCGGAATAGCCCACGGTCGAGTTCGATCCCATGCTCGCCAAGCTGAAGCGGACCCGAAAGATCTCCGAGATTTATGACCTGCTGAACCCGGACACCTTCGAGCCGTACTGAGGCGTCGCACCGTAGGGACATTGCCATTTTTTGCCAAACCCATACTTTCGCGGGATGAGCACCATGAACATCTCCTTGCCCGAAGCCCTCAAGGCCTTTGTGGATGAGCAAGTTGCTGGTCGGGGCTACAGCACGAGCAGCGAATATGTCCGAGAACTGATCCGCAAAGACCAAGGTCGCATGGCATTGCGCGGGTTGCTTCTGGATGGCGCCGCATCGATGCCGACTGCGCCCGTTGATCAGGACTATTTTGATCGTTTGCGGGCGCTCGCCGTTGGCGATGAGCCCGGATGATCGACAAGCCGATTGTCCTGCGCGAGACGGCGCGCCGGGACGTCGAAGCCGCCGTTGAGGCGTATGCCGCCTTGGCTGGGACGACTGTGGCCCTGGGTTTCATCTCCGCTCTGGAAAGCGCCTATCGCGCGATCAGCGCTCAACCCGCCGCCGGTTCACCTCGGTATGGTCAAGAGCTCGATCTGCCCGGCCTGCGCAGTCGCCTCCTCGGACGCTTTCCATACCTGATCTTCTACATAGAGCGGGACAGCCATGTGGACGTCTGGCGTGTGCTCCATGCTCACCAGGATATTCCGGCTTGGCTGCAGCCACCGCCCTGAGGCCCCTCCCGCCATGCTAGGACGGCGGCGCCGGACGCATCCGCGCCCGCGTGACCTGACCCCCGGACCCCTTCATGACCCAACGCATGCACGACCTGGCCACCGAGATCGTGCGGCTGCAGGGCGAGCTCGACCGCGAGATCGAACAGCGCAGGCGCGCGCTCGGCTGGGCGTTGAAGGAACAGATCGGCGAGTTCGAGCAGGGGATCGCCGCCGAGCACCGCAAGCTGCGCAAGACCCTGGTCAAGTATTTCGGCGCCACGACGCCGGCGATCGTGCTCACCGCCCCGGTGATCTATTCGCTGATCGTGCCCATGGTCATCCTCGACGCCTGGGTCAGCGCCTATCAGGCGATCTGCTTCCGGGCCTACAAGATCCCGCAGGTGAAGCGCTCCGACTACATCGCCTTCGACCGGGGCAAGCTCACCTATCTCAACGCCGTCGAGGCGCTGAACTGCGCCTTCTGCGCCTATTCCAACGGGGTGGTGGCCTATGTCCGCGAGGTGTCCAGCCGCACCGAGCAATATTGGTGCCCGATCAAGCACGCGGTGAAGATCACCGACCCGCACCAGCGCTATTACCAGTTCCTGGAATATGGCGACGCCGAGGGCTATCGCGCCCGTCTGAAGGACTTCCGCCAGCGGCTGCGCGTCGAGCCGGCCCCCACCGCCGCCGACCGCGACGCCTGAGGCGCGGGGGGGCGGTTCAGGACGCCTCCATCATCTCCCGGGTGATCACATAGTCGCCGTCCAGCCAGGCGATGATCTCGCGAGCCCCGTCATGGTCGATCTCGCCGAACCGGCGGCGCAGGCGGCCGGCCGCCTCCTCCAGCCGGTCGCGGCCGAGGTCCTGCAGCCACATGAGATTGCGCATGACCAGGTCGCCGAGCTCTCCGCCCAGCACCTCGCGGGCGGCGGCGCGGGTCGAGCGGGCGTATTCATAGGCCTCGCCCTGGGCGTAGCTGTCGGCGAGCGTGATCAGCGGGATGCGCGACAGCACCGGCTGCAGGGCCGGATTGACCGCGTGCCCGGCCAGATACGGCGCCAGGCTGGCGGGCCGACCGATCATGCCGCGGATGTGCAGGAAGGGGCTCATCCGCGGCCCGTCATTGACCGGATAATTGTCCCACAGGATGGGCCGGCGCCTGAGCACGCCCGCGACCCGCTCCAGGTGGCCGGCGCTATAGGCCGCCGAACAGACCTCCTCGCCGGTCCAGAACATCTCGATCCTGGGGTCCAGGTCGCGGCCAAGCTCCTCCAGATAGCCGGCCGGCCGGGCGCCGAACACGGCGTCGAGCACCGGATCGTCGCTGTAATAGGTCGGGCAGAAGATCAACCGCTCGGCGCCGGAGCGTTCGGCGATCCAGTGCAGGATCTCGACCTGGCTGCGCGCCAGGCCCTCGACGTCGCCGCGCATGTCGTCGAACAATATGGCCAGGTCGCGCACCC
>NZ_CANCLE010000233.1 GCF_947378715.1 Phenylobacterium aquaticum
GCCGAACCCCTGCGGACTGCGGCGGCGACCAGACCCTGGGGCAGATAGTGCAGCAGGGCGGCGGCCAGCTGGTTGTGCCAGCCGGGTATGACCACAACACGGCCAAGCTCATTGGCGCGGATCGCGGTCTCGACCACGGTCTCGGCCGACTGCCAGAACATCCGGGGCGCCTCGTCCATCAGGTGCTGGGTGTCATTGGCCTCCGCGAACCCGGTGCGGGTGAAGCCGGGGCAGACGGCGGTGACCGCGACGCCCTTGGCCCGATATTCGGCGTCCAGGGCCTGGGAGAACTTGATCATCAGGCTCTTGGCGCCGGGATAGAGGCTGTGGCCGGCCGCTCCGGGTGCGAACCCCGCCAGGGAGGCGACATTGATGATCTTGCCGCCACCGCGCTCGACCATGCCGGGGATCACCGCATGGGCCAGGGCGCAGGGGGCGACCACCAGGGTCATCAGGAAGTCCCGCTGCCTGAGCCAGGGCGTGGCCGCGAAGCTCTGGGGAATGGAGAAGCCGGCGTTGTTGACCAGCACATCGACGTGGCGACCTCGCGCGGCGATGGCGTCCAGGATCGGCCGCTCGGCCTCGAAGCCGCCGAGGTCGGCCGGGACCGCGAAGGCCTCGATCCCGTGGGCGGCGGAGAGTTCGGCGGCCAGGGCCTCTAGCCGGTCGAGCCGGCGGGCGGTGAGGCACAGGTCGTGCCCACGGGCCGCATAGGCCCGGGCGAAGGCCGCGCCCATGCCGGACGAGGCGCCGGTCACCAGGGCGAGGGGTCTCTTGGGGGAAGCTGTCATGCCCGGGAACATTGCGCGCCTGACCGCTCAGGGACAACCAGCGACCCGCTGGCCATCGCGTCGATTGAGCGCAGCGCGCCGACGCCCCATCGGCATTGCGTTAACCATGCCGTCAGAACATCGTCGTCTAGTCGGATCGCGTACTGATCCCGACAGGGGGCGTCGATGGCCTACGATCTCTCGATGGAGTTGATCCACGCGACCGTTCAGCTCGAGCAACCGCTCGGGGACGGAACGCGGACAGTGGGCACCGGGTTCCTGATCGAGGCCCCGACCCCCGACGGCAAGCCCCGGGTGGTGCTGGTCACCGCCAACCACGTGTTCGAGAAAATGCCCGGGTCTGACGCCCGCATCGGCTATCGGGTCGAGAACCCTGACGGCTCCTGGACCTATGCGCCGGCCACCCTGAAGATCCGCGACAAGGCCGGCCACGCGCTCTGGACCCACCATCCGTCCCGCGACGTGGCGACCCTCTCGATCATCGCGCCCGAGGCCTTCGCCAAGGCGGCGATCCCGGAAAGCTGGCTGGCCGAGGACCAGACCTTCACCCAGCTGGAGGTGGGGGCCGGCGACGAGATGATGGCGCTCGGCTTCCCGCGCGGCCTGGCCGCCAACCAGGCCGGGTTCCCGATCCTGCGCTCAGGACGGGTCGCCTCCTATCCGGTGGCGCCGGCCAAGATCTTCCCGACCTTCCTGCTGGATTTCAGCGTCTTCCCCGGCAATTCCGGCGGGCCGGTGTTCATGTCCCAGGTGGGTCGCCGCAGGGTCGGCGCGGCCGACGAGGCCCCGACGCAGTTCATCGCCGGCCTGCTGACCCAGCAGGTCGAACTGAACAGTGAGCGGCTGGAGATCGGGATCGTCACCCATGCGCGGTTCATCCGCGAGACGATCAGCCTGCTGGACGACAAGGCCGCGCCCGTCACGACGGCGAGCGCCGAGGTCGTGGTCGGGGCGAAGGCGGCCTCCGCGGAGGAAGCCGCCTCGCCGGACTAGTTAGGCGTAGAGCAGGGACAGGGTCTCGGCGATGCAGGCCGGCTTGGCCTCGCCTTCGATCTCGATGGTGCACTCGTTGCGGATCTGCACGCCGCCGGCCTTGGGCTCGACGCCCAGCAGCTTCTGGCGCAGGCGCACCTTCTTGCCGACCTTGACCATGTTGACGAAGCGGACCTTGTCCGAGCCGTAATTGATGCCGCGGCTGACGCCCTTGACCGGCAGGAGGCCGGCCGACAGGAACGGGATCAGCGACAGGGTCAGGTAGCCGTGGGCGATCGGGCCGCCCATTTCCTTGTTGGCGCGCTCGACGTCGACGTGGATCCACTGATGGTCGCCGGTGGCTTCCGCGAACAGATTGACCCGCTCCTGGGTGATTTCGACCCAATCCGAAACGCCAACTTCTTGCCCGACCAGGCCGCCCAGATCCTTGAACTCAACGGGGTTCATCGTTCGCTCCCTTGTATTGAAACAGATGTTCGAGGGTCTAGCATCTGACCGGCGGCGCGCAAGCCGGCTTTGCCATGTGGGCGGGCGCCATTATGGAGAGCCCACACACGGAGTTCCCTATGCAACGCGCCCTCAGCGTCAGCCGCATGACCGGCAACCGATCGTCCTTCCCCGACTGGTATCAGGCCATCGTCCGCGAGGCCGACATGGCCGAACTGAGCCCGGTGCGCGGCTCGATGATCATCAAGCCGTGGGGCTATGGGGTCTGGGAACGCATCCAGCAGACCATGGACCGGCGCATCAAGGCGATGGGCGTCGACAACTGCTACTTCCCGCTGTTCATCCCGCTGGGCTTCTTCGCCAAGGAGGCCCAGCACGTCGAGGGCTTCGCCAAGGAGATGGCGGTGGTCACCCACCACCGGCTGAAGCTGATCGACGGCAAGCTGCAGCCCGATCCCGACGCCAAGCTGGACGAACCGCTGATCGTGCGCCCGACCTCGGAGACCATCATCGGCGACGCCTTCTCGCGCTGGATCAAGAGCCACCGCGACCTGCCGATGAAGATCAACCAGTGGGCCAATGTGGTCCGCTGGGAGATGCGCACGCGGCTGTTCCTGCGCACCTCGGAGTTCCTCTGGCAGGAGGGCCATACCGCCCATGCCAGCCGCGAGGACGCGCTCGCCTCCACCCGCGAGGCGCTGGAGATGTATCGGGAATTCTCCGAGACCGTGCTGGCCATGCCGGTGGTGGCCGGCGAGAAGCCGGAGAACGAGCGCTTCCCCGGGGCCGACAACACCTATTCGATCGAGGCCATGATGCAGGACGGCAAGGCCCTGCAGGCCGGGACCTCGCACTATCTGGGCACCAGCTTCGCCCGGGCCCAGTCCATCCGCTTCCAGGGCGAGAGCGGCGAGCTCGAATTCTGCCACACCTCCAGCTGGGGCACCTCGACCCGGCTGATCGGCGGGGTGATCATGACCCATGGCGACGATGACGGCCTGCGCCTGCCGCCGGCCATTGCGCCGCGCCAGGTGGTCATCGTGCCGATGCTGCGCGGCAAGCCCGAGGACGCCGAGGTGTTGGCCTTTGGCCAGGCCCTGGTCGCCACCCTGAACGACACCTTTGCGCTCGGCGAGCCGGTCCGGGCCCTGCTGGACACCAAGGACCAGCGCTCGGCCGAGAAGCGCTGGAACTGGGTGTGCCGGGGCGCGCCGATCATCGTCGAGCTGGGCCCGCGCGACGTGGCCGCCGGCATGGTCAGCTTCATGCGCCGCGACGACCTGCGCGACGGCGACAAGGTCAAGAGCCAGGCGCTGAGCCGCGACGACTTCGTGGCCCAGGTCCCGGCCCTGCTGGCCGCGATCCAGCAGGCCCTGTTCGACGAGGCCAAGGCGCGGCTGGACGCCAATATCCGCCGCGACATCACCACCTATGACGGCCTGACCGAGTTCTTCGGCGCCGCCCCGGACGACGACGAGGAGGGCGTGGCCTTCAAGGGCTGGGTCCGCGCCTCCTGGTCACGGCCGACCGGCGAGGGGCTGGAGGCCATCGAGCAGAAGCTGAAGATCCACAAACTCACCCTGCGCAACGCCCCGCTGGACCAGCCGGCGAGCTTCGCACCCTGCATCTTCACCGGCGAGCCAGGCGTGGAAGAGGTGCTGATCGGCCGGGCCTACTGAGGCGCCTGCCGGGCGAATTGAGGCGGTGAGTGAAGTGGTATTTTCCTTCCCCCTCCCGTGACGGTGGTCGGGGGGTAAGGGCTTGGATTCACGGTGGAAAGAGCTTGACGGGGACTATATGTTCTGATTTTGTTCTCGTCAAGCGAATGACGTTGGTATACTGTGCAAGCTAACCTTTGAGGGCGAATGCCGCCCCTGCCATCGCAGAACTGACTAGGATCAACACGCCGATGCCCTTCACGACGCCAGGGCCAAGCCTCTCAGTGGTTCGTGATCCGAGGCTGCTATGAAGGCGGATCACTGAGGTCGGCGCTAAGACCCACCAAAGGCCCATCGCGCCAACTGCTACGCAGGCAACAAGGGGGTGAGCGCTCTCAGTCATTCGCCTTCCTGCGTTCAAGCTTGGGCGGCGCA
>NZ_CANCLE010000234.1 GCF_947378715.1 Phenylobacterium aquaticum
TACGAGCACGCCAAGGCCCGTGGGGCCAAGATCTATGGCGAGATCATCGGCTACGCCGCCAATTCCGATGGCCACGACATGGTCGCCCCCTCCGGCGAGGGCGCAGCCCGCTGCATGAAGCTGGCCATGGCCGGCCTCGGCGGTCGCAAGATCGACTACCTCAACCCCCACGGCACCTCGACCCCGGTCGGGGACCTGAAGGAGATGGAGGCGGTCCGCGCGGTGTTCGGGGACAAGGCCCCGGCGATCTCGTCCACCAAGTCGCTGACCGGCCACAGCCTAGGGGCGGCCGGCGCGCAGGAGGCGATCTATTCGCTCTTGATGCTCAATAACGGCTTCCTGGCCGAGAGCGCCCACATCGAGAACCTCGACCCGGCCTTCGCCGACATGCCGATCCTGCGCAAGCGCGAGGACCGTCAGGTCGAAACGGTGATGTCCAACAGCTTCGGCTTCGGCGGCACCAATGGCGCCCTGGTGATGGGCCGGATTTGATCTTCCGCCCGGCGATCGCCGCCGACCTGCCTGCCATCGTCGCCCTGTTGGCCGATGACGCCCTGGGGGCGGGCCGTGAGGACCTGACCGACCTCGAGCCCTACGCTGCGGCGTTCGCCCACCTCGACGCCAACACCCTGCTGGCGGTCGCCGAGATCGACGGCGTGGCGCGCGCGACCCTGCAAATGACCGTGATCCAGGGCCTGTCCAATCGCGGCCGGCGCTTCGCCCTGCTGCAGGCCGTGCGGGTGGATTCAGCCCTGCGCGGACGCGGCGTGGGCGCCGCCTTCATCGCCTGGGCGATGGACCAGGCGCGGGCGCGGGGCTGTTCGGCGATCGAGCTGTTCACCCACGAAAGCCGCGAGGCGGCGCAGCGATTCTACGCCCGGCTGGGCTTCGCCCCCAGCCATGTGGGGATGCGTAGGACGCTGTAGAGCGCTTGCGTCCCCGCCGCGCTCCGTCCAAAACCGCACCAGACAAACGCAGGGAGATGCGCGTGGCCGAAGAATATCAGATGCCCAAGGGCGAACTGATGAAGGGCAAGAAGGGGATCGTGACCGGGGTCGCGAACCACCAGTCCATCGCCTGGGGCATCGCCTGCCAGCTGGCCGCCCAGGGCGCCGAGATCGCGTTCCTGCACCTGCCGGGCATGGAGCGCCGGGTCGAGCCGCTCGCCGCCCAGCTGGGTGTGAAGGTCTTGGCCGCCGTGGACGTGACCGACGACGCCTCGATGGATGCGGCCTTCGAGACCGTGAAGGCCGCCTTCGGGACGATCGACTTCTTCGTCCACTCGATCGCCTTCGCCAACAAGGATGAGCTGAAGGGCTCGTTCGTCGAGAACACCACCCGCGAGGGCTTCCTGCGGGCCATGGACATCTCGGCCTTCAGCTTCGTCGACTGTTCGCGCCGGGCCTCGGCCATGATGCCGGACGGCGGCTCGATCATCACCTTGACCTATATGGGCTCCGAGCGCGCGATCCCGAACTACAACACCATGGGCGTCGCCAAGGCGGCCCTGGAGGCGGCCACCCGATACGCCGCGCGCGACCTCGGCCCCAAGGGCATCCGGGTCAATGCGCTCTCGCCCGGCGCCATGCGCACTCTGTCTCTGGCCGGCATCTCCGGCGGCCGCGGCATGCTCGCCAAGGGCCGTTCGCTCTCGGCCATGAAGGAGGACACCTCCATGGAGGGCGTCGCCGGCGCCGCCCTGTGGCTGCTGTCCGACCTCGGCAGGTCCACCACCGGCGAACTGATCCACGTCGACGCCGGCTTCCACATCATGGGCTTCACCGAGGACGACGAGGGCTGAGGCTAAGCCCTGCCGAACCCTCCCCCCAAAGGGGCGAGGGCTTTTCAGCGCGACGCCCTGGACGCGGGCCCTGGATCGTCGGCATATCGCGGCCATGAGTTCAGATGCGGACGTGATCATCGCCGGGGCCGGCATGGCCGGGGCGACCCTGGCCCTGGCCCTGAAGCAGGGCGGGCTCGAGCCGCTGCTGATCGACCCGGTGATCTTCGACGACCAGTTGGCGCCCAGCTTCGACGGCCGGGCGTCCGCCATCGCCTATGCCAATTTCCGCCAGTGGCGGGCGCTGGGCCTGGCCCCGGACATCGAGCCCCACGCCCAGCGGATCGAACAGATCCTGGTCACCGACGCCACCGCCCCCGGCGCGGCCTCAGGCGCGCCCCTGCCCTTCTTCCTGCGGTTCGATTCCGACGAGATCGCCGACCGCAGCGACGGCGAGCCCCTGGGCTATCTGCTGGAGAACCGCCGCACCCGCGCCGCCCTGGCGGCCGCCGTGGCCCGGGCGGGGATCACCGTATTGGCGCCGGCCCGGGTGTCGGGCGTCAGCTTCGACGCCGCCGGCGCCCATGTAGCCCTGGCCGACGGCCGAGTGCTCAAGGCCCCGCTGGTGGTGGGCGCCGAGGGTCGGTTCTCGCCGGTGCGCGAGGCGGCGGCCATTGGGTCGATCGGCTGGGACTATGGCCAGACGGGCGTGGTGGCCACGGTGCGGATGGCCCGGCCGCATGAGGGCGTGGCCCACGAATATTTCCTGCCCGGCGGGCCCTTCGCCATCCTGCCCCTGACCGACAACCGCGCCAGCCTGGTCTGGACCGAGAAGACCGACCGGGCCAAGGCCCTGGTCGCCGCGCGGCCGGAGATCTTCCACGCCCACCTGGCCCGCCGCTTCGGGGCGTTCCTGGGCGAGGTCACGGTCGAAGGGCCGGTCTTCGCCTATCCACTGGGCCTGCAGCTGGCGGAGCGGTTCTACGCGCCGCGCGCGGTCCTGCTGGGCGACGCCGCCCACGGCAACCACCCGATCGCCGGCCAGGGACTGAACATGGGTCTGAAGGGCGCCGCGGCCCTCGCTCAAGTGCTGGTCGACGCCCACCGGCTGGGCGAGGACATCGGCTCGGAGGTGGTGCTGGAGCGCTACGCCCAGTGGCGCCGGTTCGACACTGTGATCCTGTCGGCCGGCATGGACGCCTTCGTCCACCTGTTCTCCAACGACAATCCGCTGCTGCGGATCGCGCGTGGGATCGGCATGTCGGTGGTCAACCGCATCGCACCGGCGCGGAAGATGTTCATGCAGGAAGCCGGCGGGGCCCTGGGCGACCTGCCCCGCCTGCTGAGGGGCGAGGCGCTTTAAGCCGTTCGCACCGCCTCGAAATTGAGGATCTGGTCGCCGGCCCGGGGCCCACGGCCGGGCCGGTAATTGGCGCAGACCGTGATCTCGGCGAATCCCGCCGCCCCCAGGGCGAAGCGGAACTCCTCCATGCCCCACAGCCGGTAGGCGAAGCGTTCGATCTCGGTCTCGACCAGCCGCCCGTCGCGCCAGCGCTCATAACGGTCGTGATGCACCCGCCTCTGGCCGATCACGTCGGTCTCCGCGCGGCTGGAACGCAGGGTCAGGAGATCGCCATTGACCGCCGTCCAGCTCCGCTCCGGCGCCTGGCCGTCAAAGGCGCTCATGGGCGGCAGGTCGACCAGCAGCCGACCACCCGGCTCCAGATGGTCCCGCAGCCGCCCCAGGGCCTCCAGGGCTTCGTCGAAGCGATCCAGCAGCATGAAGGAGCTGGCCGGGACGATGATCGCCGCGAACCGCCGCCCCAGGGCCAGGTCCTGGAACCGGGCCTGGGTCAGGGTGGGGGCGAGGCCACGGGCCGCCGCGCGCTCCCCACAGATCGCCAGCATCTCCGGCGAATGGTCGAAGCCCTCGACCGCGATCCCCGCTTCCAGCAGCGGGATCATCAGGCGGCCGGTCCCTACCGCCGCCTCCAGCACGGGACCGTCGCGCTCGCGCAGGCGGGCGATGTAGTAGGGGATGTCGAACAGGGCGCCGGTCGGCTTGTCGAGGTCATAGACCTCCGCGCAGAGCCGGCCGTAGCGGTTGGTCGCCAGGGTGTCTTGGGCTGTCATGTCGTCTCGCATCACGCCGGGCGCGGCGGGGCCGCCCCGGTGAAGGTCCAGGCAGACGCGCAAGGGGTCATCCAGGCGCGTCACGGAAGGTGCGGACGTGGGTCGCCTGGGATCAGGCGGCGGCGGTCCGCTGGAGATGCAGGACGGTCATGGGGCCTCCTCCGACAGGGATCAGGCCCGGACGGTGGGCCTGGGTTGAGGGGCTGTCAATGCAGCGGCGGGCGGGACGCCTCACCCCTCCAGCGGCCGCGCCTCTTCCGGCAGCATGATCGGCACGCCGTCGCGGATGGGATAGGCGAGCTTGGCCTGGCGGCTGATCAGCTCGCCGGCCTTGCGGTCATAGTCCAGCGGCCCGTGGGTCAGGGGACAGACCAGGAT
>NZ_CANCLE010000235.1 GCF_947378715.1 Phenylobacterium aquaticum
GGCGTGCGCTCCAATGTCATCTGCCCGGGCTTCGTTCGCACCCCCCTGGTGGAGAAGCAGATTCCGGAACAGGCCAAGGAACTCGGGATCAGCGAAGAGGACGTGGTCAAGAAGGTGATGCTGAAGGACACGGTCGACGGCGAGTTCACCACGGTCGACGACGTGGCCCGCACCGCAGTGTTCCTGGCCGGCTTCCCAACCAATGCGCTAACCGGCCAGTCGGTGGTGGTGAGCCACGGCTGGTACATGCAGTAGACCGCTCAGGCCGCCTTGTGTGATGGCCGTCCGAGATGGCTTTCTAGATAGAACACCTGGACAGCGGTGATGATCACAAGGACCAGGGGGCTGGCCAGCAGCACCCCTGAAGGTCCGAAGATCACCGTGAAAGCCAGGGTCGAGAAGATGGTCAGGACCGGGGGCAGATCGACGCCCTCGTCCTGAACCAGCGGCGTAATGAAATTGCCCTCGATGAAGTGGGCGGCCCAGAACATCAGCACGGTCAGAAGCGCGGTCAGCGGGCTGATGGTGAAGGCGACCAGCACGGCCGGGATCGCCGCCAGCAGGGCGCCGACAAAGGGTATGAAGGTCAAAAGCCCCCCGGTCAGGCCCAAGGCGATCGCGCCTGACACACCCAGCACCTTCAGGCCGATACTGACCAGCATGCCGAGCGCCGCCATCACCACCAGGCGGCTGGCCAGCCAGCGCTTCAGGATCACAGCGCAGCGATCCAAGAAGGTTTCGACCTCAGGCCGGTGGGACGCCGGTATCAGAATCAAGGCGCCCCGCCGATAGCGGTTCGGGTCCAGGGCCAGGTGCACGGCGCAAACAATTACGATCACCACATAGGTGAGGTAGCGGGCCGCGCCGCTGGCGACCGAGCCCAACAGCGGCGCCAAGGTGTCGGTGGCGTCAGAGATCCTCGCACCATCGGCCTGGGTCAGGAGGGTCTGGCCCCAAGGCTGGCCGCGCGCATAGACCAGCAGGGTGTGGAGGCTCAGCCGGACCTTGGTGGTGATGTCTGCGTACTGGTCGCTGATCCGCCAGCCGAACAGCGCGACAACGCCCGCGAGGACCCCGAACATCAGCAGGGCTGAGAACAGGACTGCGACTGGAGCGGGAAGAGGCGCAAACCGGCGCAGGCCATCTGCGAGGGCCGAGAAGGCTGCGGCCAGCAGGATCGCCGAGAACAGCAACAACAGGACCCCGGTCAGTTTCCACAGCAGCAGGCCGCTTAGCACCAGGAGCGCGAGCAGGATCAGCGGGTGGGACCCAGGCCCCGGTCGCGAGATGGGAGGGGTCATGACGCGCCTGTAGCGACAGACTTGAGCCTGATACGTCGCACCACGCCGAACCAGCCGCCGCTGACCAGGGCGACCGCGAGCGCGATGATCAGGAGCCCTCCATGGGGCGTGCTCACCTTGAACACGCCTTCGAGCGGCGGAACGGTCAGGACGGCGGTCAGAACAGCCCCTGCTGCGCCAGCGATGATCCAGTAGATCTTGCGCCGCGCCGTGAACAATGGCGCCCGGCTCGAGGCGGCGTCGGCCAAGGCCAGCACCAGATTGCCGACCACCAGAGCGAGGAACGCGGCGCCCCGCGCCTCGAACTGCGGATAGCGGCTGAGCGCCCAGAGATAGACGCCCAGCACCCCCACCAGGACGCCGAGCCCCTGCAACAGAGCGAGCCCAAGCTGGGCCCGACCGAACAGGGCCTCGTCGCGGCGGCGCGGCGGATGCTGCATGGCGGTCGCGCTGCCCGGCTCGGCCTCGAACACCATGGCGCAGATCGGGTCGATCACCAGTTCAAGGAACACCACGTGCATGGGGAACAGCAGTTGCGGCTGACCCAGGATTATCGGGATCAGGGCCAGGCCCGCGATCGGCACATGGATCGCCGTCACATAGACCAGAGCCTTGCGCAGATTGACGAAGATGCGGCGGCCCAGGCGCACCCCACCGACGATCGAGGCGAAGCTGTCGTCCATCAGCACAAGATCAGCGGCCTCCCGCGCGACGTCGGTGCCCTTCCGACCCATGGCGATGCCGATGTGGGCGGTCTCCAGCGCCGGGGCGTCATTGACCCCATCGCCGGTCATGGCGACCACTTCGCCGGCGGCCTTGAACCCCTGGACGATGAGCAGCTTCTGGTCGGGGGTGATCCGGGCGAAGACCCGCACCTCATGCAGGCGCTCTGCGAGGGCCTGCGCGGGCAGAGCCGCGATCTCGGCGCCCAGGATGACGCCGCCTGTGACATCAATCCCGGCGGCGCGGGCGATCGCCAGGGCGGTGGCCGGGTGGTCGCCGGTGATCATCACCACCGAAATCCCTGCGGACCGAGCTTCCTGCAAGGCCGCCGGCACGTCCTCGCGGATGGGATCGAGAAAGCCGATCAGGCCCGCGAAGTCGAAGGCCACCTCGGCCGGGTTGTCGGGGAAGGCGCCGCTGCGTTGGGCGGACGCCACGCCCAAGACCCGCAGCCCCTGTTCGGCGAAGGCTTCGACCACCTGGGCGAGCCGCGTCACCTCGGCGGTCGACAGCCGGCAGAGCTTGAAGATGGCTTCCGGCGCGCCCTTGGCGGCGGCCTCGCGGTGCTCGCCAGAACCTCGCCAGACCTGAATGACCGCCATGCGGTCCGCCTGAAGCGGCCAGGCCCGTTCCGGTTCGCCCGGCGTCACCGCCTGATTCGGCGTCCAGGCCTGGATCAGGCCCCGCACGGCCTTGTCCATCGGATCGACCGGACGGACGGCCGAGGCCAGGCCCGCAATTCGAAGGAGCTTGGCGGTTTCTCCGGCCTGGGGTTGATCGGCCTGGGTCGCGACATCGGCGCCTGGGGACCAGAGGCGCGCCACCTGCATCTGGTTCTCGGTCAGGGTGCCAGTCTTGTCGACACAGAGCACCGTCGCCCCGCCGAGCGCCTCTATGACCGCGCTGCGGCGCACCAGCACCTGTTGGGTCGCGAGCCGCCAAGCCCCCAGCGCCAAGAACACCGCCAGCACCATGGGAAACTCTTCGGGTATCAGGGCGATCGCCACGGTGATCCCGGCCAGGGCGCCATTGATCCAATCGCCGCGCAGCAGGCCGTAGGCGATGGCGACCATGGCGCAGAAGCCAATCGCCATGCCGCCTAGCCAGGTGACCAGCTTGCCGGCGGTCTTCTGCAGGGGCGTCGGTTCCTGGACGATGGCCGCCAGGGAGACGCCTATCCTGCCCAGCGCCGTCGTCGGGCCCGTCCGGCTGATCTGGGCCACGGCCTGACCGCGCACCACCAACGTGCCGGAATAGAGATTGGGGCCATCCTCCGCCCCCGGCGCGGCGTCGGACAGGAAGGTCTCTCCGGCGAGGAGGGGACGCTTGGATACCGGGGCGGACTCGCCCGTCAGGGCGGATTCATCGACGCTGAGCACATCGCCCGCGACCAAGGCCCCGTCGGCGGGTAGCCGCTCGCCTTCGCCCACCAGGACAATGTCGCCGGGCACGAGTTCGGCGGCGGCGATGCGGCGTTCCATCCCCTCGCGGATCACCCGCGCATGGGGTTGAGAGAGGTCGCGCAATGCCGAAAGGGCCCGTTCGCTGCGACTCTCCTGAAGGATCACCAGGCCGATCGAGCCCAGGGCGCCGACCATCAGGAACAGGCCGCCGCCCAGGTCGCCCAGCACCAGATAGAGCGCAGCGGCCCCGACCAGCAGCAGGAACATCGGCTCGCGCATGGTCTCGAAGGCGATGCGCAGAACGCCCCGGCGGCGGGCCGCCGGCAGGGCGTTGGGCCCGACCTCGGCCAGGCGCCGCGCCGCCTCGGCTTCACTCAGCCCGTGCAGGGTTGCGACGTCCATGGCGGTTTCCGATGGGCTTGTATCGACGCCCACGGCGTCGCAGGGCCTAACAGAACAACTTCTCCTGCGGCACACCTTGAGCGAGATCACGGGCGCCGACCGATTGCCCCATTTTGGGTAGACTTGCCGACTATTGGCGCGAGACCAGAGTCCCGCCGCGAACCTGCCTGAGACGCTCAAACCCTTAAGGGGCAAGGTCTCCAATCCTGATCCCGGAATTTGCTTTTATACTTGGGCGTCAAAAGTAGAAGTTTGTTCGAATTCTGTCGGCCAGATGAACAGCCACCACAGGTTTGGGTCAGAGCCGTTCAGTTAACGGTTTGTGTGACTGGGGGACGGTCAACTCAAACCAAGAAACGGGTCTGAAGCCCGCCTCCCGGCCA
>NZ_CANCLE010000236.1 GCF_947378715.1 Phenylobacterium aquaticum
CCTGGGCATAGAGCCGTTCGGCTTCCGAGAAGGAGACGCCGAACTTGTTGTCGGCCTTGCCGGTCGAGATCTTGGCGTGACCGCCGGCCGAGACGTCGGGGTTCACCCGGATGGCGATCACAGCCCGGGTTCCCAGCGACTGGGCGACCTGGGAGGCCAGGTGCATCTCCGGCTCGGACTCCACATTGATCTCAGAGACGCCGTTCTTGAGCGCGAAGGCGATCTCATCGGCGGTCTTGCCGACGCCGGAGAATACGATGCGTTCGCCGGGAATGCCGGCCGCCAGGGCGCGACGGATCTCGCCCTCCGACACGGTGTCGGCGCCCGCGCCCAGCCGGGCCAGGGTCTTCAGCACCGCGACATTGGAATTGGCTTTCACGGCGAAGGCGATCAGGGGCTCGCCCCCGTGCTCGCCCTTCAGGCCGGCGCCGACCAGGGCGTCGCGCAGCACGGTGTAGTGCCGCTCAAGCGTGGCCGAGGAATAGACATAGACCGGGGCGCCCACCGCCTCGGCGAGCGCGGTGAGCGAGACGTCCTCGCACATCAGCTCGCCGTCGCGCAGATCGAAGTGGTTCATTGCGGGTTGTTGTACGGGTCGGGCATGGCGCTCTGCGGCCCGCTGGCCGTGGGGTTGTTGGTGCTCTCGATCGGTTCGGCCCGCGAGGGCGAAGGGTCGGAGTTGCGGTCGCGGGGATCGACGGTGCGGATCGAGCGGGTCGGCTGGGCGCCGGCGTCGGCGCCGCCGCCCTTGCCATAGATCGGACCGGGACGCTCCAGGGCGCCCAGCTTGCCACAGGCCGACAGGCCAGCGCCGGCCAGGGTGATCACGCCGATCAGGGCGAGGGTGCGAAGGGTCATTTCAGCATCTCCTTCCAGCGCGCGATCTGGGCGCGTACCTGCTCCGGCGAGGTCCCGCCGTAGCTCTTGCGACTGCCGGCCGAAGCCCGCGGGGTCAGCACGTCATAGACGTCGGCGGTGATTCCCTGGGACAGGGCCTGCAATTCCGACAGCGGCAGGTCGGCCAGATCGCAGCCGAGGATCTCGGCGCGCTTCACGGCGGCCCCGGTGATGTGGTGGGCGTCGCGGAACGGCATGTCCAGGGTCCGCACCAGCCAGTCGGCGAGGTCGGTGGCGGTGGAGTAGCCGGCGCCGGCCGCCTGGGCCATGCGCGCGGCTACCGGCTCCAGGTCGCCGATCATGCCGGCCATGGCGGCCAGCGACAGCTCGAGCGCGTCGAAGGCCTCGAAGGTCGGGACCTTGTCCTCCTGCATGTCCTTGGAATAGGCGAGCGGCAGGCCCTTCATCACGACTGTCAGCTGGGTGAAGGAGCCCAGCAGCCGGCCGACCTTGGCGCGCACCAGCTCGGCGGCGTCCGGGTTCTTCTTCTGCGGCATGATCGAGGAGCCGGTGGTGAAGGCGTCGCTGAGCTTGATGAAGCCGAACTGCGGCGTCATCCAGATCACGATCTCCTCGGCCAACCGCGACAGGTGGGTCCCGCAGAGGGTGGCGGCCGCCAGGGCTTCGAGCGCGAAGTCGCGGTCGGAGACGCTGTCCAGGGAATTGGCCGTGGGACGGTCGAAGCCCAGCGCCTTGGCGGTATGGTCCCGGTCGATGGGGAAGGGCGAGCCGGCCAGGGCGGCGGCGCCCAGGGGGCATTCGTTCATCCGCCTGCGCGCGTCGGCGAAGCGGCCGGCGTCACGGCCGAACATCTCCACATAGGCCATCAGATGGTGGCCGAAGGTCACCGGCTGGGCGGGCTGCAGGTGGGTGAAGCCCGGCATCAGGGTCTCGGCATGGGCGTCGGCCTTGGCGACCAGGGCCGATTGCAGGTCGCGCAACTGGGCGACGGTGCGCTCGCAGGCCTCGCGGACCCACAGGCGGAAGTCCAGCGCGACCTGGTCGTTGCGCGAACGGGCGGTGTGCAGCCGTCCGGCGGTCGGACCGATCAGCTCGCGCAGCCGGGCTTCCACATTCATGTGGATGTCTTCGTATTCCTCGCGGAACGGGAAGGTCCCCGCCGCCATTTCGGCGGCGATGGCCTGCAGGCCGCCCTGGATGGCCTGCTCGTCGGCGCTTGAAATGACCCCCTGCTTGCGCAACATCGCGGCGTGCGCGCGCGACCCCGCCAGGTCCTGCGACGCCAGCCGGCGGTCGAACCCGATGGAGACGTTGATCGCCTGCATCAATTCCGCCGGTTTGGACGTAAAACGCCCGCCCCACATGGCCTGGCCCTGGCCTTCGGCGGCGGACTTGTCGGGGCGTTGCGAGGAGTCGTCTGACATATGAGCGAAATCGATAAGAGCGGTGAGGGCGGAAGCGGGGGCGGACCCAGGTCTGGCCTGTTGAAACGGGCGATCTGGGGCGTCGCCGTTCTGGGCGTCGCGGCCGTTGTCTACATCATCGTTCAGGCAAGCTCCAATCCCGCAGCGCATGGCGACCTCAAGTCGGTCGCCAAGGGGGAGATGGCCAAGCTGGTCATCTCGCCGGACGCCACCGCCGCGCCGGTCACCACTTTCTACGATGGCGCAGGCAAGCCGTTCCGGGTCGCCGACTTCAAGGGCAAGGTCGTGGTGCTGAACATCTGGGCCACATGGTGCGGCCCCTGTGTCCTGGAGATGCCGACCCTGGCCAAGCTGGCGGCGGCCTATCCGACCGACAAGGTGGTGGTGGTGCCGGTCAGCGTCGACGGCGACCGCGAGGCCGACAAGGCCCAGGCCTTCATCGGCCAGCACGCTCCGCTGACCTTCTATCGCGACCCGAAGATGAAGCTGCCCTACGACCTGAAGCCGGCCTCGGTCGGCATGCCGACCACGGTGATCTATGACGCCGAGGGCGTTGAAAAGGGCCGGGTCATGGGCGGGGCCGACTGGTCCGGCGCGGACGCCAAGGCGGTGATCGACAAGGTGCTGGCCTCGGGCTGAGCCGCCGCCGAGCCGATGGACGCCTACGAAAAGGGCGCGGCCTCCGGGTGGAGACCGCGCCCTCGGCGTTTCCTACCCTAGTGTGGCGTCAAGCGCTCTCTTTATGACGGGCGTAGACGGCGCTCTCCGGTCCGGTGAGCGCGCGCATGAAGTTGACCAGCGAGGCGCGAGCCTCCTGCGGCAGGCGCTCGAAGCCGGCCAGCAGCTCAAGCGCGCCGGGCGTGCGCATGCGGCTGAGCAGGTCCAGGTCGCCGGTCGCATCATGGCCGGGGGTGTCCAGGACATCCATCAGGTCGACCACGCGGCAGCGCAGCGCGCGCGCGATCTGGACCAAGCGCGAAAACGAGATGCGGTTCGCGCCGTTCTCATACTTCTGAATCTGCTGGAAGCTGACGCCGCACTGCTCAGCCAGGGCTTCCTGCGACATACCAATGGTGCGCCGCCGAATCCGGACCGCAGCGCCCAGGGCGACATCCATGGGGTCGGGGGTCTTGTTGGATACCTCGGCCATGGTCGTCATCTCCTCAACTTAGATGTCGGGATGTCGCGCCGCCCTCCGACATCGATCTCCCAAGATGTCCTGAGTAATTGCACATATTTCAGTTTTGCAAAGCGGTCTCATGCCAGCGTGGCGCCCAGGGTGGGTTCTAGAGCTCGGGACGCCCCAGGGTGGCGCCGGAACAAACCGGGTTCAAAGCGGTTTCCTTCGGAAAACCAATTGAAAGCCATGGGGTTGGGGAGGATCAAGTCCGTGATCTGCTTGGAAATTCCGCCGCGCGCGACCAACTCCTGATCCCGGTGTCAATCGCGGCTCCACCCCAGGGATACTTCTCGGCCTACTCGTTTTGAGTAGAATTGGTTCAGCGAATTCATGCCCTCAACATGAGTATATGACTCGCGATAACCGAGAATGCGACGGAATCTCAGTCTCTGGTCGGCGAATCGAAGTCCCCGATCGCGCTATTCGAATTCGACGCCCCTGGCGCCTTTGCCAGTCCTCTGGCGGCGGCTAGTGTCCGCCCGTTCCCACCCCATCGCCCCGACGGCCCGACCGTCGGCAGGAGGTCTTCGTGCGCAGGATTGGTCTGGCTCTGCTGATGGCGACGGTCGCCGCATTCCCCGCCCTGGCTGGGGCCGCCAGCCCGGACATGGGCCGCTTGCGGGCGGAGGCGGCGCGGGTCGACATCGTCCGCGACGACTGGGGCATCGCCCACATCAAGGGCCACACCGACGCCGACGCGGTGTTCGGCATGATCTACGCCCAGGCCGAGGACGATTTCCACCGGAT
>NZ_CANCLE010000237.1 GCF_947378715.1 Phenylobacterium aquaticum
ACCCAAATCCGAAAACCCGGATGGCTCATGGTATTGTCTTCAAGAGACCGCAAATTCGTCGACGTCTATATGGCCTGGTTAAGGCCATCGCTAGAGCGCCGCCGCCTGCGTTTCTCTTTCCAATTCAACAATGTCAAAGACCAAACCCGGCTTCCGCCAAGCCCACTGTTTAGCGCCGGTGGCCGGCGGAGGCGGTTATCTAGTGGGAGGCCCCTTTCCTGTCAATCAGTCGTTTCGGACTTTCTGAAAATCCTGCGGGCCGCTCCATTGCCCGGCGACAGGGCGCCGGCGCCTGGCCACTGAATTCGCCCGGCCTTTCGGCCGTACGGGCTTCACAAGACGTTGTAGCGCAAGGCTTTCACGCAAGGCCGGGGATCGGCTCTCGTTCTGGGGGCTGAACCCAGCGCCGCAGACCTGCTGGATTTCGGGGCGCCGGATCGCGGCACCAGGACCCTCCGCCACCGGAAGACTCAGCGGCCCCATCGACGAGTCGGCGGCGGCGGCCGCGCCTGCGCACCCTGGCAGGGAGTCTTAACCCGCGAGCTCTAGGGTCTGGGCTCACGAAGCCGGCCCATTCGGGCGTTGAATCAGAGGTCGACCCCCGTGGAGAGTCGAGGCCAGGAGCGTCGAGACGAACGGCGCCGGGATTTCCGCAAGGCCCGTCGGGCCGGGGAGCGGATCAAGCTCCTGGGCGTCACCCTCGATCTCGTCCGCCTGGAGGAGATCATGCACCATGTGGCCGCCCATATCGCGGCGCGCACGCGGTTCGTGGTCGCCAATCACAATGCCCACAGCGTCTATCTGATGGGACGGAACCCCGAGTTCGCCCGCTACTTCGACCACGCCGACCTGACCATGGTCGATTCCGGCCCCATGGTGCTGCTGAGCCGGATTGTCGGACTGAATGCGCGGCGGTTCCACCGCTGGACCTATCTCGACTGGCGCCACCACTTCTGGAGCCTGGCCAATCGTCACGGCTGGCGCGTCTTCTATCTGGGCGGCGCCCCCAGCGTGCCGGAGGCCGCAGCCCAGGCGCTGACGGAGAAGTATCCCAACGCGACGATCGGGGTGCGCAACGGCTATTTCGACGCCACCCCTGGTTCCGCCGACAACACCGAGATCGTGGCCCAGATCACCGCCTTCCAGCCCGACGTGATCTTCGTGGGCATGGGCATGCCGCGACAGGAGGTCTGGCTGCTGCATCACCTGGAGCAGCTGCCGCCCTGCGTCACCTATTCGATCGGCGCGGCTTTCGACTATGAGGCCGGCGTCCAGTACAGCCCGCCCCGCTGGGCCGCCCGCTGGGGCTTCGAATGGCTGGCGCGGCTGCTGGCCGACCCACGCCGGCTGTTCGGCCGCTACTGCGTCGAGCCCTGGTTCCTGATGGGCCTGGCGCTGCGGGACGTCGCCGGGGCCGTCCGGGCCGGACGATTGTTCAAGGGGTTCTCGACGCCGGCGCCATCGCCCCCATCTCGCCTGACCGAAGCCCAGCCCTAGGCACAGGCGCGATCGATTGGTGCGGGCGGCCGGGGTCGAACCGGCACGGGCCTCGCGGCCCTACGGATTTTAAGTCCGGTGCGTCTACCAGTTTCGCCACGCCCGCTTAGGGCCGAGGCTTAGCCGTCGCCGCCGCCGGTTGGAAGGGGGCGAGCGGACGGGACCGGCGCCTTGTCCATCGCCGTCCAGGTCTTGGGACCGACAATACCGTCCGCCACCATGCCGGCCGCGCGCTGCACTTCGCGCACCGCCGCCTCCGTGACGGCGTCGAACGACCCGGTGACGGCCACTCCGACCTTGGCCTGGACCTCGCGGACCAGGTCGCCCTCGTCGCCGCGCCGCAAGGTGGGCCGCGCCTGGTCGTCCTGGGCGGGGATCGGCGGGCGCACCGGCATGGCGCCTTTCATGTGGCCGGCGACGTGGGCGCGGAACTCGTCCATGTCCATGTCCGGATCGACCTTGCGACCCTGAGGCCGGGCGTATTCCTTGTGACCGCAGCACATGCCGGCCGGCGCGCCGGCGCGGGACAACAGGGCCGCAACCCCGCGCTTGTAGGCGTCGACCTGGACATCGGCCCAGGCCTCGCTGCCGTCGCCTGCATTCTCGGCCTCGATGCCGATCATGTGGGTGTTGCCGCCCTCGACGTCGCCCCACTGGCCTGAGCCCGCATGGTTCGCCCGGCCGGCGGCGACCAGGTAGAAGGTGCCGTCACGCCCCAGGCCCAGCTGGGCCAGGGGACCGCCGAGATCCGGCCGGCCCTCGGTGATCAACTTCAAGCTCGGCATGTTGCCCGCGGCCTTGGTGGCGGTGTGATGGCAGATCACGCCCTTGATCGCGCCCATCTCGCCCCGCCCGCGGCTGCGCCAGCCCGGGGTGGCGGCCACCTTCAGGCCCGCGTCCAGCAGGGCCTGCTCCATCCACACCAGCGAATATTCCGCCAAAGCGTCCCCTCCCCGGCCTGGCGTCAGGCGCGCAGCTTGACCACGCCGCCCCGCGCCGGCGGCAGATGTTCGTCCGCGGTCGCCTCATCCTCCGAGACGCCCAGGTCGCAGATATGCGCCTCGCCCTCGTGCGCCGGGTCCTGGGCGACGGGACGAAGCTTGCCGGCGCTGGAGTTCTGCATGGCCTGGGTCGCTGTGCGTTCGCTGGCCAGGGTCGGCTTGGTCTTTTCCAGAAGGTCGGGCACCAGCCGTTCCAGGAAGCCGGCGGTGAACCCCAGGACGGTGACGAACATCCACTTCTGCTCATCACTGGCGTCACCCCCCGGAACGGGGACGCCCAGATTCACCAGCTGCGCCTTGAGCATGCAGTAGAGGATCATGCCGGAGATGACGCCGATCACCACCCGCAGGATCGCGTCGATGGTGTTGTCGGCCCATTGGAAATCGGTCAGCACGGTTCGCCCGCGAATGGCCGTGGCGATCGAGAAGAAGGCGCCCACCGCGCCCGCCCCGCCGCCAAGCCAGATGCCCTGGCCGTCGTGCGGCAGGTTGATGATCTTGGCGACCATCGGGTTGAAGCCGACGATCATCGCGGCCACCACCACGACCGAGGTGAGCAGCGCCACCAGGAGATAGGAGAAGCGCGCCCAGGAGGTGCGCACATCGACGATCTCCTGCTTGACCAGGTCCAGGATCGCGGCCGCGCCGACCCGGTCGCCTTCCAGCGCCACCACCAGGGCGTCGGCCACGCCGCGGTTGAACCGCTTGGAGCGCGCCGGGCCCCAGCCATCGATCAGGCTGTTGATCTGGCCACGCAGCGGATTGAGCGGCGCCAGGGTGGCGCGCTGGGTGCTCGCGAGGCTGGGGTCGTCTGCGAAATGGACGATCACCCGCATCGGAGTCCGATAGACGGCGTAGAGCGGCGTGTGCTTGGCGTACACCTCGACGATCCGCGCGGACGCCGCGTCGGCTGCGTTAAGCTTCACGTCGTCAACACAGACAAGCGGCATGCCCGACCTGAAAGCTAGAGGTGCAATAAAAACAGGGTCATGGCCGCAGACAGGCGACCGATTCCGGCACTCAAGACCTAGACAACTGAGCCGGAGCCCCCGACATGGTTAACGATGCCATGTCGGGGGCTTCTCTACAACGCAGATCGCCTTCTAGGTGTGGGCTAAGTCCGGCGCTGCTACCCGTCTCATCACGCCCCCGCGCCGGCGCCCTGGAGCGTCCCAGAGCGGGGGTTGAGCCCTGCCACGCAACAATTCTCGCCCCAGGTCCAGATTAATTGCAGCGACTTGTGGGCCGGTGACGGCGATGTAGCGCGCCGCACTTGCCGTTTCACGCCTGGGTGTCCGAGGGTCTCCGCGTCTGCGGCGCCGCGAGACACCCGGCGGTATCGGCCTATAACCTGACGATGCGCCCGCCGGCCCGGCGGCCGGATCGGGTATTTGGAGCCCTGACGCGATGAACGCGCCTTCCAGGCTAGACCCCGCCGCCGGGATCGGCCCCGCCACCTTGACCCACCTCCAGCGGCTGGAGGCGGAGTCCATCCACATCATGCGGGAGGTGGCCGCCGAGTCCGAAAAGCCGGTCATGCTCTATTCGATCGGCAAGGACTCGGCCGTGATGCTGCATCTGGCGGCCAAGGCCTTCTATCCCTCCAAGCCGCCCTTCCCGCTGCTGCACGTCGACACCACCTGGAAGTTCCAGGCCATGTACGCCATGCGCGAGAA
>NZ_CANCLE010000238.1 GCF_947378715.1 Phenylobacterium aquaticum
GTGGAGGCGCGGGAAATGGCCCGGGCCTCGACGGTCTTCAGGGTCGGGCGGTCGACGCCGGCGCGCATGGCCGCGCCCCGGGCCTGGGCCCGGGCGGAGGACAGGGCCGAGCCCACGCCGCCTGAAAACAGGCCGCAGCGGGCGTCGGCGGCGGCCATCACCGTGCGTTCGTAGAAGAGGTCGAGGCTTGACGCGCTCGCTTGCCCCGGCGCGGCCATCACACCGCAGCCCAGGGCCAACCCCATCCATCCACACACGACGCGCCGCGCATGTTTGCGCGTACTCGTCATGCTCACCCGTTTTCTCGTATGGTTCGAGAACTTGAGCGTGACCTTAGGCGCCGCGCCTTTCTGTTCCGTTAGCGAGGTCCGCCCCCGACATGATGCTGTCCACCGACATCTGGGTCGCCGCCCTGATCCGCCGCGTCGAGCTGGGCGGCGGCTTCGCCATGCTGATCCGCAAGGGCGACGCCCGCGCCGGCTCGGTGCTGGTCAAGGTGCTGAACCGCAGCGACCGCACGGTGCGGCTCTATGCCGAGGCCACGCGCGGCGACGGCGAGCGGATCTGGATGCGCCCGGCGGTCTCGGAGCAGGAGCCCGACCTCGACCGCTATATAGAGCGCGCCATCAAGGTCGACCCCGACATCTGGGTGGTCGAGGTCGAGGACAAGGACGGCCGGCATTTCCTGACGGAGCCGGTGGAGGAGGGGTGAAGGCGACCCGCCCGGCGCTCCTCCCCCAGCGCGAAGCGCGATTTGGGGGAGGTGTCCCGCAGGGACGGAGGGGGGCCGCTGCGTGAGCAGCGGATAGGCCCTATCCGCCCCTTCGGGTCGGCCACCTCAGGCGCTACGCGCCAGCTCCCCCAGCGGGGGAGCAGCATTGCGATTGAGCCATTCGGCGCCGAAGGGTTGGGGGGCATCACGGTGAACCGGCCGTTCACCGCCTTTGTGCACCGGGTTGAAAGCAGGGGTGTGAGACCAATTGCGTCGGCTTCCTCAACTGACCGGTGCGTGCTTGCTGTTCCTGATGAACGACGTGGTGCTTGATCTCGACAATCCGAAGTTCGCGCCCAAGGCGATGAGCCGGCGGTTCGACGCCCTGTCCTTCAACGCGGTCACCCGGCTGGGCCAGGAGCTCTATGCCGAGGAGCCGCTGTTGCACCTGACGCGGCCGGACCGCGCCAAGCGGCTGGCGGCCCTGATCCTGGCCAAGGCCCCGGCGATCAACGCCGCCCAGTTCATCGCCACCCGCTTCGGCGGCGCCTCCCAGGACGTGCTGGTCAGCTATCGCCAGGTGGATGGCGTGGTCATGGCCCAGCTGAGCCTGCGCCAGGATGAAGGGGAGCTCGACACCCTGCACACTGACAGCAAGGTCTGGCGGCGGTTGGCGGCCTAAGCCGCGCGCAACACCCCGCCAATATTTGCCTGACGGGCCTGGGCGCGCTATCGCCCGGGCATGAGCACTTCTCCCGTCGTCGAGGCCGCCCGTCGGCGCACCTTCGCCATCATCTCCCACCCGGACGCCGGCAAGACGACGCTGACCGAGAACCTGCTGCTGGCCGGGGGCGCGATCCGCGCGGCCGGCGCGGTCAGGGCGCGGGGCGAGAACCGGCGGACGCGGTCGGACTGGATGAAGATCGAGCGCGAGCGGGGCATCTCCGTCTCGGCCAGCGTCATGACCTTCGATCACGACGGACTGATGTTCAATCTGCTCGACACCCCGGGCCACGAGGACTTCTCCGAAGACACCTATCGGACGCTCACCGCCGCCGACGCCGCGGTCATGGTGCTGGACGCCGCCAAGGGCATCGAGCCCCAGACCCTGAAGCTGTTCGAGGTCTGCCGCCTGCGCGACATTCCGATCGTCACCTTCATCAACAAGATGGACCGCGAGGCCCAGGACCCCTTCGCCCTGTTGGACGAGATCGGCTCCAAGCTGGCGCTCGACCCCGCGCCGCTGTTCTGGCCGGCCGGGTCGGGCGGGCGGTTCAAGGGCATGCTCGACCTGCGCACCCAGAAGTTCCAGCCCTACGCCAAGCGCGGGGCGGAGCCGGACGACGGCCACCCGGCGGCCGTGGCCTTCGGCGGCAATGCGGTGGACCGCTTCCTCGATCCGGACGAGCGGGCCGAGCTGGAGGAAGCCTCCATGCTGGTCACCGAGGCCTCGAAGCCCTTCGATCCCCAGGCCTTCTTGGAAGGCCACATGACCCCGGTGTTCTTCGGCTCGGCCCTGCGCCATTTCGGCGTCGACGAGCTGCTGGCGGGCCTGGGCGCCTATGCCCCGCCGCCCAAGGCCGTGGCGGCCGCCAAGTCCGGCGAGCCGACCCATGTGGTCCCGGGTGATCCTGAAGTCACCGGCTTCGTCTTCAAGGTCCAGGCGAACATGGACCCCAACCACCGTGACCGCATCGCCTTCCTGCGCCTGACGTCGGGGCGGTTCTCGCGCGGCATGAAGCTGAAGGTGCAGAACACCGGGCGGCAATTGTCGGTCAATGCGCCGATCATGTTCTTCGCCTCCGACCGCGAGCTGGCGGAAGAGGCCTTCGCCGGCGACGTGATCGGCATTCCGAACCATGGGGTGCTGCGGGTCGGCGACAGCCTGTCGGAGACCGGCCTGCTGCGCTTCGCGGGCCTGCCCAACTTCGCCCCGGAAATCCTCCAGCGCGTGCGGGTCAAGGATCCGCTGAAGGCCAAGCACCTGAAGAAGGCGCTGGAAGGCCTGGCGGAGGAGGGGGTGACCCAGCTGTTCCGCCCGCAGTTCGGGGCGGACTTCATCGTCGGCGCCGTCGGCCAGCTGCAGTTCGAGGTCATGGCCGACCGCCTGGCCAATGAATACCAGCTGGAGGTCCAGTTCGAGGCCAGCCCCTTCGCCGAGGCCCGCTGGCTGACCGGGACCAAGGCCGAGGTCGAGGGTTTCGAGAACACCCACAAGACCGCCATGGCCACCGACATCGACGACCAGCCGGTGTTCCTGGCCAAGTCGTCCTGGGAGATCGGCTATGTGGCCGAGCGCTATCCGAAGGTGGGCTTCGAGCGCACCAAGGAACGGGGCTGACCGCCGATGAGCGGCGCGATCCTCTATGGCGCTCCGGCGCCCGGCCTGACGGACATTCCCCCCGGCGCGACCCAGGTTTCGCCGCTGATCCCCGGATCGGCGGACCTGGCGGCGATGGCCGACGGCTCGGCGGACGAGGCGGTGATATTGGCGCCGCCCGGGGTGCTGGAGCGCGACTTCGTGCTGGCCCATGCCCTGCGGGTGCTGAAACCCCATGCGGCGCTCACCGTGCTGGCCCCCAAGGACAAGGGCGGTTCACGGCTGAAGAAGGCCCTGGAGCGGTTCGGCTGCGTGGTCGGCGAGGACGCGCGCCGCCATCACCGGTTCTGCTATGTCGAGCGCCCGGAGGCGCCCGCCAGCCTGGCCGAGGTCATGGCCGCGGGCGGCCCCCGGCTGGTCGCCGCGCTCGGCCTGTGGTCGCAGCCGGGCGTGTTCAGCTGGGACCGCATTGATCCGGGCACGGCGCGGCTGATGGAGCATCTGCCGGCGCTGAAGGGCCGGGGCGCGGACCTCGGCTGCGGCATCGGCATATTGGCGACCCACATCCTGGCCCAGGGCCAGATCGAGAGCCTGGTCGCCATCGACATCGACCGTCGCGCCGTGGAGTGCGCGCGCCACAATCTGGATGATCCCCGGGTCCTGGTGCGCTGGGCCGATGTCCGGCGGTTGGAGGGCGAGATCGCCGGCCTCGACTTCGTGGTCATGAACCCGCCGTTCCACGACGGCGGGGCGGAGGATCGGGCCCTGGGCTCGGCCTTCATCCGCGCGGCGGGCGCCATGCTCGGCAAGGGCGGAACCTGCTGGCTGGTCGCCAATCGCCACCTGCCCTATGAGGCGACGCTTAATGAGACCTTCGCCAAGGTCACTCCCAAGGTCGAGGTCGGCGGCTTCAAGGTCTATGAGGCCCGCAAGTGAGCGAGAAGCCCGCCAAGCCGATGATGGCCCGGCTCGACCGGCTCTTGGCCAATCTGGGCTACGGCTCGCGGCGCGAGGTCAAC
>NZ_CANCLE010000239.1 GCF_947378715.1 Phenylobacterium aquaticum
GGCACCATGGAGCTGCCTGATATCGGCATCATCGCCCGAGGTCTCGGACCAACCTATCCGCAGGCCCTGGCCGAACTCGACGGGGCGGCGCTCCGCGCGCTGGGCGACGGCTACATCGCCTCGACCCGGCCGCATCGCAAGCTGGGGCGGCCGTTCTTCATCGACAAGATGCCGAACAATTTCCAGCACATCGGCCTGATCAGCCTGATCCTGCCCAAGGCCCGGATCATCGACGCGCGACGCCACCCGATGGGCTCCTGCTTCTCGGCCTTCAAGCAGCACTTCGCCCAGGGTCAGTCCTTCTCCTACGACCTCACCGACCTCGGCCGCTACTACCGCGACTATGTGGAGCTGATGGCCCACTTCGACGCCGTGGCGCCCGGGCGGGTCCACCGGGTGATCTATGAGGACCTGGTGCACGACACCGAGACGGAGGTCCGCCGCCTGCTCGACCATTGCGGCCTGCCCTTCGAGGCGGCCTGCCTGAGGTTCTATGAGAATGGCCGCGCCGTGCGCACGGTCAGTTCCGAACAGGTGCGCCAGCCCATCTATCGCGGCGGCCTCGACCAGTGGCGGGCCTATGAGCCCTGGCTCGGACCGCTCAAGGACGCGCTCGGCCCGACCTATGAGGACTGGCGCGGCTAGATCGCCTTGCCCATCCGCTTCAGGGGCACGGCCACCCCCGTCGAGGTGACGCTTTCGAACGGCTCGATCACCTCATAGCCGCAGGCGCGATAGAGCGGCTCGCCGGCCAGGGTCGCGGCCATCTCACAGCGGCTGAAGCCCTCGCCAGCCGCCGCCGCCTCACAAGCCGCAAGGATCAGCCGACCCACCCCGCGCCGGGTGAAGTCGGGGCTGGTGTACATGGCGCGGATACGGGCGGCGTCCTGGGTCGGGTCCAGCAGGGCCGCGTCGCGCCCGGCCGAATGGTCGCCGCCGAACAGGGTCGCCCTGCGGCTCCAGCCGCCGCAGCCAGCCAGGGCGGCCGCCTCCTCGACCACGAAATAGGTGCGGTCGGCGACCAGCTGGGTGTCGAGCCCCATGACTTCGAAGGAGGCCGCCAGCTGGGCCGGGTCGAGGAAGCCCTTCTGCAGCTCGCCAATGGAACGGGCCATCAGGTCGCGCAGGGCGGGCAGGTCGGCTTCGACGGCGAGGCGCAGGGTCAGGTCGGACATGGCCACAGCCTAGACCGTGGGCGACGGCGCCCGCGACAGCGCGCATGCGGCCCTGGTGAAAATCACCTCAACGGACGGTGCGCGAGCATGGCCCGCCCGGCTTGGCGGCGCCCCGGCGATAGCCTATGCCAGCTCCATGGCAGGCGCTGGCGTTTTCGATCTCTTCAAGCTGGGCGTTGGCCCCTCAAGTTCCCACACCATGGGCCCGATGACGGCGGCGGCGCGATTCGTCGACCGACTGGGCGACCTCGGGCTCAGGGACAGGACGGCGCGGATCAGCATCAGCCTCTTCGGTTCCCTGGCCCTGACCGGCCGGGGCCACGCCACCGACCGCGCCGCGATCCTGGGCCTGGCCGGCTTCCGCCCCGCCACCATCGACCCGGACGCCGCCGACGCGGCCCTGGCCGCGATCCGCGCCGAGGGCCGGCTCGCGCTCGGCGGCGACGGCCCCGCCATGGCCTTCGACGAGGCGCGCGACATCCTCTGGCTGGGCCGCGAGCGCAAGACCCAGCACCCCAACGCCCTGACCCTCCAGGCGCAGGGCGCCGCCGGCCAGATCCTGGAGGCGCGGACCTATTTCTCCGTCGGCGGCGGCTTCGTGCTCGACGAGACTGAGATCGACGCCAATGCGCCGCCGGCCCGCACCGTGCCCGAACCCTATCCCTTCGGCTCCGGGGTCGAACTGCTGGACCAGGCCGAGCGCGCCGGCCTGACGATCGGGGCCCTGATGCTGGCCAATGAGACCGCGATCCGTTCTGAGACCGAGGTGTTCGAGGGCCTCGACGCCATCTGGGCGGCCATGGAGGCCTGTATCGAGCGCGGCCTGCGCCAGGACGGCTGCCTGCCCGGGGGCTTGAAGGTCCGCCGCCGCGCGCGGCAGATCCACACGGACCTGACCAGCAAGGCCGAGCGCAATCTGTCCGATCCCCTGGCCGCCCTCGACTGGGTCAATCTCTGGGCCTTGTCGGTCAATGAGGAGAACGCCGCCGGCGGCCGGGTGGTCACCGCCCCTACCAATGGCGCAGCCGGCCTGCTGCCGGCGGTGCTGCGCTATTACGACCGCTTCTATCGCGGCACGGCCGAGGGGCGGCGCACCTTCCTGCTCACCGCCGCCGCCATCGGCGCGCTCTACAAGAAGAACGCCTCGATCTCCGGCGCCGAGGTCGGGTGCCAGGGCGAGGTCGGCGTCGCCTGCTCCATGGCCGCGGCCGGCCTGACCGCCGCCCTGGGCGGGACCAACGCCCAGATCGAGAACGCCGCCGAGATCGCCATGGAGCATAATCTCGGCCTGACCTGCGATCCGATCGGCGGCCTGGTCCAGATCCCCTGCATCGAGCGCAACGCCATGGGCGCGGTGAAGGCCATCGACGCCTCGCGCCTGGCCCTGCTCGGCGACGGCCAGCACACAGTCAGCCTCGACAAGGTCATCGCCACCATGAAGCGCACCGGTGAGGACATGAGCGAGATCTACAAGGAAACCTCGCTGGGCGGCCTGGCCGTCAATGTGGTCGAGTGCTGAAGACTCAAATCCGCGGGTGACATCGGGGGGCTCCAGGCGCCACTTTCGTCCCATGACCCTGATCCCGCTCCCCGCCCAGGCCGCCGACGTCCCGTTCCCGACCCAGGCCTGGCCGGAAGGCGACCTGCCTGCCGGGCTCGACCGCGCCCGCTTCGACGCCCTGATGGACCAGGGCTTCGCCGCGTTCGGCGAGACCCATGCGGTGGTCATCGTCCAGGGCGGGCGGCTGATCCATGAGCGCTATGGCCCCGAGCACGGGCCGGACAAGACCTGCATGTCCTGGTCCAAGGCCAAGTCGATCACCCAGGCGCTCACCGGCATACTGGTCGGCGACGGCAAGCTGGATGTCTTCGCCCCTGCCGATGTTCCCGAATGGAAGACGCCCGGCGACCCGCGCGGCGCCCTCACCCTCGACCTGTTGCTGCGCATGTCGAGCGGGCTGGAGTTCTCCGAGGTCTATCTGCCCGACCAGCCGTCGGACACCATCGCCATGCTCTGGGGCCCGGGGAAGGACGACGTCGCCCACTACGCCGCCGACAAGCCCTTGGCCTACGCGCCGGGAACCTTCTTCTCCTACTCCAGCGGCACGACCAACATCGTCGCCCGCACCCTGGCGCGCGCCATCGACGCCTATGGACCGGACTTCGAGGCCTTCATGCGTAGGCGCCTGTTCGAGCCGCTCGGCATGACCAGCCCCCAGCCGAAGTTCGACGCCGCCGGAACCTTCATCGGCTCGTCCTTCTGCTTCACCACCGCCCGCGACTTCGCCCGCTTCGGCCTGCTCTATCTGCGCGACGGGGTGTGGGAGGGCCGCCGCATCCTTCCCGAAGGCTGGGTCGACTATGCCCGCACCCCCACCTTCCAACAGCCGGACTGCGAAGAGGGCCCCTACGGCGCCCACTGGTGGCTGGGTCGGGGCGGCCCCGGCAGCTTCTCGGCCAACGGTCACGAGGGCCAATATACGGTGGTGGTCCCCGACCTCGACCTGGTCTTTGTCCGCCACGGCCGCACGCCCCTGGAGCTGCGCGACGGCCTGAAGGACTGGATGGGCGAGATGGTGGAGCTGTTCCGCTAGCCCCACAAGCCCGGCCATGACGGAGAGCTTGGGGGCCGCGCCCTCTTGAGCCACACCGCACATCCTGCTCCAACTGGCGGGCCGCTGCACGCGCGGCGCCAAGCCAGGACGCCCTTCATGACCACCGCCACATCCCGCGTCGAGCTCACCCTTCGGGGCGTGATCCTGGGGATTCTCATCACGCTGGTGTTCACGGCGGCCAATGTCTATCTGGGCCTCAAGGTCGGCCTGACCTTCGCCTCCTCGATCCCCGCCGCGGTCATTTCCATGGCCCTGCTG
>NZ_CANCLE010000240.1 GCF_947378715.1 Phenylobacterium aquaticum
GGCCCATAGCAGTGGTCGACCAGGGTGGCCGGCAGGCGCCCATGGGTGAGCCAGTCCATCTCCGGCCCGTCCTCGATCCATTCCAGGGCCAGGGCCTCGGCGTCGGTCCGCCACACGCCGTCGACATTGAGGTTCAGCCGCGTCGCGCCGGTGCGCGGGAAATAGGGATGCAAGCCAAGGCTGAAGGGCATGGGCGCCTCGCCCCGGCTCCAGAGCGACAGGCTCAGGTCCAGTCCGCCCTCGACCAGATCCACGCCCTGCACAGCCTCGTAGGGCCAGGGCCAGGCGTCGGTGGTGTGGTGGTGGTCGAGGATCGCCTGGTCCTGACCGTGGTCGACCATGTCCCAGGCCGCCCGCCAGCCGTGGCCGTGCAAGGCATGGGGGCCATCCCCCGGCGGGACCGGCAGTCGGACATCGATGTCCTGAAAG
The DNA here is from genome assembly GCF_947378715.1 of Phenylobacterium aquaticum. Taxonomy (GTDB): domain Bacteria; phylum Pseudomonadota; class Alphaproteobacteria; order Caulobacterales; family Caulobacteraceae; genus Phenylobacterium; species Phenylobacterium aquaticum_A. The sequence goes on from NZ_CANCLE010000240.1 coordinate 430, forward strand.
CTGAACCGCCCCCGGGCGATGCGATTGGCGAACGGGACGAGGGGAAAACAGGCGCAGTCGGTGACTGTCCTGGCGTCGATCGGCGTCGGCCGCAACAGCGGGACGCCCCGCCAGGTGAACCCGGTCAAGGCCCCGCCCAGCCCAGGACGCACCGTGCAGGCGAAGTCGCCGCGCTCAAGCCGGATGACCGAGTCCATCGGCCAACCATAGCCCCGTCCCGTCTCCCAAAAGAAGAGGCCCCCTTCCTGGGCTGGAGGAAGGGGGCCGGCCGAAGTGGCGCGAACCGGTGGGGGGAGAGCCGGTCGGCGCGGCGGACGCAGGGTGGATGCGGTTGGCGTCCGCCCGGAGGCCTCGACGGGGCCTCAGGGTCTCAGGGTTTATGGCGTCTAGAATTTCCGGACATAGGACACGGCCCAGACATTGGCGTTGGGGCCAGAGCCGACGAAGTCGTAGCGGGTGTAGTCAGCGCGCACGCCGTTCTTGTCGTTGAAGAAGTACTGGCCGCCGACCCCATAGTTCCAGGAATCGCCGTCGCCGCTGGCCGTGGTTCCAGCCACGGAGGCCTTCAGCTTGGTGGCGCCATAGCCGGCGCGCAGGAAGATGTCGGCATTGGGGGCCACCGGCAGATAGCCGACGCCATAGGCGGCGACCTGGCGGGTCTCGTCGACCTTCACCGGGACGCCGGCGACATAGGTCTTGTCATTGTTCACGCCGAAGGCGGCCTCGGCCTCCAGCCCCAGATACTTGCCGAAGCGGGCGCCGATCCGCCCCTGCAGGGCGCCCAGGTTGACGCCGTCGGCTTCAGAGGCCGCGTAGCCTGCGGTCCCATAGGTGGTGACGGGGGTAAGGTCCTGCGCCGAGGCGGCGGCGGGAGCGAGGATCACGGCGGCGAGACCGGCCGTGGCGGTGGCGATGAGAGTTTTCATTTTCTTGTACTTCGTCCTTACGCGTCAGCCCCTCAGCGACGCCTGGATCACCCCCAAAGGCGGCGCGACAAGGACGGTTCGTCGACAGCCCAAGGTAATATTGTGGCGGGCCGGACATGGTCGGCAGGCGCACAAGGCCGCTGACGCAGCGTCCAGCCGTGATATCAGTGGCGGTTCAAGGCCCCCGACGACCAGAGGGGCCAAGCGTCGGAGCCCACGCCTTGCATCACGCCGTCATCGCCGCCACCGGCCTCTACACCCCGCCGGACAGCGTCTCGAACGCCGAGCTGGTCGAGACCTTCAACGCCTATGTCGAGGCCTTCAACACCGAGCACGCCGCCGCCATCGCGGCCGGCGAGGTCGCGGCGCTGACGCCCTCCTCCGTCGAATTCATCGAGAAGGCCTCAGGCATCAAGTCCCGCCACGTGGTGAACAAGTCCGGCATCATCGACCCCGCCGTGATGCGGCCGTCGATCCCCGAGCGACCGAACGAGGAGATCTCGGTTCTCGCCGAGATCGGCGTCGCCGCCGCCCGCGAGGCCATCGCCCGCTGGGGCAAGGATGTCAGCCAGATCGACGCGGTGATCTGCGCGGCCTCCAACATGCAGCGCGCCTATCCGGCCATGGCCATTGAGATCCAGCAGGCGCTGGGCATAGACGGCTTTGGCTTCGACATGAACGTCGCCTGCTCGTCGGCGACCTTTGGCATCAAGACGGCCGCCGACTACATCGCCTCAGGCTCCGCGCGCGCCGTACTGATGGTCAATCCGGAGATCACCTCCGGCCACCTGACCTTCCGCGACCGCGATAGCCACTTCATCTTCGGCGACGTCGCCACCGCCGTGATCGTCGAGCGGGCCGAGGACGCCACGCCCGGCCAGGGCTGGGAAATCCTGGGCACGCGCCTGAAGACCGTGTTCTCAAACAATATCCGCAACAATTTCGGCTTCCTCAACCGCACGGCCCCTGAGGGGATCGACGCCGCCGACAAGCTGTTCGTCCAGGAAGGCCGCAAGGTGTTCCGCGAAGTGGTGCCGATGGTCGCCGAGATGATCGTCGACCACGCGGGCGATCTGGGCCTCGACCCGACGAGCCTGAAGCGGCTTTGGCTGCACCAGGCCAACATCAATATGAACGTCATGATCGGCAAGCGCGTGCTCGGCCGCGACCCGACGCCGGAAGAGAACGTCATCATCCTCGACGAGTACGCCAACACCTCCTCTGCCGGCTCGATCATCGCCTTCCACAAGGCCAATGACGACTTCGCCGCCGGCGAGACCGGCCTGATCTGCTCGTTCGGCGCCGGCTATTCCGCCGGCACGGTGTTCGTGAAGAAGCGGTAGGGCGCCCTCCCTCCCCTTCATGGCAGGGGATGGCCGCAACGCGGCTGCTCCCCTTTTGGGGGAGCTGGCCCGAAGGGTCTGAGGGGGACTTTGACTCCCTCAGCTGACCTGGGAACGGCTCAAAAGGACCATCAAAGTCCCCCTCACCCGGCCATGCGGCCGGAAGCTCCCCCAAGATGGGAGCAACCAGGCCGAGCCAGACCCCAGCAAATTTCCATACGCAATTCTCCTGCCCATGAAGGGGAGGAAGAAACCTCACCTCACCGCATCGACCTTCGCCTGGGCGGCTTTCCAGTCCATCGCCTTGCGCACCCGGCCTCCGACCGAGGGGTGGTCGTAGAACAGCACCTCCTCCAGTTTCGAGGGCGTCGCGGCCCGATACTCAATGGTCTTGACCAGGGCCTTGGCCAGGCCGTCCGGCTCGTTGAAATGCTCCAGCGAGAAGGTGTCGGCGTCGGACTCGGCGATGCGGGTGATCGACACGCGGATGGGCGTCGACACGAGGCCCAGCACCGTCAGCAGGATCGCCAGGATCGGGAAGCCGGCCGGGTCGGAAAGACCGCGCACGTGCTTGGCGCCCAGCATCCGCGCGACCGGCGCATAGGCCCGGTCGATGATGAAGAAGCCGGCCAGGGCCAAGGCGGCGTAGAGCGCTGCGAAGATGAACACGTGGGCGTGGACATAGTGGCCCATCTCATGGCCCACCACGCCGCGCACCTCGGCGATGTCGGCGTCCTTCTTGAACATCACGTCGCTCATGGCGATGCGCGAGGTCGAGCCCAGGCCCGCGACGTTGGCGGTGTAGCGGTTCGACTGCTTCGAGCCGTCGAAGATGAAGATCTTGTCGCTCGGCACGCCCACCGACTTGGCCATGGCCACGATCTCGTCGCGCACGGGGCCGGGAGGAGCCGGCTGGTACTTGTTGAACAGCGGCATGATGAACACCGGCGCCAGGATCATCACCACCACGAAGAACAGCGCCACCACCCCGGAGCCCCACAGCCACCAGGTCTTGGGCGCCTTGCGCATCAGGGTGTAGAGCCCGACCAACAGCAGGGTGAAGAGCACGGCCGAGATGGCGGCGGACATCAACTGCTCGCCCAGCCATCCCCCAAACGCCTGGCTGGTCAGGCCATAGGCGGTCTCCCGCCACCAGTCGGCATAGACACTCCAGGGCAGGTTCAGGACGAATTCCGCGAGCGCGTCGATGAACAGCACGGCGAAGGCGACGCGGATCGGTTTGGGCGAACCTTTTTCGACCCCATCACGCACCTTGACCAGCACGCCCGAGCGCAGCACCAGCCAGGAGGCCAGGACCGCGACGATCGCGCCCCATAGC
>NZ_CANCLE010000241.1 GCF_947378715.1 Phenylobacterium aquaticum
CCCAATCAAAACCAATAAATAAATCCGTCACTTAACCGTCGCCAAACCTTGGTTTGCCGCCGGCCTCGCCGCGCGCTTTCACCCCCGCAGCAAACGGAGCGCCGTGATCGGACAAATCCGACCGGCCTGTTGGGGAAAGCATCATGCGGTCACTTTCGGCGCGCGCGCGCATCACTACATCTGGCAAGGCTCGCTGGCTGACGGGCTCGGCCCTGGCCCTGTGCCTGGCCGCCCTGTCCGGCGGTGCGGCGGTCGCCGCTGACGCCGGGCCGGTGAAGATCGATCCGGAAAACCCCGACTATGGCGTCCGCGTGGGCGAGCTGGTGGTGACGGGCGTGGCGGGCGCCATCGCCGTCGCCCCCTCCAAGGCCTCGCTGGCCGCCACCGAGCCGCAGTCGATCATCGACCGCAAGACCATCGACCAGTTCGTCCCGGCCACCGGCGACTACAACCAGGTCATCAACCTGACCCCCAGCCTGTCGGGCGTGTCGTTCAGCGGCCCGGGCCTGGGCGAGTCCAAGACCGTGCTGCGCGGCTTCAAGGACGGCGAATACAACATCACCTATGACGGCATTCCGTGGGGTGACGCCAATGGCCCGACCCACCACTCGACCTCGTTCTTCCCGTCCTCGACGGTCGGCGCCGTGGTGGTGGATCGCGGCCCGGGCGAGGCCAGCCAGCTCGGCGTGGCCAGCTTCGGCGGCTCGGTGAACATGTTCTCGCCGGAGGTCAGCGACACGGCCGGCGGTTCGCAATCGGTGACGGCCGGGTCCTGGAACACCTGGATGGCGGTGACCAAGCTGTCCTCGGGCGAGATCGAACAGCTGAACGACACCAAGGTCCTGCTGAACCTGCAGGAGCTGAAGACCGACGGCGCGCTCACCTACAACAGCGCCAAGGCCTACAACCAGCTGATCCGCGCCGTGGTCCCGCTGGCCGGCAGCTGGAAGCTGACCCTGCTGGGAACCTGGAACTACACCCACGTCTATACGAACGACAGCGCCGGCGCGACGCTCACCCAGGTTGCCGCCTACGGCAAGAACTTCGCCCTGAACAACGATCCGAAGACGCCGAACTATTACAAGTACAACAGCGTCACCAAGCACACCTACTTCAACTATGCGCGGCTGACCGGAGACGTCACCGATAGCCTGAAGCTCGAGAACACCGTCTATTCCTATTACTATAAGAACGACACGGAATCGGCCCTGGACGCCACCCTGTCGCCGGCCGACATCGCCGCCAACAAGGGTCTGCAGATCACCTACACACCGGGCGGCAAGCCCACGGTGAATGGTCACGTGCCGGGCTACACCAAGCTGAACGTCTACAAGATCTATGGCGACATCCTGCACCTGAACCAGACCATGCCGTTCGGCGAGATCAAGGCCGGTCTGTGGTGGGAGAAGGCCGACACCGGCCCGCGCGGTCGCTGGGACTATGACGCCACGCTGGGCCACGGGGCGGCGGGCTGGACGCCCGACTACCGCCAGAAAGTGGTGGCCGGCGTGCCGCAGTACCTGGAATATCTGCAGTACTCAGGCTGGAACCAGTACGAGCCCTTCGTCGACGTGGTCTGGAACGTCACCGACAAGCTGACCCTCACGCCCGGCGTCAAATATGTCAGCGAGAAGCTCTCGGTCGACGCCGACGTGAACCAGAAGTCCCGGCTGCCCTATCACGGCGCCAAGACCTTCACGAAGACGCTCACCTTCCTGACCGCCAACTATAAGATCGCCGACAACATGTCGGCCTACGCCCAGTACGCCACGGGCTTCCTGCTGCCCGACATCTCGACCACCCAGGCGGTCAATCCCAATCTGAACGAGCTGCACCCGCAGGAATCCACCAACTATCAGGCCGGCGTCGTCTATCACGGCGGCAAGGTCACCTTCGACGCCGACGCCTACTATATCGACTTCACCAACAAGCTGCAGACCACCACGGTCGGCACGGAGACGGTGAACTTCAACCTCGGCGGGGCGACCTATAAGGGCATCGAGGGCGCGGTGACCTATGCCGCCCTCGACAACCTGTTCCTGTTCGCCAACGGCTCGCTCAACGAGGCCAAGGCCCAAGGCGCCTCGACCACCATTCTCGGCGTGCCCGTGACGATCGCCGGGGGCAAGCAGATCGCCGGCGCGCCCAAGTCCACCGCCGCCCTGGGCGGCCTCTATCGCAGCGAGGAGTGGTCGGTTTCCCTGGCCGACAAGTTCGTGGGCGAGCAGTGGGCGGCCGAGGGCGAGCCCTCCGCCTACCGGATCAAGCCCTATGCCTCGCTCGACCTGACCGTCGTCTACACCCTCGGCCGCTACCGGTTGGAGGCGGCGGTCTACAACCTGCTCGACAGCCAGCAGGCGACGACCATCAAGCCCGGCAAGACCGCCCCCTATGACCAGTACTATTTCCAGCCGGAGCGGAACGTCCAGGTCTCCGCCAAGGTCAATTTCTAAGCCTCGCCCCAGACAGGATCGCACCCCATGCGTCACTCAGTCCCTCTGCTGGCCAGCCTGCTGGCCTTGACCCTGGTCACCCCCGCCCTGGCCCAGGAGGCGCCTGCGCCCTCGATCCTGTCGCCGGCCGACGCGGACGCGGCGCGGCTCCTGCCGCCGCCGCCGGCGGAGGGATCGGCCGCGCAGAAGGCCGAACTCGCCGAACTGCACCGGATCCAGGACGCCCGCACCCCGGCCCAGCTCGCCCAGGCGAAATGGGACAATGACCATGAGGACCCCTCGGCCTTCACCCCGACCCTGGGGCCGAAGTTCGACATGGCCAGCCTGCCGGCCACGGCCAAGCTGCTGAAGATCGTCGATCACGAGCAGTCGGTGGCCAAGAAGCGCGCCAAGGTCACCTTCGCGCGCAATCGGCCCTGGGTCATTGATCCGACCCTGGTCGGCTGTGACCACGCGGACGACAAGCCCAGGTCCTCCTACCCCAGCGGCCACACCACCATGGGCTACGCCATGGCCGTGGTGCTGGCCGACCTGATGCCGGACAAGGCCCAGGCGGTGCTGGCGCGGGCCCAGGACTATGCCGAGGACCGGCTGGTCTGCGGGGTCCACTTCCGCAGCGACATCATCGCCGGACAGGCGCTCGGCACGGCCGTCGGGGTGCAACTGCTGCACGCCCCGGCCCTGCAGGACGATATCGAAGCCGCCCGCAAGGAGCTGGCGGCGGTCCAGTTCTGAAAGTCGTCGCCCAGGTTTGATGGAGCCCGGTTCGGCAGGGATTGGCGGGCTGGCCGGTTCAAGGCAGGTTCGCCCCATGAAGCTGCTGATCGTGGAGGATGACCGGGAGGCTGCGGCCTATCTGAAGCGGGCGCTGTCCGAGGCGGGCCACACCGTCGACTACGCCGCCGAAGGCCGCGATGGCCTGATGCTGGCCGCCGGCGAGACCTATGACGTCATCGTGCTCGACCGCATGTTGCCGCAGATCGACGGCCTGGCGATCCTGCGCACCATCCGCGCTTCGGGGGTGAAGACCCCGGTCCTGCTGTTGACCGCCCTGGGGGGCATAGACGACCGGGTCGAGGGACTTGAGGCTGGGGGCGACGACTATCTGGTCAAGCCCTTCGCCTTCGCCGAGCTGCTGGCCCGGGTCAACGCGCTCGCCCGCCGTCCGCCGCCGCTGGAGGTGCGCACCGAGCTTTCCGTGGCCGACCTGCGGCTCGACCTCCTGAGGCGGTCCGTGACCCGGGGCGGCCAGCGCATCGAGCTGCAGCCGCGTGAGTTCCAGCTGCTGGAATATCTGATGCGTCATGCCGGCCGGGTGGTCACCCGCACCATGCTGCTGGAGAGCGTCTGGGACTTCCACTTCGATCCCAAGACCAACATCGTCGAGACCCATATGAGCCGCCTGCGCGGCAAGGTGGATCGCGGCCACGGCCATGAGCTGATCCATACGGTGCGCGGGGCCGGCTATATCCTGCGCGAACCCGACTAGATGTTCCGCTCCACCAGCCTGCGCCTGGCCGCGCTCTACACCGCCGGCTTCGCGATCTCGGTGGTGCTGCT
>NZ_CANCLE010000242.1 GCF_947378715.1 Phenylobacterium aquaticum
TCTCGCGCCCCGACGGGGCGAGCTTCTGGCGGCAGGTCTATCTGGATTCCAACGGCCCGGCCTTCTACCTGATCGAGCGGCTGTGGAGCGGGCTGGCCGGGCGGTCGGACCTGGCCCTGCGGATCCCGACGCTGTTGGCGGTGTGGGCGGCGGGGGCGCTGCCCTTGTTCGTCCCGCTGAAAGGCCTGTCGCGAACGGCGCGGATGACCTGGGCCGTGCTGATCTTCGCCTGGTGGGGCGTGGGCTATTTCCTGGACGCGCGTTGCTACGGCCTCTTGCTGGCGGTGGCGACGGGGCAGTGCCTGGCCTTCGGTCGGGTGATGGAGGCGCCGAGCCTGCGCCGCGCCCTGATCTGGATGACACTGGGCGCGCTGGGCGTGCTGCTGCACTACTACATGCTGTTCGTCGTCCTGGCCCAGGGACTGATCTATCTCGGCCGCCATCGTTGGGCGGCGGTGCGGACCTGGCCGGCGGTGCTGGTGTTCGCGCCGGTGGCGACCTGGATGCTGCGGCACGCGCCGCGCCTGGCCGACTATTCCAGGCTGGCCTCGGTCTGGCATCCGCCGGTGGATGCGCGTCGCGCGCTCGACCTGACCGCCTTCGTGATCGGTCCGAGCCAGCCCCTGATGCTGGCGGTGGTGGCAGTGATCCTGATCGCCGGCCTGCTGGTCGGGCGGCTGAGGCCCGGCGCCTCGCCCGACGAGGATGGGACGCCGGTCGCGGCCCTGACCCTGACCGCCGCGGCCGGCGTCGCGGCCTTCGCCCTGATGCTGGTGTTCGGGGTGTTCGGCTCCGGCCTGTCGCCGCGCTACATGATCCCGCTGGCGCCCTCGCTGCTGCTGGGGGTGGTGCTGATCGCCCGCGCGGGCCCTAGCGCGCGCCTGGTCTATCTGGCCCTGATCATCGTCTATCTGGGCACTGAGATCCGTCCGGCGCTGGACGCCCTGTCCGGGCCGCGCCGGCTGCCGCGCTATGAGTTCGAGACCGGCTCGGCCTTCCTGGTGGCGCACGGCGCGCGCGAGGTGGTGTTCGTCTGGGACCACGAGCTGGCCCCGATCATGGATGCGGCGACCTTGAGCCAGGTGGGCGGGGCCTTCTTCGATCGCGCCCGCCAGCCGGTGACGATCCGGCCCCTGGTGGTTCCGCCGGACCAGGACGCCAACCGGGTGATCCTGGACGCCGCGCAAGGCGAGCGGCCGGGTCTGATCTGGATGTTCAACCGCGAGGGCCACACGGCGGCCCACCGGTTCGCGCCGGCGATCACCAAGCGCGATCCGCGCTGGGTTTGCGACGAACAGGGAGATGGCGTGGCGGGCGCGCTGGCCTGCTACCGGCGGCCCTAGGGGAGCAACTCGGGGGGTTAGGCGATCTCCAGCACTGTCTTGCCCATGCCTGCGCCGGACAGCGCGAACTCCAGGGCCTGGGCGGCTTCCGCGAGGGGGAAGGTGCGGCCGACCGGCGGGGTGAGGCGGCCCTCGGCGACCCAGCCCAGGAGTTCGGCGAGCTCGGCCGCGGCCTTGGCCGGTTCGAACAGCGGGAACTGGCGGACATCGACGCCGACCAGGGCCGCGCCCTTCATGATCGACAGGTTTGAGGGCAGGGCGGGAATGCCCTTGCCGCCCGCGAAGCCGACCACCAGATGGCGACCGCCCCAGGCCAGCGAGCGGAACCCGGCCTCGAACAGCGGGCCGCAGACGGGATCGAAGATCACGTCGACGCCCTTGCCCTCGGTCAGGGTCTTCAGCCGGTCGCGCCAGCCTTCGGGCTCTACATCGATGGAGGCTCGGGCGCCAAGGCCTTCCGCGAAGGCGCGCTTCTCCGGGCTGGACCCGGCGGCGATGACCCGCGCCCCGAGGGCCAGGCCCACCTGCACCGCCGCCGCCCCGACCCCGCCGGCCGCGCCGAACACCAGCAGGCGCTCACCCGGCTGGACCGCCGCGCGGTCACGCAGGCCGTGCAGGGCGGTCAGGTAATTGACCCGGAAGCCGGCCGCCTGGGCGAAACTCATGGCGTCGGGAATGCGCAGGGCGCCGGCCGCTGGGCCGACCGCGAGCTCGGCGAAGCCGCCGGTGCGGACGGCGGCCATGACGCGGTCGCCGACCGCCAGGCCGGAGACGCCGGGACCCAGGGCCTCGACCGTCCCGCCGACCTCATTGCCCGGCACATGGGGGACCGACGGCTTGACCTGATAGCGGCCAAGCGAGACCAGGGCGTCGACATAGCCGACCCCGCAGGCGGCGACCCGCACCCGGATCTCGCCGGGGCCCGGCTCCGGCGGCGGCAGGTCCACCGACCGGTAGCTGTCGATGGACTCAAGCGTCTCGGCCTGGAATGCCCGCATGGGATCAGGCCGCCGGGCGCAGCTTGAAGCCCATATAGCCGTTGGCGGCCACCGCGTCGCAGAGGGTGCGATAGGCGCCGACGCCGCCGATATAGGGCATGAACACCCGGGGCTTTCCGGGGACATTGGCGCCCAGATACCAGCTGTTGGCGACGGGATAGAGGGTGTGGTTGGCCGCCTCGTTGACGTGGTCGACCCAGGCGTTCTGGCTGTCGGCGGTGGGCTCGATGGTGGCCAGGCCATTGAGGGTCATGAAGCCCATCAGGTCGGCCAGCCAGTCCACATGCTGCTCGATCGAGACGATCATGTTGGACAGCACCGAGGGGCTGCCCGGGCCGGTGACGGTGAACAGGTTGGGGAAGCCCGCGACCATCAGGCCCAGATAGCTCTTGGGGCCTTCGGACCAGGCGTCGGTCAGGGCCGCGCCGCCCCGGCCCTGGATATCGATCCGCGACAGGGCGCCGGTCATGGCGTCGAAGCCGATGGCGAAGACGATGACATCGACGGCGTAGTCGCCTTCGGCGGTCTTCACCCCGGTGGCCGTGATGGTGTCGAGCGGGGCCTCGCGCAGGTCGATCAACTCGACGTTGGGCTGGTTGAACACCTCATAATAGCCGGTGTCGACGCAGAGCCGCTTGGTGCCGAAGGGGTAGTCCTTGGGCGTCAGTCGGTCGGCGACCGCCGGGTCCTTGACGATCTCGCGGATCTTGGAGGCGGCGAAGTCGGCGGCCATGCCATTGGCCACGGGATCGACGGCCAGGTCGGCGAAGGCCGCCTGGACGGAGAAACCGCCCTGGGCCCAGCGTTCCTCGAACACCTGGCGGCGCTCATTATCGCCGACCTGGGTGGCCAGTTCCTCACGGTGGTTGGAGAACAGGAAGCCGGCCGAGGACATGCGCTGCAGCTGGCGGTTTTCGTCGCGGTTGGCGAGCCAGGCCTCGGCGACGATGGGCGAGATCGGGCCGTTGTGGGCCGGCACGCTGTAATTGGGCGTGCGCTGGAAGACGTAGACCTGGGCGGCCTGCTTGGCGATCTGGGGGATCGACTGGATGGCCGAGGACCCGGTGCCGATCACCGCCACCCGCTTGCCGGTGAGATCGACGCCCTCATGGGGCCAGCGACCGGTGTGATAGGTCGCGCCCTTGAAGGTCTCCTGGCCCTTGAAGTTGGGCTCATTGGGGACCGACAGGCAGCCGGTGGCGGCGATGCAGAACTTGGCGTCGAGGGTCTCGCCGTCGTCGGTGGCCAGCGCCCAGCGGCCCTTGGTCTCGTCGAAGTGGGCGGAGGCGATGCGGGTGTTGAACTGGATGTCGGGGCGCAGGTCGAAGCGGTCGGCGACGTGGTTCAGATAGCGCAGGATCTCGGGCTGGGCGGCGTAGCGCTCGCTCCACTTCCACTCGCGCTCCAACTCCTCCGAGAAGGAGTAGGAATATTCCTGGCTCTCGATGTCGACCCGGGCGCCGGGATAGCGGTTCCAGAACCAGGTGCCGCCGATGTCCGACCCCGCCTCATAGACCCGAGCCTTGAGCCCCAGGCCGCGCAGGCGGTGCAGCATGTACATGCCGGAAATGCCGGCGCCGATGATCACGGCGTCGAGGCT
>NZ_CANCLE010000243.1 GCF_947378715.1 Phenylobacterium aquaticum
CCTACCAGCTGACCAAGAGCCGCGCCGACGGCCAGGTCTATAAGGTGCTCGAGCTCTACACCGACCAGGACGCCCTGACCGCCCACGGCCAGACCGAGTACTTCAAGGCCGCGGGTCCGAAGATGGGCCCCTGCCTGGGCGGCCGTCCGGAAATCGAACTGCTCGACGGCGTCTGAGGAGAATAGCGCCATGGACCTCGAATTCACGGCCGAGGACCTCGCCTTCGGTGACGAGGTCCGGGCGTTCATCGCCGACGCCTTCGACGACGAGATGCGGGCCCTGTCGGCCCAGTCGAAGAACCACCACCTGACCAAGGACGCCCAGGTCCGCTGGCTGAAGAAGCTGAACGCCAAGGGCTGGATGGCGCCCGACTGGCCGGTGGAATACGGCGGCACGGGCTGGAGCCACACCAAGAAGTACATCTTCGACATGGAGATGGCTCTGGCCGGCGCCCCGGAGACCTCGAACATGGGCCTGCGCATGTGCGCCCCCGTGGTCATGGCCTTCGGCACGCCGGAGCAGAAGGCCCAGCATCTGCCCAAGATTCTTTCGACCGACGTGTGGTGGTGCCAGGGCTATTCGGAACCGGGCTCGGGATCGGACCTCGCATCCCTGTCGCTGAAAGCGGATCTTGACGGTGAGTATTACGTCCTAAACGGTTCAAAAATATGGACAACTTATGCTCAGTGGGCCGACTGGATGTTCTGTCTGGTGCGGACCACCAGTGATCCGATCCGCCAGAAGGGCATCAGTTTCCTGCTGCTGGACATGAAGACGCCGGGCATTTCGATCGTGCCCCTGCCGACCCTGGATGGCCCGCCGGAGGGCGACCAGGAGATCAACCAGGTGTTCTTCGACAATGTCCGGGTGCACGTCTCCAACCGCATCGGCAAGCAGGACGAGGGCTGGACCTACGCCAAGTACCTGCTGCAGTTCGAGCGCGGCAACGCCTATGCGCCGGGCCTGACCAACATGCTGGGCAAGGTCAAGAAGATCGCCAGCCTGGAGCCGTCGGACGGCGGTCGCCGGATGATGGACGATCCGGATTTCCGGAAGAAGCTGGTCGAGACCGAGATCAAGGTCGAGACCCTGAACGCCACAGAACTGCGGATGTTCGCCGCCCGCACGGCCGGCCAGGCCATGGGCGCGGCGTCGTCGATGCTGAAGCTGGAGGGCAGCCAGGCCCAGCAGTTGATCACCGAACTGGCCCTGGAGGCGGCGGGCGTCTACGCCCAGCCCTTCGTCCAGGACACCTGGGCGGAGATCCGCGGCGGGACCAACCAGCCCCGCGCCGGGGCCGACTATGCCGCCACGGTCGCGCCGATGTACTTCAACTACCGCAAGACCTCGATCTATGCCGGGTCGAACGAGATCCAGCACAACATCATGGCCAAGATGGTCCTGGGGCTCTAGCCCCGGGGCCTCGGTCGGGAGAACGCCATGCAGGCCGAACTGGTCGAGCTGAGCTTCGAGCTGGCGGCCGAGCGGTGTGAGGACCTCACGCCCCTGGTCTATGCCCGGCTGTTCCGCGAGAACCCGGAGATGGAGCCGCTGTTCTGGCGCGACGCCAATCACCAGGTGAAGGGCGAGATGCTGTCGCGGGTGATCCTGGCGATCCTGGATTTCGTCGGCGCGCGGCTCTATGCGGCGACGCTGATCCAGTGCGAGGTCGTCACCCACGAGGGCTATGACGTGCCGCCCCAGGTGTTCGGGGTGTTCTTCGGGACGGTCCGCGACACCCTGCGCGAGCTGCTGGTCGCAGACTGGACCGCCGACATGGAGGCGGCCTGGGCCAAGACCCTGACCGAGCTCGACTTCTATGTGACCCATCCCGACCAGGCGGAAACCACCGCCCCAGCCAAGGTGGCCTGATGTCCTTCTCCCGTTTCGAGCAGGCGCTCGCCGAGGCCGTGGGCCAGGGTCGGATCGCCGGGGCCGTGGCCCTGGTCACCGATCGCGAGGGCCCGGTCTATCAGCACGCCCTTGGGCTGCGCACGGTGGGGGCGCCGGCCGCCATGGACGCCGGCACGGTGTTCTGGATCGCGTCGATGACCAAGGCCCTGGTCTCGGTCGCGGCCCTGCAGCTGGTCGAACAGGGCAAGCTTTCCCTGGACGGGGACCTGGTCGGTCTGCTGCCGGAGCTTGGGGGACTGCAGGTGCTGGACGGCGTCGACGCCTCGGGCCAGCCGAAGCTGCGGCCCGCGCGGACCGCCGTGACCCTGCGCCAGCTGCTGACCCACACGTCCGGCTTCGCCTATGGCTTCACCAGCCCGGCCCACGTGGCCTATGCGGCGGCGACCGGCGCGCCTGACGCGGCGAGCGGGACGCGCGCGGCGCAGCTGCAGCCCCTGGCCTTCGATCCAGGCCAGGGCTTCATCTATGGCATCGGCATCGACTGGGCGGGGCTGGCCATCGAGGCGGCCAGCGGCCAGCGGCTGGACGCCTATCTGGCCCAGCACGTCACCGGCCCCCTGGGCATGGCCGACACCGGCTTCGCCCTGTCGGCGGACCAGACGGCCCGTCAGGCGGGCGTGCATGTGCGGGGCCCGGACGGCGGCTTGATCCCCATCCCCTTCGCCCTGCCGCCCAATCCCGAGGTGCTGTCCGGCGGGGGTGGGCTCTACAGCACGGTCCCCGACTATGCCCGGTTCCTGCGGATGCTGATGAACGAGGGCCGGTCCGGCGGCGTGCAGGTGCTGTCGGCGGAGACGGTGCGGGGCCTGGCGGAGATCCAGACCGGGCCTGAGCCGGTCGGCGGCTTCACCTCGGCCCTGCCGAACATGAGCAACGACTTCGATCCGCATCCGCACATGGGGTCGGGCCACGGCCTGGCGACCTTCGTGGCCCCGGCTGCGACGGGCGGCGGCCGCGCGGCGGGTTCCCTGGCCTGGGCTGGCCTGGCCAACACCTATTACTGGGCCGATCCGGCCAGCGGAAAGGGCGGGGTGCTGATGACCCAGCTGCTGCCCTTCGCCGATCCGGAAGTGCTGGCGCTGCTGCGGGTGTTGGAACGCGACTCCTACGGCGTGGCGAGCTAGGGCCCGGCGGCCTTCGCCAGCCCCTGCGGTTGCCGCCGCCGCAGGTTGCGCACAGGATGGGCGTCTTCCTTGGCCGCGCCTGGATCCGCCATGCCCAAGATCGAACTGTCCGCCGTTCCCGAGCGCAGGGGCTCGGGCTATCCGCCGCCCTATGACAGCCCTTGCGCGACGCGCGTCCGCCAGAGGCTGGGTGACGCGGGCGGACTGAAGGACTTCGGAGTCAACCTCATGCGCCTGCCGCCCGGCGGCTGGTCAAGCCAGCGGCACTGGCATTCCCACGAGGACGAGTTCGTCTATCTGCTGGAGGGCGAACTGGTGCTGGTCGAGGACGGCGGCGAGACGCCGCTGAAGGCCGGGGATTGCGCCGCCTTTCCCAAGGGCTCCGGCGACGGCCATCACATGGTCAACCGCGGCGCGACCACGGCGGTCTATCTGGAGGTGGGCTCTCGCGCGCCCGAAGACCTGACCACCTGTTCGGACGTCGACATGATGAGCGCAAACGCCGACGGCAGATTCGTGCGAAAGGACGGCTCGCCGATCTCGGCCGCTTGATCCGCCGGACCGACGCACGGCATGGCGTCGGGAGCCTGGAGAGGTTGGATGCAGGACACCGACGTCATCGTGGTGGGCGCGGGCATGGCCGGCGCCTCGATCGCGGCCGAGCTGGCCGCCCGGTCGGCGCGGGTGATCGTGCTGGAGGCCGAGGACGCGCCGGGGCGCCACACCACGGGGCGGTCGGCGGCGCTGTTCTCGGAGATCTACGGCAATGAGGTGATCCGGGCCCTGACCCGGGCGAGCCGGCCGCATCTGGCGGACGGGTTCATGACGCCGCGCGACTGCCTGCACATCGCCAGCGCCGAACAGCTTG
>NZ_CANCLE010000244.1 GCF_947378715.1 Phenylobacterium aquaticum
TATATCGAGATCGCCCCCCAGACCTTCTCGATCCTGGTGCGCACCGGCACCCGCCTGAACCAGCTGCGGCTCAAGTCGGGCGAGACCCGCAAGCTCGAATCCATCAGCGTCGGCGTCGACCTCACGGCCGAGGTCGCGGGCTTCCGCGCACGCCGCCACGCCGGCGTCATCGACATGGACCATGTCGACGGCCACGACCCGCGCAACTACTGGGAGCCGCTGATCCCCCGCAATGGCGAACTGCTGCTCGATCCCGGCGAATTCTACATCCTGGCCTCCAAGGAGGCGATCGTGATCCCGGTGCTCCAGGCCGCCGAAATGACCCCGATCGACCCCTCGGTGGGCGAGTTCCGCGTCCACTATGCCGGCTTCTTCGATCCCGGCTTCGGCACGGAGGAGGCCGGCGGCGTCGGCTCCAAGGGCGTGCTCGAGGTCCGCAGCCACGAGACCCCCTTCCTGCTGGAGGACGGCCAGACCGTCGCCCGCATGGTCTATGAGCCCCTCACCGCCAAGCCCTCCAGGCTCTATGGCGAAGGCGGCAGCCACTATCTCCGCCAGGGCCTCAAGCTCTCCAAGCACTTCCGCATCTGGGAATAGAAGCCTCTCCCCGCAAGCGGGGCGAGGAAAAGGCGGTGCAAGTCAAGGTCGCTTGACTCGCTCAGAGATGTCGGGCTTCCTTGACATATAGACAAGGAGGCACGTCATGGCTCAGTCCCGCGCATCAAGGCTCCGCACCTATCTGATCGTCGGCGTCGCGGGGTTCTTCGCCCTGATGCTGCTGCCGATGTTGATCCCGCGCTCGCCGGGGCCGCCCGGGGTCGGTCGCATCCTGGTGGTCACCGGCCTCGTCGCCCTGGGGGTCGGCTGGTGGGCGGTGTTCGCCGTGCGCATCTACCGGACCCAGGACGAGTTCTGGCGGACGGGCGAGCGGGTGGCCTGGCACTGGGGCGGCCTTCTGGGGCTGCTGATCTCGGTCCCGGTCTTCGTCTTCATCGGCCTGGGCGGCCTGCACTGGCTGAACCCGGCCACCGACGCCGGCCCCCTCGCCGCGCGGGCCTTCACCAGCGGCTACATGCTGCCGGTCATGTTGCAGGCGGTCGGATCGACCCTGGTCGGCCTGTGGTGGCGGTGGGCCAAGCGATGAAGAACCGGCTCAAGGTGCTGCGGGCCGAGCGCGACTGGAGCCAGGCCGACCTCGCCGCCCGCCTCGACGTGTCGCGCCAAAGCGTCAACGCCATCGAGACCGGCAAGTACGATCCCAGCCTGCCCCTGGCCTTCAGGATCGCCCGGCTGTTCGACCTGACGATCGAGGCGGTGTTCTCGGAGGCCTGAGGGCGCGGGCCTAGGCCTTGTCGTGCTTGTAGATCGAGCGCTTCGGCGCCGCGCAGATCCGGCGCAGCATGGGTTCGAAGGCTTCCAGCGGCATGGACTCATAGGCCGGATCGAAGCTGTTCTGGTCATAGAGGTGGCAGAACTGGGCGGTGTATTCGAACCACTCGTGGCCGCGGAACTGGTCGCGCATGTCGCGGTCCAGACCCAGGTGGTGGAAGAAGTAATAGCCCTGGAAGATACCGTGCTTGTCCATCATCCAGTAGTTCTGCTCCGACACGTAGGGCTTCATCACCATCGCCCCCAACTCGGCGTGATTGGCCGGGGACAGGATGTCGCCAATGTCGTGCATCAGGGCGCAGACCACATATTCCTCGTCCCGCCCGTCCTTGTAGGCGCGGGTCGCGGTCTGCAGGGAGTGCTCCAGCCGGTCGACCGGATAGCCGCCGCAGTCGCCCTTCAGCATCATCAGGTGGGCGATCAGCCGGTCGGGCAGTTCGCGGTTGAAGGGCCCGGCGGCGCGCGCGATGGCCATCCAGTCCTCCTGGGTGCCCTCGGTCATGGCCGTGAACTTGGCGTGGTCCAGAACTTCCCCGTCCGCCATGGCGTCCTCCAATGCGGTGAAGGCCCCATGGTGCGCGGCGACGCCGGTCAGGTCAACGCGGGCGGCCCGATCCGCTTCCAATAGAGCCTGGTCCCCGTCAGCCCGCCGTGCGGCTTCAGCGCATAGTCCGGGATCTCGCCGGCGAAGGTGAAGCCCAGCCCCTCATAGAGGCCCGAGGCGCCGCCCTCGCTGGCGGTGTCGAGCACCAGCAGGGTGCGGCCGGCCTCGACCGCCAGGGCCTCGGCCGCGCGCATCAGGGCGCTGGCCGCGCCCTGGCCCCGGTGGCTGACCCGGGTCATCATCTTGGCGATCTCGCCCCGGTGCGGCTGGTTGGGCGGGCAGTCGAGCAGCAGGGTCACGGTCCCGGCCAGGACCTCGCCCGCCCAGGCGCCCAGCACGACCCGCTCAGCCTTCGCCGCCGCTGCGAGCGCGCCCTCCCAGAACCCGCGCGCCTGCGCCAGGGGGAGGGGATGCATGAAGCTCACCGATCCGCCGTTCGCCACGGTCTCGACCAGCAGCTCGGCCAGCTGGTCCAGGCTGTCGGCGTCGGCCGAGAGCGGCCGGATGTTGAAGGCGGCCATCGGCTCAGCTCCGCGCCAGGGCGACGACATAGGCGCAAGGCGCGGTCGTCTCATTGGCGAACACCGCGTCGGACGGCGGGCCGAAGCCCAGGGCGTCGCCGGGGCCCAGCCTCTGGGTCTGGCCGCCCTCGGTCAGGGTCAGTTCGCCCGCGCGCACCCAGACCACCTGGCGGATATGGGCGTAGGACGAGGCCGGCATCACCACCCGCCCGCCGGCCGGCATCTCGACGGCGACCAGCTCCACGGGATGATCGGGGCGCAGGAACAGCTGGCGGCGCAGATAGCCGCTGTCCGGATCGCGCCACAGCGGCTGGTCGGCCGCGCGGCTTAGCCGTCCCGCCGCCCCCTCCGCCCGCAGCAACAGGCCGGCCAGGGTCAGGTCGAAGGCGCCGGCCAGCCGCACGAGGATGGTGGCGGTCGGGCTGGTCTCGTCGCGTTCGATCTTGCTGATCGTCGCCTTGGCCACCCCCGAGCGCGCGGCGAGGTCCGCCAGGGACCAGCCCCGCGCGTCCCGTTCCAACCGCACCCGCTGGGCGATGCGGGCGCCCGTGTCATCCACTATAGTATCCATAAGTCCAATATAATGGACGTATGGCGAGGCGCCAAGCGTCAGGCGGCGACGGCGACCGGGCCGGACGCCAGGCCGTGCTCGCGCAGCAGCCGGGCCTGGGTGGCGCGGCTGCGATAGAGGAAGTCGGCGGGCAGGCCCAGGCGCGTGCTGGCCTGGCAGGGCGCGCCCTTCAGGTCCGGAACCCGATCGGCCACAGCGCCGGCCAGCTTCAGGGCCAGCCTGTCGGCCAGGGTCAGGTCGTAGCGCTGGCCCAGCGCCAGCTTCTCGCGCACCAGCGGCGGCAGCAGCGACACGGCCCCCTTGGCCAGGGCCCGGTGCAGGACCTTCGGCGCGCCGGGCGCCGCCTGGCCGGACTCGATGATGCCCAGGAACTCCTCGACGATCGGATGCGGCTCGAACCGGGGCGCGAGCTTCTGCATCATGGCCAGGAAGTCGGCGGTGGAGGCGGGCGAATATTGCACACCGTAGAGCCGGGCGACCGGCCCGCCCTCGGCGTAGAATCGCGTCTTGTCGGCCTCCGACACCGGGGCCACGAAACGGTCATAGGCGTTCAGGAAGCCATAGGCCGCCGTGGCGCTGACCCAGTCCAGCAGCTCGACGTCCAGCGCCTGATAGGCCTCGCCCTTCGGCGTCTCGCCGCCGACCCGGGCATGCATGTTGCTGACGCCCTGGATCACCCGCCGCGCCGCGCTCTGCGGGCCATAGACGCCGACCATGGCCGCCACGCCCGTGCGCTTCGACCGGCCGATGGGGTCGACCTTGTAGGTCGAGTGGTCCCACACCCCGGATCGGATCCGGGCGTCGGCGAACTCCAG
>NZ_CANCLE010000245.1 GCF_947378715.1 Phenylobacterium aquaticum
CCCGGAATTCCGGGTGAGGGCGAAGCTGCGCGTCCATCACATTGGCCCGGGCCAAGCCCTCGTGTCCGTGGAGGAGGCGCCCGACGCCGCCGAGATCGACACGCCGGATCCGGTTATCTCCGCCTATCTCGCCTTCCTCGAAAAGGACATGACGAGCAATCCGGCGGCGCTCACCCCGTTCAGCAGCGCGGAACTCGACAGCCTGACCGAGCGGCTGCAGGACGTGTCGGTTAGTGATGACGACATTTTGCCGGATGGCGTCACCCTGTAGGGTTGAAAGCCTGGGAACAAACGCATCTGCGTTTGCTGTACATAGCTGGCTCATACAGGCAGGGACTGCTGAGGACGGTCACGATTTATTTTGCGTCGGTGGCACTGGAATGTCGTGTCTTTGGAAGCCACCCATCGTCCGCTGTTGGCGCAAAGCCGCGATGGCGTGGTGCCGTGCAGGATGGCCGGCCTTCCACCCCTCCCCGCTGTTCGAAACCTCTGCTAATGCCGGTGCAGCTCTCGCCACCCCTGCCCCCGCCAGTCCCCGGCCGCATGAGCGCCAGCCGTCACACCCCGCCCCGCCCCCACACCCTCCGTTACCCCCGCAAGGTTTGGGTGTAGGAACGCGACCTCCCCCGCCCCCGCCCCGGAGCCGCCCGTGCAGATCGCCGTTCTCACCTTTGATGGGTTCAACGAGCTGGATTCCTTCGTCGCCGCCTCGATCCTGAACCGGCTGAAGGCCAAGGGCTGGGCGGCCCACATCACCTCGCCGACCCCCGAGGTCACCTCGCTGAACGGGGTCACCGTCCACCGTCAGCGTCCCCTGGAGTTCGCCGCCGAGGCCGACGCCGTGCTGATCGGCAGCGGCGTCCGCACGCGCCAGATCGCCGCCGATCCCGCGATGCTGGCCCGCATCCGGCTCGACCCCGCCCGCCAGCTGATCGGCGCCCAGTGCTCCGGAACCCTGCTGCTGGCGAAGCTCGGCCTGATCGGCGCCCTGCCGGCCTGCACCGACCTGACCACCAAGCCCTGGGTCATCGAGGCCGGGGTCGAGGTGCTGGACGCCCCCTTCGTCGCCCACGGCAATGTGGCGACCGCCGGCGGCTGCCTGGCGTCGCAATATCTGGCGACCTGGATGATCGCGCGCCTGGCCTCCTTGGCCGACGCCGAGCAGGCCATGCACTATGTCGCCCCGGTCGGCGAGAAGGAGGCCTATGTCGCCCGCGCCCTGGCGGTCGTCACCCCCTTCCTGGCCGACGACCTGATCCCCGGCGCAAGGATGGCGCAGGCCGCAGGGACGTGACGCCCAGCCCCGAAGCGGCTCTCTCGCGACAAGGAACCCTCGCCCCATGAAATGGGGAGAGGGCAGGGTGAGGGGCGCACCGCGAAGCGGAGCGTCTTGCGGCGGCCCAGCGTGCGCGGCGCCCCGGCAAGGGCCCCTCACCCAACCCTCTCCCCGCAAGCGGGGCGAGGGCTATGGCATATGACCTGAGCCTGATTGCTCCCCCGCCCCGACCTGACCCGAAACCGGGCGATCCCGCCCGGCCGCTCGCCTGGTTGCAGAGGGCGATTGCACGCCCGAGCGGCGAAAGGTTAACGTCGCCCCGGATGTTCTGGGCGATCGATCGCGGGGGCGACGGATGGCGGGTTCAAAGTGGCTGGGTTGCGTGGGCCTGGCCCTGGTCCTGGCGCTGGCCGCGCCGGGGATCGCTGCGGCCCGCTGCAACTCCGCCGACGGCATTGTCGCCGAGGACGCCACCGAGCTGGTCACCGACCCGGCCGACGACCCCGCCCCGCCGGAGGACGACGCCGTCCTCGACGCCGGCGCCCGGGCCGGCGAGACCATCCCCATCGACCTGTCGCGCGACCTGACCAGCCTGACGGGCCTTCGGGGCCGCTACACCGACGACGCCCCCGTGCTCGGCCTGCGCATCGAGAACCGCCCGGGGTTCAATCCCAAGACCAGCTGCAACGCCCTGATCCCGGTGCTCTACAAGCCGGCGATCGAGACCCTGCCCGACGGGACCCTGCGGGCCAGCGTCGAGCAGAAGCGCTTCCTGCTGGACTTCGACCCCAAGACCGTCACCGCCGCCTGGATCCAGGACGCCGACCCCAGCGGCCAGTTCTTCTGGATCTTCCCCAGCCGGTTCGGCGCCTCGTCGGGGGGCAAGAAGGCCTGGCCCATGACCACCGCCTACGCCGCCCGCTATGACCGGCTGGCCAAGGGCTCCAACGACCGGCGCTGGGTGGCCGAGGCCTATATGCTGGCGGCGCTCAGGGTCTATCGCCGCAACACCCTGAACCAGGGCTTCCCCATGGGCCCCCTGCCCACCGGCGCCGATCTCCAGGCCGCCCTCGTCGCCCAGCTCGGCTATGCCTGCGACGACAAGCCCGACGACCTGGTCTGCGTCGCCCACCGGCTGATCGAGATGAACGAGACCCGGCCGCCCAATCCGGAGATCTCCCGCGACGCCTTCCGGATCAGCGACGCCATCTATGAGAATTCCGGGGTCAGCACCGGCATCCGCCAGCTGGACTTCGGGACCGGCAACGCCCAGGCCAAGGCCCTGGTCGGCAAGCTCCTGCCCAAGACCGTCGGCAAGGACGCCCGCTATCGCCGCCCGGTGCGCAAGTGGGACGTGGCCACCGTCAATCGCTGGTACGGCAAGGACGGCAGGATCGCCAACAGCGAGCTGTCGCGGCCGCAGGACAAGGCCCTGCTGGTCGAGTCCCACGCCGCCTATATCATCGAGGCCGCCCAGACCTGGGGCGCGCGGCTCGACAAGGCCTATCCCGACTGGCCGCCGGCCGAGCGCACGGCGCTGGGCATGTTCGCCATCGACCTGGAGAATGTCACCGGCAAGGCCCTGGCCCGGCCGGTCGGCGCGCTCGGCGCCTGCGAGGTGATGACCACGCGCAATCCCGCCTCCAAGGACGCCACCAGCGGCAACCTCGCCCTGGTGCTGTCCCAGAAGCGCCGGGTCAGGAACGGCGTCGCCCTGCTGCAGACCGTGCCCAGCCTCAAGGACGTCGACATGAGCTGCCTGGCCCCCATGCTCAGCCCCCCGGCCCCGGCCCCGCCGGTCTGAGCCTAGTCGTCGTCCAGCCCGATCCCGTCCACCGCGCTGGCCACCAGGGCGCGCCAGGTCGGGTCGGTGTCATCGACCAGGTCGCAGTCGTCCAGCAGGGCCACGGCGGAATCACCGTCCGGCAGGATCAGGCCCAGCACCTCCATCACCTCGCCGCCCGTCCCCACATGGCGCTCGGCCTGCACCGCCACCGCCGCCTGCTCGCCGTCGTCCTCCCACCAGATCAGGGGCTGCGGCAGCTCCATCTCCAGCACCCGCGGATCGGTGGTGTCGCCGAGCGCGAACACCGCCCGCCTGGCCTGCACATCGTCCAGCGTCGCCACCCGGCCCTCGAACGGCTTCAGCCGCGTCCAGTCATCGACGTCGAACCCGCCGCCGTCGGCGTCGTCATCCTCGGGGATCATCGGCCGCTCCTCGCTTTGCGGCGCCCTCTGTAAAGCCCGGCCGGCGCGACGCATAGTGGCGCCCAACAGGGAGCAGACCACCATGAGCGCATCACTCGCAGGCCAGACCGTCGTCGTCATCGGCGGCGCCTCCGGCATCGGCTTCGGCGTGGCCGAGGCGGCCCAGGCCCAGGGCGCCCGGGTGATCATCGGCTCCAGCCAGCCGGCCAATGTCACCGCCGCCGTCGCCCGGCTGGGCGGCGCCGCCACCGGCCAGGCCATAGACGTCACCGACGAGGCCAGCGTCGCGGCCTTCTTCGCCGCCCAGGGCGGCCTCGACCACCTGGTGTTCACCGCCGGCGACTGGGGCGCCAGCCGGGGCGGCCCGCCCGGGGA
>NZ_CANCLE010000246.1 GCF_947378715.1 Phenylobacterium aquaticum
CCGACAGCAGCTGGTCGAGCGGGACCACCTCGTCGACCAGGCCCCAGGCCAGGCCGTCCTCGGCCTTCACCCGACGCCCGGTCAGGAACATCAGATTGGCGCGCTGCTGGCCGATCAGCCGGGGCAGGGTGTGGGTCAGGCCAAAGCCCGGATGGAAGCCCAGCTTGACGAAATTGGCCGAGAATCGGGCTTCCGGCGCGGCGACGCGGAAGTCGGCGACCAGGGCCAGGCCCAGGCCCGCGCCCACCGCCGCGCCCTGGATGGCGGCGACGATCGGGGTCTCGATCGAGAACAGCCGCACGGCCTGGTCATAGAGCGGCGCGATGCCGCCCATGCCCGTGCCGCCGATGCCGTCGGAGGAGACCAGGTCGGCGCCGGCGCAGAAGGGCTTGCCCTCCGAGGCCAGGACCACGGCGCGGGTTACGCCGTCGGCGTCGAGCGCCTCCAGCGTGTCGGCCAGGTCGCGCATCAGGTCGACCGAGACGTGGTTGTTCGGCGGCCGGTGGAAGGTCACCGTGGCCACATGGCCGTCCTGCGCGACCGTGATATCCTTCGTCATCGTTTCGTTCCCATCAGGTTGCGGGCCACCACCATCCGGTGGACTTCCGACGGCCCGTCATAGATCCGCATGTTGCGCACGCTGGCGGCCATCAGCTGCAGGGGCATTTCCTTGGTCATGCCCATGGCGCCGAAGCATTGCATCGCCTGGTCGATCACCTCCCAGGCCATCTCGGTGGCGAAGACCTTGACCATCGAAATCTCCTGACGGACATCGCGACCCTGGTCCAGCTTCCAGGCGCAGTCATAGGCCATCAGCCGGGCGGCGTGGATCTTCATGGCCGCATCCGCCGCCCACCACTGGACCGCCTGGCGGCTCGATAGCGGCGCGCCGAAGGTCACCCGTTGCGGGGCGTACTCGCACATCATGTCCAGCGCCCTTTGCGCCAGGCCGATGCACCAGGCCGCCATCTCCATCCGCCGGGTCGATAGCCGCACCTGCATGGGCGCGAAGCCCTGGCCCTCGACGCCCAGCAGCTTCCAACCCGGCACCCGGCAGTCGTCCAGCGCCACCTCATAGGTGAAGGCCCCGCCGATCATCGGGATGCGGCGCAGGACGTTGAAGCCCGGCGTGCCCTTGTCGACCAGGAAGGCGCTCATGCCGCCCCGGGCGCCCTTCTCCTTGTCGGTGACCGCCATGACGATGGTGAAGTCCGCCTCGGCCGCCCGGCTCGTCCAGATCTTTCGGCCGGTGATCACCCAGTCGTCGCCGTCGCGGACCGCGCGGGTGATCATGCCGGCCGGGTCGGCGCCGGCGCCGGGCTCGGAGATGCCGATGGCGCTGATGGTCTTGCCGGCCGCGTAGGGGGCCAGATAGGCCTCGCGCTGCTGGTCGTTCACCGTCGCCATCAGCATGCGCAGGTTCGGCGAGTCCGGCGGCAGGGTGTAGGGGGTGACGGTCGAGCCCATGGCCTCATTGACCCCGATCAGGGCCACCTGGGGCAGGTCGAAGCCATCCATCTCCTCGGGCGCGTCCAGGCCCCAGAGGCCCAGCTTCTGAGAGACGGCGTCGATCTTGGCCTTCTCATCCTTGGTGATGTGGATGCCCTTGCCGTCGGCTTCTCGGGCCAGGACGGCGCCCTCGAGCGGCATCAGCTCGTCCTTGACGAACCGCTGGGCCAATTCCTTGAGCATCCGATGCTCATCGGACAACGCGAAATCCATCCGTCCCTCCCGATCCCTTTTGCCGACATTGGACGCCTGCCGCCGGGGTGGTCAAAGTGGTTTCGCATTTCCACGGATGTGGAAAGCGCGCCTCACCCTGGGGAAGGAATTGCCAAGCCCGGCCGCTCTGCTACGCCATCGGCAGATCAAGACGTCGATGGGAGGGCGCATGTCGGAAGCCAAACACCTGGCCACGGAGGCCACCGGCCCCCTGAAGGGCGTCCGCATCCTCGACCTGACGAGCGTGGTGTTCGGCGCCTATGCGACCCAGATGCTGGGCGACCAGGGCGCCGAGGTGATCAAGCTGGAGGATCCCGGCTCCGGCCGCGGCGACGGCGGCGACATCATGCGCTGGGCCGGCCATGTGCCGGAGGGCTGCCCCCGCGACCTGGGCCCGATCTTCCTGACCATCAACCGCAACAAGCGCTCCGTGCTGATGGACATGAAGGACCCGGCCTCGCGGCCGTTGCTGGAGGCCCTGATCGCGAGCTGCGACGTGTTCGCCACCTCGATCCGCTATGACGGACTGAAGCGGCTGGGCCTGGCCTATGAGGACATCAAGGCCCTGCGGCCCGACGTGGTCTATGTCCACGCCGCCGGCTACGGCTCCGAAGGCCCCTATGCCGGGGAGCCGGCCTATGACGACCTGATCCAGTCGGCCTCGGGCCTGGCCGACCTGTTGCCGCGCACCGATGGCAATCCCACCCCGCGCATCCTGCCGACCCTGGTGGCCGACAAGGTCTCGGGGCTGTTCATGTGCCAGGCCATCACCGCCGGCCTGCTGCACCGGGAACGCAGCGGCGAGGGCCAGTTCATCGAGGTGCCGATGCTGGAATGCGTCACCAGCTTTAATCTGGTCGAGCACCTCTATGACCACACCTTCGCGCCGCCGACCGGCCAGTGGGCTTATCAGCGGGTCGCCAATCCCAACCGCAAGCCCTACCAGACCAAGGACGGCTACATCGGCCTGCTGCCCTATACCGACAAGCAGTGGGACCAGTTCTTCGCCGCCGCCGGCGTGGGCGAGACCTTCGGCAAGGATCCCCGCTTCTCCGACTACGCCACCCGCGCCAAGCACATCGGCGAGCTCTATGCCCTGGTCGGCGAAACGACGAAGTCCAAGACCACCCAGGAATGGCTGGACCTGCTGAAGCCGCTGTCGATCCCGATCGTGAGGACCGCCCGGCTCGACGACCTGCCGGAGGACCCGCATCTGAAGGCGGTCGGCTTCTTCGAACGCCATGACCATCCGCACGCGGGGGCCTATAACGCCATGAAGCCGCCGGTGAAGTTCACCGGCTCGCCGTCCAACATCCGCCGCCATGCGCCACGGCTCGGTGAGAACACCGCCGAGGTCCGGGCCGAGATGGGGTTCCCCCCGGAGGACTGATGCGCATCTCGGTCGTCGGCAGCTCAGGGTCGGGAAAGTCCACCCTCGCCAGGCGGCTGGCGGCCGTGCTCGACATTCCGCACGTGGAGCTCGACGCCATCAACTGGCAGCCGGGCTGGGTCGACCTCAACAACACTGACCCCGATGAGTTCCTGCGCCGCACCTATGCGGCGCTCGACGGCGCGGCCTGGGTCACCGATGGCAACTATTCCAAGGTGGCCGCCGCCACCCGGGCGCGGGCCACCGACCTGATCTGGCTCGACTATCCCAAGGCCCTGATCATGAGCCGGGTGATCCGCCGCTCGCTGGTCCGCGCCATCGGCGGCCAGGAGCTGTGGCCCGGCACCGGCAACACCGAGAGCTTCGCCCGCTGGCTCGACAAG
The DNA here is from genome assembly GCF_947378715.1 of Phenylobacterium aquaticum. GTDB lineage: Bacteria > Pseudomonadota > Alphaproteobacteria > Caulobacterales > Caulobacteraceae > Phenylobacterium > Phenylobacterium aquaticum_A. The sequence continues at coordinate 3,496 of NZ_CANCLE010000246.1, forward strand.
GAGCACCCCATCCGCTGGAGCTGGGACACCTATGCCCGGATCAAGACCCGCTATGCGGCGATGAGCGTCGACGGGACCTGGGACCATCTGCGCATCCACCGCCTCACCCATCCGCGCGAAGCCGACGCGCTTGTGGCGAGGCTGGCGGCGGAGGCCCACTGAGCTATTCCCTTCCCCTTCATGGGCAGGGTGGCTGGCGCGGAGCACCAGACGGGTGGGGTTCCGCGGACGCTGATCCCCACCCTGATCGCTTCGCGATCTGTCCCTCCCCATGAAGGGGAGGGAGGTCTCTGGTGCTTAGACCGGCGAGAACACCGGCACGGGCGGGCCGCCCTCGGTGGGCTGGAACTTCAG
>NZ_CANCLE010000247.1 GCF_947378715.1 Phenylobacterium aquaticum
CCGGAGATCCTGGCCGACACGACGACCTTCGAGGCCCTGGACCTGCTGCTCAGCTTCGAGACCTGGTCACGGCTGCGGCGCGAACAGGGGCTGAGCGTCAAGCGGGCGCGGGAAGTGCTGAGCAATGCGGTGCGGAAGGTGGCGGGGTAAGCGGCGGCTTAGCCGACCGGGGAGCGTAGCCCCGGAGCGGTCGTGGCGAGCGTCCGCCTGGGGTGGATCGCTGAACCACGGCCATATAGCTTGAGCCTGTCAGCCGAGGGGCCATGCGGATACGCTTTACATCGGTGGTCTGGGAGGACGTCGGTGCGGTCGTCGGCGACGCCATGACCTCACTGCAAAATCTCATCAGCCCTGGATTCGACGACAAGACTTACGGAGCGGGCCTTTCAATATTCCAAGGTGTGCTCATCGCCGTTGGCGACCCGGAGGAAAACGCGCGCTTCGAGCGGCGCCATAACAAGGTCGGACGGATCTCCGCCCCCGGTGGCGGGCCGCGAGACCGATTTCTGAGTCTATCCGTGGCCCTCCCACCTTCGGAACTCGAAGGTCTCAATGTTGATGGGGTTCGGCTTGTGTTCTGCCAATTGATGTCGGCCGCACTGAAGGCGCCGCCCCTGAAGCTGCCCGCCGGGTTCGCCCATGGGGAATTTGCCCGGGACCTCGACATCATGTTGAGCCTAGCCGCTGCAGCGGCCCTGTCGCCATAGGTCCTCAAAGAGGATTGCGGTGACGAAACGTTAGGACGCTGGACAACCGGCGACGGAGACCGCCCGGTTCGTCGTTGAAACCTGCAGGGAGGCCCCTGTTCATGCCCACACGCTCCGTCTGTCTCGCCCTGGCCCTCAGCCTGGTCGGCGCGCTATCCGCCCATGCCGAGATCCTGACCGGCGCCACCGACCCCGCCTGCCAGGCCGCCGCCGCCTATTCCGACGCGCGCCGGGGCGCCGAGATCCTGGTGCTGAAGGACGGCCGGCCGATTTGCGAGACCTATGCCGCCGAGGGCGCGCCGGACCACGCCATGGAGCTGTGGTCGGGGACCAAGAGCTTCTCCGGCCTGCTGGCCGCGGCCGCCGTGCAGGACGGCCTGCTGACCCTCGACGAGCCGGTCGCCAAGACCCTGCCGGAATGGCGCGACGATCCGCGCAAGGCCAAGGCGACGATCCGCCACCTGCTGTCCCTGACCGTGGGGATCCGCAGCGCCATCGGCCGGCCGCCGGAATATGCCGACGCCATCCGCATGCCGCTGGAGGCCGATCCCGGCCAGGTGTTCATCTATGGCCCCGCGCCCTATCAGGTGTTCGGCGAGGTGATGAAGCGCAAGCTGGCGGCCGCCGGCCAGCCCGCCGACCCCTATCTCTATCTCAAGCGCCGGGTGCTCGACCCCATCGGGGTGGGCGAGATGGTCTGGCGCCGCACCCCCGGCGGCGACCCGCTGATGCCCCAGGGCGCGGAACTGACCGCCCGGCAATGGGCCAAGGTCGGCGAATTCGTGCGCGCGGGCGGCAAGGTTGCGGGCAAGGCGATCGTCGACCCGGCGACCTTCAGGGCCCTGTTCGTGGGCTCGACGGCCAATCCCGCCTATGGCCTGACCTGGTGGCTGCCCCATGCCCCCAAGGTGGCCGACCCGGTCAGCGAGACCGCCGACTTCGCCCTCAACGCCGACAAGCTGCCCGCCGACCTGGTGGTAGCGGCCGGCGCCGGAGACCAGAGGCTCTATGTGATCCCCTCCCGCGGCCTGACCATCGTGCGCCTGGCCAGGCTGGACATCCGCGCCCTGATGGCCCGGCGCGGCGGCGCCGGCGACTGGTCGGACACGGCGTTCCTGACCCTGTTGCTGGGCCAGTCCTGACCCCCGCTCACCCCGCCGCCAGCACGAAGTCCAGCGCCGCGCAGACCGCCGCGACCTGGGCGGCGTCGCATTGCTGGGGCGTGGCGCGGGGGCTGTCGGGATAGACCTCGGTCGTGGTGGTGTAGCGCGCGCCGGTGATGGCGGGGCACATGCCATAGGCCTTGACCGGATAGGTGATGACGCCGGGGGACAGGACCGGGCAGCCGATGATCTGGCCGGCGGCGTCCGCCGGGGCGATGTGGGTCACCTCTTGCACCGCCGCGATGATCGCCTGCTGCAGGGCGATTTGGGGGTCGTCGGCGTCGGCGACGAGATAGAATCCGTCCGGCACGAGGTCCGGCTCGTAAGTCTTGCCGTCGCGGGCGGCGAGCGCGGGGCGGAACTCGCTCTCGTCGCTGTCGGTGGTTTCGTGCAGGTCGATGTGCAGCGCGAACCGCCGGGCCGCGACCAGGGCCATCAGCGAGGTCGCCTCCCCGGGGCCGCCCTCGCGGAAATTGCGGTTGGGATCGACGGCGTCGGGGTTCCAGCGATTGATGCGCTCAGAGGCCCAGGGGCTGACGCAAGGAGCGACCAGCAGATTGACCCGGCCGGCATAGGCCTGCGCCCTCGTCTCCAGGAAGGCCAGGGCGCCCATCACCCCGCTGGTCTCATAGCCATGCACCCCGCCGGTGATCAGCGCGGCCGGCAGCGTGGGATCCCAGACGCGACTGGCGAGGGCGCGGAGGGCGTAGGTCTCTTCGCCATAGCGGAGCTCGCCGTAGCCGATCCGCTCGAAGCGGTCGGAGAGGGCGTCGATGCGCGGCAGCACATCTTGGTCGTAACGGCGGTGGCGGGACTGGCGCGCGCGCCACTGGTCGCGTTCCGCCTCGCCCCAGGCGCGGCCCGGCGTTCCGATCGGATAGGGGATGGGGTTGGTCATGACGCCTCATATGACGGGACGTCGATGGCGTCACGACCCCGTTGACGCGCCCCGCCGAACCCCGCCAACTCTGGCGCCTTCGAGGGCGAGGAGAGCCGGGGTGTCGGACGAGGTGCGTTGCGCGGCCGAGGGGCTGGATATCCTGGGCGAGGGGCCCATGTGGCATGCGGCCGAAGGTCGGCTCTACTGGTTCGACATCAAGGGGCGGCGGCTGAACTGGCTCAACCATGCCGACGGCGCCCGGGGCGGCTGGAACCTGCCCTGGCGGGCCAGCGTAGCCGCGCCGCGCACGGCCGGCGGGCTGGTGCTGGCCACCGAGGCCGGGATCGCCCATCTGGACACGGCGACCGGTGCGACGGCTCTGGTCACGCCGATGGAGCTGAGCCCGGGCTTCCGTTCCAACGATGGCAAGATCGACCTGGCGGGACGGCTATGGTGGTCGAGCATGGACGATGACGGCGGCAAGCGGCCCGGCGCCCTGTTCCGCACCGATCCTGACGGGACCACCCACCAGGTGCTGGATGGGATCCACATCGCCAACACCGTCTCGGTCAGTCCCGACGGGCGGACGATGTACTTCGCCGACTCCGCCCTGCAGCTGATCTGGGCTTTCGCCATCACCGACGACGGGAGGCTGGCCGACCGGCGCGTGTTCCTCGACATGAGCGGACAGACCGGCGGGCCGGACGGCTCTGCGGTGGATGCGGAGGGCCATCTCTGGAACGTGCAGTGGGGCGCCTGGCGGATGGTGCGCTACGCCCCGGACGGGTCGGTCGACCGCATCGTCGCCCTGCCCGTCGAGCACCCCACCAGCTGCGCCTTCGGCGGGCCCGACCTTTCCACCCTATATGTCACCAGCGCCCGGGAGGGGCTGAGCACCGCCCAGCTGGAGGGCCAGCCCCTGGCCGGCTCGGTCTTCGCCCTGGAGCCCGGCGTGAAGGGCCTCCCCCTGCCGGCCTTCGCGGGCTAGGACAGGGCCATGAACGCCACCTATCCCAGCCTGAAGGACCGCGCGGTGTTCGTCACCGGCGGGGCGTCCGGCATCGGCGCGGCCCTGGTCGAGGCCTTCCA
>NZ_CANCLE010000248.1 GCF_947378715.1 Phenylobacterium aquaticum
GGCCGGGGCGTGGAGCTGATCTGTGTCGCCGACCGCTGGCGGTTCCAGACCGCGCCGGACCTGTCGCACCTGATGACCGAGCAGCGCGACGAGCCGCGCCGCCTGTCCAAGGCCGCCCAGGAGACCCTGGCCATCATCGCCTATCACCAGCCGGTGACCCGGGCCGAGATCGAATCCGTGCGCGGGGTCCAGGCCAGCAAGGGCACGCTCGACGTGCTCCTGGAACTGGGCCTGGTGCGGATGCGCGGCCGCCGCCGCACGCCGGGCCGCCCGGTGACCTATGGCACCACGGACGCCTTCCTCGAGCACTATGGCCTGGCCAGTCTCTCCGACCTGCCCGGTATGGCCGAGATGAAGGCCGCCGGCCTGCTCAGTCTCGACCTGCCGCCCGACTTCGCCCTGCCCAATCCGGGCGGCGAGGGGGCGGACGAGGACCCGCTGGATCTCGACGACGCGGCGCCCGAATTCCACACCGATTTTCTCGGGGCGGACGATCAGGCTTGAAGTCCCTATCGCGTGAGGGGAGGGATGGCGGCAGACGCGCCAAGTCTCTATATTGCGGCGCAACGGGCGGGCGCGCGGCCAGCAATGGCCGCCGACGTGAAGGAGTTGAGACGCCATGGGCGGTTTGAGTTGGGTTCACTGGGTCATCGTCATCGGCGTGGCTGCGCTGCTGTTCGGCGGCGGCGGCAAGCTGTCGGGTCTGATGGGTGACGCCGCCAAGGGCATCCGGGCGTTCCGCGACGGCCTGAAGGGCGAGGAAGAGGTGGCCGACAAGTCGACCGCCGCGACCGCCACGCCCCTGCCGCGCACCGAGCGCGAGAAGGACGAAGTCCGCAGCTGATCGGCTGCGTTCCATCAGGTTTCGCCCACGCCGGCTCCCCCGGCGTGGGTTTGCACGTTTAAGGCCAGCGCATGCTTCCCGAAGTCGGTGGGTCGGAACTGATCCTCATCGCCGTGGTCGCGCTGATCGTGGTGGGTCCCAAGGACCTGCCGCTGATGCTGCGCAAGCTCGGCCAGTTCGTCGCCAAGCTGCGCGGCATGGCGGCGGAATTCCGCGCCAGCTTCGACGAGATGGCCCGCCAGTCGGAGCTCGATGAACTGCGCAAGGAGGTCGAGGCCATGCGCCGCGGCCAGACCTTCGACATGGCCGCCCGCGATGCGGCGACGCAGGCGACCGGCCACGGCGAGGTCAATCATATCCTGGGCGAGATCGGCGACAGCCTCAGCGGCTCGGGCGTCCAGTTTCATCCGCCGATGAGCCACCAGTCGGACGCCGAGTCCCAGGCGCTGGAGACCACCGCGCCCCAGATGACGCCGCTTGAGCCGCCGCCGCTGGAGATCAAGGCCGCCAAGCCGCCGGCCAAGCCCCGGGCGAAGCGCACGCCGACGGTGGAGGGCGGCGAGACCCCGGCCCGCAAGCCTCGCGCCACCAAGGCGAAGACCGGGAGCGTCGCGTGAGTTCGACCCACGACGACGAGATCGAGGCCTCGCGCGCGCCGCTGCTCGACCACCTGATCGAACTGCGCCAGAGGCTGATCATCTGCGTCGGCGCGCTCGCCGTGGGCTTCGCCATCTGCTTCGGCTTCTCCAAGCAGATCTATATCGCCCTGCTGCACCCCTTCGAGATCGCCGCCCAGCTGCTGGCCGCCCAGAAGCTGGCCCAGGCCGCCGGCGGCGAGCACCTGAACATGATCGAGAGCGCCAAGGTGTTCCTGCACCTGCGCCCCCCCCCGGCCCATCCGGCTGCAACCGGCGGCGCCTTCGACCTGCTGCTGGCCCTGGTCGGGCTGAAATCGGTGCCGAGCGTGGCGGGGCAGGGGTTGAAGCTGGTCTTCACCGCGCCGCTGGAATTCTTCTTCACCAAGCTGAAGCTGGCCGGCTTCGGCGCCGTGATCCTGACCTTCCCGGTCCTGGCCTGGCAGGTCTACGGCTTCGTGGCGCCTGGGCTCTATAAGAAGGAACGCCACGCCTTCCTGCCGTTCCTGCTCGCCTCGCCGACCCTGTTCGTAATGGGCGCGGCCCTGGTCTATTACCTGATCCTGCCCTTCGTCCTATGGTTCTCGCTGAGCCAGCAGATCGTCGGCGTCGGCTCGATCTCGGTGGAACTGCTGCCCAAGGTCTCCGACTATCTGTCGCTGGTCACGACCCTGCTGCTGGCCTTCGGCCTCTGTTTCCAACTGCCGGTGGTGCTGACCCTGCTGGGCATGGCGGGGATCGTGAACGCCAAGATGCTGTCGGAGATGCGCCGCTACGCCATCGTCGGCATCTTCATTGTCGCCGCCGTGGTCACCCCGCCCGACCCGATCAGCCAGACCCTGCTCGCCGCCCCGATCATCCTGCTCTACGAGATCTCGATCTGGTGCGTGTGGCTGATTGAGCGCCGCCGCAAGCGGACCGAAGCTGGGACGGATATCGTGCCGGTTTAGGGCTCAATGCTGCTCCCCTGCCGGGGGAGCTGTGCGCGTAGCGCACTGAGGGGGCCGGCCCAGTGGGCCGGATCCGGCCTATCCACCCCAACCGCCCTCAAGAGAGGGCGGCCCCCTCCGACCCCTGCGGGCCCAGCTCCCCCAGCGGCGGAGGAGCTTTTGCGCAAACCCCTCCGCCCTTGGCGCCCCCGCCGACGCGCTCTAGAGAAAGCCGCTTATTCCAACGGCCTGCGGGCCCCCTGGCGGCGAGATCATGCACGACATCCGAGCCCTTCGTGAAAACCCTGAGCTTTACGAGAAAGCATGGGCTGCGAAGGGCCGTTCGGGCGCCTCGTCGGAAGCCATCAAGCTGGACGAGGCCCTGCGCGCCGCCCAGACCGCCCTGCAGACCGGCCAGAGCCGCCGCAACGAGGCCTCCAAGCTGATCGGCCAGGCCAAGGCCAAGAAAGATGAGGCGGAAGCCAGCCGCCTGATGGCCGAGGTCGAGGCCCTGAAGGGCGAGCTCGCCGCCAACGCCGAGGCCGAGAAGGCCGCGACCGAGACGCTGCGCGACCTGCTGGCCTCCCTGCCCAATATCCCGGCCCCGGATGTGCCGCACGGCGCCGACGAGGACGGCAATGTCGAGGTCCGCCGCTGGGGCGAGCCCAACGCCATCGCCAATCCCAAGGACCACGTCGATCTCGGCGAGGCCCTGAAGCAGATGGATATCGAGGCGGCCGGTCGCATCAGCGGCGCCCGCTTCACGGTGCTGAAGGGCCAACTCGCCCGGTTGGAGCGGGCGCTGGGCCAGTTCATGCTCGACATGCAGACGAGCGAGCATGGCTATCTGGAAGTCTCGCCGCCGCTGCTGGTGCGCGACGACGCCATGTTTGGCACCGGCCAGTTGCCCAAGTTCGCCGAGGACCTGTTCCACACGACGGACGGCCGCTGGCTGATTCCCACCGCCGAGGTGTCCCTGACCAATCTGGTCCGCGAGCAGATCACGCCGGAGGAGGAGCTGCCGCTTCGCCTCACCGCACTGACCCCCAGCTTCCGCTCTGAGGCCGGGGCGTCGGGCCGCGACACCCGGGGCATGATCCGCCAGCACCAGTTCTACAAGGTCGAACTGGTCTCCATCACCACGCCGGACCAGAGCGAGGCCGAGCACGAGCGGATGGTCGGCTGCGCGGAAGCCGTGCTGAAGGCGCTCAATCTGCCCTTCCGCACCATGCTGCTGTGCGATGGCGACATGGGCTTCTCGGCCCGCAAGACCTACGACCTCGAGGTCTGGCTGCCGTCGCAAGGGAAGTATCGCGAGATCAGCTCCTGCTCCAATTGCGGGGATTTCCAGGCCCGGCGCATGGACGCGCGCACCAAGAAGGCCGGCGAGAAGGGCACGCAATATGTCCACAC
>NZ_CANCLE010000249.1 GCF_947378715.1 Phenylobacterium aquaticum
AGGGCCAGCACCTGGGCGCGATCGGCATAGCGGCCATAGGCGAAATAGGCGCTGCCCAGCAGATATTGCGCGAAGCCCCCGTCCGGCTCGGTCGACGGGGGACGGTCGAGCACGGTCTTGGCCAGGGCCAGGGCCCCGGGGCCGTCGCCGTCCATCATCGCCCCGCCGATCCCGAACTGCACATTGTGCGCGTGATAGGTCAGCTTCCAGATCCCGTCGGGACCGGTCAGGCCCAGATGCTGGGCGTTGGCGGCGTCCAGCTTCGCCGCCTGCTGGTTGGCGCTCAGCGCGTCGCCATAGCGGCCCACCAGATAGAAGGTGTGCGACGGCATATGGACCAGGTGGCTGGCCGAGGGCGCCAGGGTCGCCAGCTTGTCGGCATAGGGCTCGGCCCGGCCGCCAAAGCCGCTCATCTCGGTGGCGTGGATGTAGAAGTGGATCGCCCCGGTGTCATTGGGCTGGCGCTTCAGCGCGCCTTCCAGCAGCTCCACCGCGCGCGGCAGGTTCTCCTGGGTCTCCTTGTTGGAGGCCGGGATCATCCAGGCGTCGGCGGTGATGATCGCCACCTCATTGTCGTCCGGATAGGCGCGGGCGATCTCGTCCATGGCCCGGGCGAAGGCGTAGTCGCCGCGCCCCTTGCCGCCGCCGTCCACATAGCGCTTCTGCAGGGCGGCGATCAGCATGCGGTCGCGCGGCGAGGCGCTCCCCGCCAGCCGGGCGGCCTTGTCGACCAGCGGCCGCAGCTCGGCCTGGTCCTGGCGCTCGATGGTGTAGTTGATGGTCGGGCCCCGCGACCAGGCCTCGCCCCACAGGCACATGGCGCAGTCGGGGTCGAGCTTTACGGCCTCCGCGAAGGCGTTGGTCGCGGCCTTGTGGGCGAAGGCGTGGGCCAGCTGCATGCCGTTGGTGAAGAAGGCCTGGGCCCGGGGCGTCCGGGTCTGGATGTCGAAGCCGCCGGTCCCGTAGCCAGCCAGGATCTCCACCGCCGGCTTGGCCGGGGTTGGGTCGGCGACACCGCCGCAGATCGGGCTGGGCGGCAGGGGCGCGGTCTCGGAACTGGCCACGACGAAAGACGGGATGACGAAGAACGCCAGCCCCAAGATCAGCACCGCACGCATGGATCGCCCCCTGTCCGGAGGCACTATCTCCCCCGGGGCGCGAACCGGTCAACGGTCGCTAGGCGGCGGCTTTCGCTTCGATCGCGTGGGCCTGGATGATGGCGGCGATCAGGCCGGGGAAGCGGCCGTCCACCTCGGCGCAGCGGGAGACATTGCGCATCTCCACCCCCTGGCGTTCGGAACGGATCAGCCCGGCCTCGCGCAGCACCTTGAAATGCTGGGACAGGGACGACTTGGGGATCGCCCGTTCATTGACGCTGGAAAAGGTCGAGCAGGTCAGGGCGCAGTCGGCCCCGGCGATGGCCGCGAAGATCGCCACGCGGACAGGGTCGGACAGGGCGTGGAGCACCGCCTCCAGCCGGACGTCGTCGATCGAGGGGTGAAACATCGGTCTCATGATCTTTCTTACCTAGGCGCTCTTGAATTCTAGTTCAATAGTTCCATTTTCCTGAACTATGGGACGATGAGCCGCCGCGGTTGGCGACCCGCCCCCAAGGTTTTCGAAAAGGATCTCCCCATGTCCAACCAGCTCGCCGGCAAGGTCGCGGTCGTCACCGGCGCCTCCAAGGGCATCGGCGCCGCCATCGCCAAGGCGCTCGCCGCCCAGGGCGCCGCCGTCGTCGTCAACTACGCCGCCAGCCAGGCCGGCGCCGACGCCGTGGTCGCCGCCATCACCGCTGCGGGCGGCCAGGCCATCGCCGTCCAGGGCGACGTCGCCAAGTCGGCCGAAGCCCAGGCGATCATCGCCGCCGCCATCACCGCCTTCGGCCGCCTCGACATCCTGGTCAACAATGCCGGGGTCTATGAGTTCAGCCCGATCGCCGACATCACCGAGGACCAGTTCCGCCGGATGTTCGACACCAATGTGCTGGGCGTGCTGCTCACCACCCAGGCGGCGGTGAAGCACCTGGGCGAAGGCGCCAGCATCATCAATATCGGCTCGGCGGTGACCACCCTCAACCCGCCCGACTCGACCATCTATACCGGGACCAAGGGGGCGGTGGACGCCATCACCGGGGTCCTGGCCATGGAGCTCGGCCCCAAGCGGATCCGGGTCAACACCATCAGTCCCGGCATCGTCGAGACCGAGGGCAGCCACGCCGCCGGCTTCATGGGCTCGCCCTTCGAGGCCGACGCCGTCGCCCAGACCCCGCTGGGCCGGGTCGGCCAGCCGGACGACATCGCCGACGTGGCGGTGTTCCTGGCCTCCGACGCGTCGCGCTGGCTCAGCGGCGAACGGCTGAGCGCCAGCGGCGGCCTGCACTAGCCCGACGCCGGCCGGGCCCGCCCTGCCCAGAGGCGGGCCTCAGGCCCGGAGCACCGGCAGCTCATAGCTGCGTTTCACCGTCTCCATGGGCACATCGGTCTTGACGCTCTGGACGCTGTCGATGCGGGTCAGGTGGTCGGCCTGGAACCGCCAGTAGCTGTTCAGGTCGGTGGTCACCACCCGCAGGATCGCGTCGCAGTCGCCGGTGGTGAGGTAGCACTCCATCACCTCCGGCAGCGCGCGCACAGCTTGGGCGAACTGGGCGGTGACGGCCGCGTCCTGGGTCTTGAACCAGACCCGCACGAACACCGTCAGCCCTGCCCCCACCTTGGCCCCGTCGACCACCGCCACATAGCGCTCGATCACCCCGGCCTCCTCCAAAAGCCGCACCCGGCGCAGGCAGGGCGAGGGCGACAGGCCGACTTCCCGGGCCAGTTCGACATTCTGCAGCCGGCCGTCGCGCTGCAGGGCGCGCAGGATCCGCCGGTCGAGGGCGTCGAGCTTGAGCGGCATTGGATTTCTCCTTCACACCCAAAATTGGCGTCGGGCGCCAATATCAGGCCCAAACCTGGCGCCTTCGCAACCCCCTGTCGCGCCGACCGCCCTAAGGTCGCGACCATGAGCAAGCCGCAGGTCCGCAAAGTCGTCCTCGCCTATTCGGGCGGGCTGGACACCTCGATCATCCTGAAGTGGCTGCAGACGGAATATGGGGCCGAGGTGGTGACCTTCACCGCCGACCTGGGCCAGGGCGAGGAGATCGAGCCGGCCCGGGCCAAGGCCCTGGCCGCCGGGGTCAAGCCGGAGAACATCTTCATCGAGGATGTGCGCGAGGAATTCGTCCGCGACTTCGTCTTCCCGATGTTCCGCGCCAACACGGTCTATGAGGGCAGCTACCTCCTGGGCACCGCCATAGCCCGCCCCCTCATCGCCAAGCGCCAGGTCGAGATCGCCCATCGGCTGGGCGCCGACGCCGTCAGCCACGGCTCGACGGGAAAGGGCAATGATCAGGTCAGATACGAACTGGCCTATACGGCGCTCGCCCCCGACATCCACGTGATCGCGCCGTGGCGGGAATGGGACTTCAAGAGCCGCGAGGCGCTCTTAGCTTTCGCCGAGAGGCGCCAGATCCAGATCACCAAGGACAAGCGCGGCGAGGCCCCGTTCAGCGTCGACGCCAACCTCCTGCACTCCTCCTCCGAGGGCAAGGTGCTGGAGGACCCGGCCGTCGAGGCCCCCGAGTTCGTGCACATGCGCACCATCTCGCCCGAGGCTGCGCCGGACACCCCCACCGTCTTCACCCTGGACTTCGAGAAGGGCGACCCCGTCGCTGTCGACGGCGTCCGGATGTCGCCCGCTGCGCTATTGACCAAGCTCAACCAGCTGGGCCACGACAATGGCGTCGGCCGCCTCGACCT
>NZ_CANCLE010000250.1 GCF_947378715.1 Phenylobacterium aquaticum
GGCATCAGCCCCAATGGCTTCAAGACCGTGATCGATATCGACCTGATGGGCACCTTCCACGTGCTGCGGGCGAGCTTCCAATATCTGAACCGGCCCGGCGCCTCGCTGATCTCGATCACCGCGCCGCAGGGCTCGCGGCCGTCGCTCTACCAGGCCCATGTCTGCGCGGCGAAGGCCGGGATCAACATGCTGACCCAGTGCCTGGCCATGGAGTGGGGTCCGGCCGGGGTGCGGGTCAACGCCATCTCGCCGGGGCCCATCGCCGAGACCGAAGGCATGGCCCGTCTGGCGACGACGCCGGAGGCGGAAGAGCGGGTGAAGTCGCGGATCGCCCTGCGCGGCTATGGCGAGAAGATCGATATCGCCGAGGCGGTGATCTATCTGTCGTCCGACAGCGGCCGCTACATCACCGGCACGATCATGAATGTCGACGGCGGCTCGGAGCTCGGCGACGCCGGCGGGGACGCGATTCCGGAGGCCTTCAAAGCCTGACGGTTGCGCGGACTCGCGCATCCGCGCAAAGGCGGGCAAGCTTCGGCATGCCCGCCAACCGCCGCCACAGGCCCTTAGCGAGGGAGCCCGCATGACGTCACCGCAGTGGATCCGTCGCGCGGTGCTGGCCGCCTTGCCCACGCTGCTGGCCCTGCCGGTCCAGGCCGCCACGCCCGGCGCGGCCGGCGACTGGGACGGGGTGATCGCGGCGAAGCTGCGGGTCGCCCTGCACCTGGTCGCCGGCGCCGGCGGCTACACCGCCACCCTCGACAGCCTGGACCAGGGCGCCGTGGGCGTACCGGCGACAGCGGTCGAAGGCGCCGACGCGGCCCTGACGATCCGCTTCGCCTTTGGCCAGTTCAAGGGCGGGCTCAGCCCCGATGGCCAGGCCCTGGTCGGGACCTGGACCCAGGGCGGCCTGGACCAGCCGCTCAGCTTCGCACGGCGCGGGGCCGGCGCCGGCGCCGCTCCCATCAACCGACCGCAGATCCCCAAGCGGCCCTATCCCTATCGCGAGGTGGCGGCCACGATCGACAACCCCGCCGCCAAGGGCGTGAGGTTGGCCGGGACCCTGACCCTGCCGCAGGGCGCCGGCCCCTTCCCCGCCGTGGTGCTGATCGCCGGCTCCGGCCCCAGCCTGCGCGACGAGGTGGTGCTGGGTCATCCGATCTTCCTGGTGCTGGCGGACGGACTGACCCGGGCCGGCATCGCGGTGCTGCGCTATGACAAGCGTGGAATCGGCGGTTCGACCGGCGATCTGGCGGTGGCCACCCTGTCCGACTTCGCCTCCGACGCCGAGGCGGCTTTCGACTGGCTACGGGCGCGACCGGATATCCTGGCCGGCAAGGTCGGGCTGGTCGGCCATAGCGAGGGCGGCTGCGTCGCCCCGATGATCGCCGCGCGCAATCCCTCCGTGGCCTGGCTGGTGCTGCTGGCCGCGCCGGCCGCCAAGGGGATTGAGGAACTGGAGCTGCAGAACGTCCGCATCGCCAAGGCCGGCGGGGCCAGCGACGCCCAGATCGAGGAGATGATGCAGCTGAAGCATCGGCTGTTCGTGGCCGCGGCCAGCGCGGTCAGCGCCGATGACGCGGTGTCGAAGGTCCACGCCCTGTTGGTGGCCGCGCGGCCCGAGGCGCCGGCCGCCCACATCGACGCCGAGACGGCGGCCTATACCCAGCCTGGCCTGCGCTCTCTGCTGGCCTATGATCCGAAGCCGGCCCTGGAGGCGGTGCATTGCCCGGTCCTGGCGCTCAACGGGTCCAAGGACCTGCAGGTCGCGGCCGACCAGAACCTGCCTTTGCTGCGCGCGGCCCTGGCCAGCAATCCGGACGCGACGGTGGAGGAGATGGCGGGCCTGAACCACCTGTTCCAGACGGCTGCGACCGGATCGCCCAGCGAATACGGTCAGATCGAGGAGACCTTTGCGCCGGTCGCCCTCGCCCGGATCAGCGGCTGGCTGACGGCGCACGCGAGGTAGGACCATGGCGACGATCAAGACCGTGCCGACCACAGCCAGCGTCGACGACCATGTCGCCGCCATCGCTGACGCCGGCCAGCGCGAGGACGCCCGCGTGCTGATCGACCTGATGGGCCGGGTGACCGGACAGCCGGCGGTGATGTGGGGCGACGCCATCGTCGGCTTCGACGCCTATCACTATCGCTATGACAGCGGCCGCGAGGGCCAGATGCCCCGGCTGAGTTTCAGCCCCCGCAAGGGCAAGACCGTGGTCTATCTGATGGGCGGCGCGGCGGCCCACGCGGCGCGCCTGGCGCGGCTGGGCAAGCACAGTTTCAAGGGCGTCTGCCTGCACATCAAGCGCCTGAGCGACCTGGACCTGGCGGTGCTGGAGGAAATCCTGGCCGCGACGCTGGAGGAGATGGCCGTGAAATATCCCAAGGCCTGAGGCGCCTCAGCGCTTCTTGCCCAGCTCGGCGGCGATGTCCTTGGTCATGCGGCCGACCTTGCGATGGGCGGCGGTGATCTGGTCGCGGGTGACGCCCCAGCGCTTCATCCAGTATTCGACCGCCTGGCGCTCGGAGAGATCGAGCCGCTCCTTGTCGATGAAGCCGCGCTTGTCCTTCAGTCCAGCCATGGGCGACTCCTTCTGGCCCCAGACTAGCCCCTCCCCGCCGGTCAGAACAGGCTGCGGCCGGCCCGGACCCGATCCGCCGAGGCCTGGAACAGGGTGGTGATGGCGGCGATGTCGGCGCGGGTGACCAGGAGCACTCCGTCGCCGGCCTGCAGCCGGGTGTCTCCGGGCGGCCGGGTCAGGACTTCGCCGTCGCGGCGATCCAGCTGCACCACGAAGAATCCGCCGCGCCCCCGGTTCTCCATCTCGCCCAGGCCCACCCCGATCGCGGCGGACTCCTCCGGCACGGTGACGACCTCCAGATGCAGGCCGAGGTCCCTGAGCGTCTTGTCGAAGTCCCGCATGCGGTCGGAGCCGCGAATGAACCGCGCGGTCTCGGGATGCAGGATCATCTCGGCGATGCGCTCGGCGCCGATGTGGGTCGGCAGCACCACCTTGTCGGCCCCGGCATAGACCAGCTTGCTCTCGGTGGTCGGCTGCTCGCCCCGGGCGATGATGTGCAGCTCGCGGTTCAGGCTGCGGGCCGAGAGGGTGATGAACACGTTGGCGGCGTCGTCCGGCAGGACGGTGGCCAGCACCTTGGCGCGCTCGATGCCGCCGGCCTTCAGCCCCGCCTCGTCGGCGGCGTCGACCTGGAGGCAGAGATAGCCCAGGGCCTGGGCCTGGGCGATCCGCGCCTCGCTGCGGTCGAGGATCACCAGATCCATGCCGCCGTCCTTGAGGTCCTTGGCCAGCATCACCCCGATCCGGCCGAAGCCGCAGATGATCACATGTCCCTTCAGCCGCTCGATTTCAGTGGTCACGCCGGTTCGACCCAGGAGCTGCTTGATCTGCCCCACCGTGAAAACCTGGACCAGCACCCCGGTCAACAGGATCATGCCGGTGCAGCCGAAGACGATGGTCATCATCGTCAAAGCATGCAGGCCCGGCGTGTTTATCGGGCGAACCTCTTCATAGCCCACCGTGTAGACCGTCAGCACCACCATGTAGATCGCGTCGGCCAGGCTCCAGCCGGCCAGCACATAGCCGGTGGTCGAGACGGTGATCAGGGCCAGCATGAAGGCCACGACCGCGACCAGGTTTCTCAAGGGCGAGGTCAGGAGGCCGGTCAGCGCGCGGGTCATGCGGCCGAACCTAGGGGGTGGACGCGCCCCACGGCAAAGCTCTTCCACCGAAACAGCCGCCGATCCCGCCCGGCGCCTGAGACCAAAGCGTCC
>NZ_CANCLE010000251.1 GCF_947378715.1 Phenylobacterium aquaticum
CGCTTGGCGGCCTCGTCATCACCGGCGGCTTCAGGGGCCGGAGCCGCTGGCGCCGCAGCGGCCGGAGCCGGCGTGGCCCGGGGCGCCTTGGCCTTCAGGAAGGCCGGAGCGTGGCTTTCGCCGCCGTCGTCATCGCGCAGCACCGGAGAGCTGCGGTCCTCGGTCACCACCAGCGGAGCGGCCTGGGGTTCGACCACGGCGAGCGGGTCGCGTTCGGGACGGTCCTCGCGCGGACGATCTTCCCGGTCGCGCCAACGGTCGCGACGGCCGCCTTCGAAATTGCGCGGACGCTCCTCGCGGGGCTGACGCTCTTCGCGGGGGCGTTCATCACGGGGGCGTTGTTCATCGCGCGGACGCTCGTCACGGGGACGATCATCACGCGGACGATCGTCGCGGGCGGCGCGGTCCTCGCGGGGACGATCATCCCCCCGCGGTCGGTCGTCGCGGTTGCGGTCATTGCGCGGGCGATCGTCGCCCTGGCCTTGGCCTTGGCCCTGATTGTCACGGGGGCGGTCGTCACGGTCGCGATAGCGGCCCTGACCCTGCTGGCCCTGGCCGTCGCGGTTGCGTTCGCGATCGTCCCGGTCGCGCCAGCTGTTGCGATCCCCGGCGCCGTTGTTCGCGCCGGCGCCATTTCCGTTGCTGGCGCCGTTACCGGCGGCGTTGCGGCCCTCGGATTCGTTCCAGGCGGCTTCGGATTCCGCGTCTGCGTCGGCCTGGAGCGCGGCCTGGGCCCCGCTCTCGTCCTCGAAGTCCAGGTCGAACCCGGACACGAACTGGTCGCGTCCCAGGATCTCGCTGGCCGACTTGGTCGGCTGCATGGCCCGGATCGTGCGGAAATAGTGCTCCGCGTGCTGCAGGTAGTTCTCGGCCAGAACCCGGTCTCCAGCCCCGCCGGCGTCGCGCGCCAGCTGTTGGTACTTTTCGAAGACGTGCTGGGCGTTGCCGCGGACCTTGACGCCCTCCGGACCGTTCGAATCGAAGGCCCGGTTCGCGTTCTGCTGCTGAGGTTTACCCCCGCCGCTGCTGCCGCCACTGCCGCCGCGATTGCGGCCGCGCTGACGCTTCATACCCTTGAAATCTCTCATTCTTTGCTAACCATCTTGCCGCCGCTGGGCTACAGCCTGAGCGCGCGGCCTGTCCTTTCGCCTTGCCCGGGCGAATGGCCCGGGAAATCGTGTTGAAGACGTAAGTGTTCCCCGTCGTCCGCCCTGACCTGAGCGCGCGTCACGAGGAGTCGTGCGCCTGCTGGAGCGGCTCTCGATCCCAGAAATCAAGGATCCGAAACCTGTAGCACCAGCGAATTGGGTGGAGACAGGAACCTGACTTAGCGAGTCAGGGCCGGGTTTCCAAGGGGTTTTTCGCGCCGGTGACCACACGGTCCTGGTTGGCGAGGTCGAGCAGGGTCCTGACGCCGCTTGCGCCAGCATCCCGGAACAGCGCCTCGACCGGGGCCTTCTGGTCGTAACCGATCTCGACGGCAAAGGTTCCGCCGGGCTTCAGCACCCGCAGGATCTCCGGGGCCAGGATGCGATAGGCGTCCAGGCCGTCCGCCCCGCCGTCCAGCGCCAGCCGGGGCTCGTGCACGCGCACCTCCGGCTCCAGGGTCTCGATCACATGGGTGGCGATATAGGGCGGGTTGGAGACCACCAGGTCAAAGCTGTCGTCGGAAAGGCCCGAGGTCCAGTCGCCGCGCAGCAGGGCCACCTGGCCGCCCAGGCCCAGATTGGCGGCGTTCTCCCGGGCCACGGCCAGGGCCTCCTCGGAGACATCGATCCCCAGCCCCTTGGCCGCCGGCCGCTCGGCCAGCACCGCCAGCAGGATCGCGCCCGAGCCGACGCCCAGGTCGAGCATGTTGAAGGCCATGGTCTCGGGGAAGGCCTTGAGCACGGTGTCGACGATGACCTCGGTGTCCGGGCGCGGGGTCAGCACGTCCTTGGTCACCGACAGCATGATCTTCCAGAAGCCCTTGCGGCCCAGGATATGGCTGACCGGTTCGCGGCGGACCCGGCGGGCGATGTAGTCGGCCAGCAGGGCTTCCTGGTCGGGGGTGAGCGCGCGATAGGGATCGCCGATGATGTCGGCGCGGGTGGCGTCGGCGGCGGCCTCGACCAGCAGGCGGGCGTCGATCACCGGCCCGACCAGGCCGGCGGCCTCCAGCGCCGCCTTGGCGCCTTGCCAGGCCTTGAGAAGGGTCTGGCTCATGCGGCCTCCGGCTGGGGGGTGGTGCAGGCGTCGCCCAGGGTCACGGCGCCGCCGTCGGTGACGTGGACATAGATGCCGCAGTGCATGTGGCCATAGTGGTCGAACAGGGCCTTCACCAGGTCCATGTCGCGCTCGGCGGTGGTCGGGTCCACATGGGTGGCGACGCAGCGGACGATGGGCTTGTAGACCTTGGCGCGGGCGAAGCCGACCATCAGCGAACGGTCGGTCCAGTCGTTCTCGACCCAGGCCGGCCAGCCCTCGACATAGATATTGCCGCGAAAGCGCAGGGGGTCGATCGGGCGGCCGACCTTGGCCTCCAGGTCGCGGATGCTGTTCATGTTGACGATCGAGACATGGCCCAGCGGGTGGTCCATGAACCGGTGGCCGGGGGCCTGGACCAGCTTCAGCGGGCCGGTCGCCGCCTCGCCCAGAAGGCCGCCCAGCCAGGCGCAGAACGCCTCGGCCCCGGCCGGGTCGGTCAGGGCGCCGGCGAAGTCGGGCTGGCCGGCCGCCGTGGCGGTGAGCAGGCCGGTGGCCTCGTCATAGGCGGTGCGGGCCTTGGCCACCTCGGCCATGGCGGCCAGCACCGTGAACTTCTGCTTGCGGACAAAGGCCGGGGCGGCGGGATCGAAGCCGGACGGACCGTTCTCCACCGCATAGAGCCGGTCGCAGGGGAACGGCCCTCCGGCCTTCAGGGCGGCTGTGGTCAGGCGCTCGGGCGTGAAGCCCTTGACGGGATGGCGGAAGAGGGCGGCGACGTGGGCGTCCATGGCGTTCCGGGGCCGCATGCGCGGCGCTTCTAGTTGAACTCGTCTTCCAGGGCCGACAGGCGGGCGGCCTGGTCTTCGGCGATCAGCGGATTGATCACGTCGTCCAGCGCCTCGCCCTCGAGGACCTTGGGCAGATTATAGAGGGTCAGGTTGATCCGGTGATCGGTCACCCGGCCTTGCGGAAAATTATAGGTGCGGATGCGCTCCGACCGGTCGCCGGAGCCGACCTGGCTCTTGCGGTCCTCGGAGCGGGCGCTGTCCAGGGCCTCGCGCTGCATGTCGTAGAGCTTGACCTTCAGGGCCTTCATGGCCCGGGCCCGGTTCTGGTGCTGCGACTTCTCGGAACTGGTCACCACGATGCCGCTGGGCAGGTGGGTGATGCGCACAGCGGAGTCGGTCTTGTTGACGTGCTGGCCGCCGGCCCCGGACGAGCGATAGGTGTCGATGCGAATGTCCTGGTCGCGAATCTCGATCTCCACGTCCTCCGGCTCGGGCAGGACGGCGACGGTGGCGGCGGAGGTGTGGATGCGCCCGCCGGCCTCGGTCTCCGGCACCCGCTGCACCCGGTGGACGCCGCTCTCGAACTTCAGCCGGCCGAACACCCCGTCGCCGGAGATGGCGGCGATGATTTCCTTGTAGCCGCCGACCTCGCCCTCGGAGACCGAATCGATCTCGACCCGCCAGCCGTGCAGGGCGGCGTAGCGCTGGTACATGCGGAACAGGTCGCCGGCGAACAGGGCCGC
>NZ_CANCLE010000252.1 GCF_947378715.1 Phenylobacterium aquaticum
TGAAAATGAGCGGCGCCTCCATCACCAACATCACGGTCGGCGACCGCGCGGGCCTGATCGAGCTCACCCGCGCCGTCACCATGTCCGGCCTGCGTCCCGTGATCGACCGCGTCTTCCCGTTTGAGGCGGCGCGCGAGGCCTTTACCCACCTGGAATCCGGCGCGCACATGGGCAAGGTGGTGATCCGAGGCCTCGCGGCCGCCTGACCAGGATCATCCGCCATGATCACCGCCACCTGCCACTGCGGGGCCGTCGCCCTGGAGATCGACGCCGCTCCCGCCGAGGTCACCGACTGCAACTGCTCGATCTGCCGGCGCTATGGCGTGCTCTGGGCCTATTACCCGCTGGCCCAGGTGCGTCTCGTCCCGCCGGACGCCGCCACCGACATCTATATGTGGGACGACCGCTCGATCGAATTCCAT
This sequence comes from Phenylobacterium aquaticum, assembly GCF_947378715.1. Taxonomy (GTDB): domain Bacteria; phylum Pseudomonadota; class Alphaproteobacteria; order Caulobacterales; family Caulobacteraceae; genus Phenylobacterium; species Phenylobacterium aquaticum_A. The sequence goes on from NZ_CANCLE010000252.1 coordinate 423, forward strand.
CGCTGTCGGACCTGCGGCTGCGTCACCCACTGGGCGCCGGTCGATCCGGCCCGCAATCGCATGGGGGTCAACGCCCGGCTGATGCCCCCCGCCGACCTCGCTCCGGCCCGGGTGCGGCGCCTGGATGGCGCGGGGACCGAGCGCTATCTGGACTGAGGATCAAGGCCGCTCGACACCCCCAGCAGGCGAATCACCGGGGCGTGAGGGACCCTGCTGGCGAAACGGGGTTCCGTTAACGCATACAAGCCATTACACCTTCCTGGTCTGAGGTTTGGGGCCACACGGCCTTCGTCGCGAGACGGACAGTGTGGAAGGGGCATGACGGCAAACTGGCGCATCCGGGTCGTGGCTTTCGCCGCGATCTGTGCGGCACTTTCGGGAGGCGCGCTGGCCGCGACTCCTCAGGTGCTCACGCCTGCCGACGCCCAGCACTACGCCGCCGCCTTCGATTCCGTGGACCGTGGCGACTATATCGACGCCGCCATGCAGGGGATCGAGATCACCGATCCGACCCTCAACGGCTACATCACCTATCGCCAGCTGATGCATCCGACGGCGCACAAGTCGAACTATGACGAGCTGGCTGACTGGCTGTCGCGCTATTCCGACCTGCCGCCGGCCGAACGCATCTCCACCCTCGCCGCCCGCCGCAAGCCGATCGAGGCGCCGCCGCTCTCGACCCCGCGCCTGGCCGGCACGGACTGGGCCCAGGTGCAGCTGGTAGCGCCCGGCAGCGGCGGTCCCTTCGACCTCGACAACACCCGCCTGGCGCGGGAAGCCTTCTATTCCGGCGACGCCAAGCGCGCCTTCGAGGTCGGCAAGGCGGTCGGCGACCGCTGGATCATCGGCATGGCGGCCTATCGCCTGCGCCGGTTCGATCAGGCCGAGAAAGCCCTGGCCCAGTTGGCGGACGATCAGAGCCAGGATCTCTGGGTCCGGGCCGGCGGCGCCTATTGGGCCGCCCGCGCCGCCCGCGCCCAGGGTCACACCGAGGACACCGTCGCCCATCTGCTGGTCGCGGCGGGCGCGCCCAACACCTTCTACGGCATGATCGCCGCACGTCAGGTCGCCCTACACGAGCTCGGCGATCCCATTCCGATGATCGAGAGCCCGACGATCCCGCCGCGCGCCGCAGCCCTGGTCAAGGCGTCCTATTCCGGATCCTCAGCCGACCTGACCCGGATGATGGCCGACGACCCGCGCGCCCACCGCGCCGCCGCCCTGGCCCAGATCGGCCGCGTCGCTGAGGCCGCCCAGGAGCTGCGGGCCGGCGTGGCCCTCGCCGCCAACAACGCCGAACGTGACCGCTGGACCCGGCTGTCGGCCTTGATCAACGCCGGCTTGGCCGAGGACATGGCCACCGGCGCCTATGCCGCCACGCGCCGCCGCACCGAGGCCGATTATCCGGTCCCGTCGCTGAAGCCGCGCGAGGGCTTCAAGGTCAACAAGGCGCTGGTCTATGCGATCGTACGCCAGGAAAGCCGTTTCAATCCCGGCGTGGTCTCGCCGGCCGGGGCCGTCGGCCTGATGCAGCTGATGCCCGACGCCGCCGCCCACGCCACCGGCGACACCCGCCTGCGCGACGACATGAGCCCGCTGTTCGACCCGTCCTATAATCTGAAGGTCGGCCAGGACTATCTGTCGTGGCTGATGAGCCAGGGGGTCGGCTACGACATCCTGCGCACGGTCGCGGCCTACAATGGCGGCCCCGCCACCCTGCAGAAGACCGCCGAGATGCTCGGCGACGACGACGAAAGCCTGATGGTCATCGAGTGCATGCCGGCGCTGGAGACCCGCAATTATGTCGAGAAGGTGATGGCGGCCTACTGGTCCTATCGCAAGAAGTTCGGCCAGGAGAGCGTCACCCTCGACGCCCTGGCCAGCGGCGAACGCTACGCCGACATCCGCTGGGACGCCGAACCGCCGCCGGTGGTGGAAAAGGTCCGCGAGACCAAGAAGACCAAGGGTTCCAAGACCTCCAAGCGCAGCCGCCGGGCTTAGTCCCCCTAACGATCGTCATGGCCGGGCATGTCCCGGCCACCCATACATACCCGATTCCCGATAGCGCGCGCGGCGATCGCTGCAGCTCTCCCGACACGACGATTGCGATCATGGGTGGCCGGGACAAGCCCGGCCATGACGGCTGGGTTGGGGGCTCTCGCTCTGGAAGCCGCAACGCATGCGCCACACGACGCAAACATCTTGCAACACCGGCGTTCTATCTGGGGTCCAAGGCCGCTAAGGCCACCCTCCCGTCTCGACCAAAGCCAGGATCGCCGACTTGAAGATCTCCCGTCCCCACGGCCACGGCCTCGCCGCGCGCCTGCTCGCCGGCTGCGCCCTGGCGGCCTTCGCCACGGCCGCGTCCGCCGCCGCGCCGCCTCAGCGCGATATTAGCCAAGACACTGAGGTCGAGGAGGTGGTGGTCCAGGGAAAGCTCACCCTGCCGGGCCAGGTCATTGGCGACATCACCCCGGAGGTCACGCTGTCGCCCCGCGAGATCCGCGCCTATGGGGCGGCCAATGTCACCGAGCTTCTGGCCGCGCTCGCGCCCCAGCTCACCAGCGGCCAGGGCAATGGCGGCCGGCCGGTGGTGCTGATCAATGGCGGCCGGGTCTCCGGCTTCAACGAGATCCGCGACCTGCCCACCGAGGCCATTGGCCGGGTGGAGATCCTGCCCGAGGAAGTCTCGCTGAAATACGGCTATCCGGCCGACCAGAAGGTGGTGAACATCGTCCTGCGCCAGCGCTTCAAGGCCTGGCTGGCTGAGGCCTCGGACACCGAGCCTACGGCCGGCGCCGGCGACACGGCGGCGGCCCATCTGGGCTATCTGAAGATTCTCAAGGGCCAGCGGCTGCTGCTCGACGCCAAGGTCACCCGCACCCAGCCGATCACCGAGGCGGACCGCGACGTGGTCGGCGGCGATGGCGCCGCGCGCACCCTGCAGCCGCGCTCGAACGACGTCACCCTCAACGGGGTCTGGGCCAAGCCCTTGGGCAACGGCGTCTCGGCCACGGTCAATGGGACCTTTGAGTCCACGGACAGTGACGCCAGGCTCGGTCTCTCCCCCTTCGCCACCGACGCCCTGAAGCGCCGCTCGGAGACCGAGGACGGCCGCCTCGCTGCCGCCGCCAACGGGGCCCTGGCCGGCTGGCAATGGTCCTCGACCGCCGAGGTCGAGCGCAATGTCGTGCGCACCAACACCGACCGGGCCACCGCAGCGCTCGCCTATACCGACGAGACCCGCGCGGCCACGACCGAGGCCCAGGCCGACCTGGTGCTCAATCGCGCCCT
>NZ_CANCLE010000253.1 GCF_947378715.1 Phenylobacterium aquaticum
TGCTGGTGGGTCTCCCCGGCGTGATCGTCGCCATCCTGATCAAGCTGGTCATCAAGGAGCCCAAGCGCGGCCACTCCGACATGGTCGACCATCCTGTGTCGCCGGAAGACGTCACCCCGGTCGTGCCGCCCTTCTCGCTTTGGGGCGAGGTCAAGGAGCTGGGCTCGGTCGCCAAGACCCTGTTCCTCAAGTGGCCGGTGGCCAACATGGTGCTGGGGGTGACAATCGCCTCCTTCGGCTCCTATGGCTCAGGCCAGTTCGTGCCGCCCTATTTCACCCGCACCTTCGGCCTGAACTATGCCGAGGTCGGGCTGATCACCGGCCTGGTCGGCGGCTTCTCCTCCGGCATCGGCACCATTCTGGGCGGGGTCATCACCGACCGTATGTCCAAACGGTCCGCCCGCTGGTACGCGCTCACCCCGGCCATCGGCCTGACCATCGCCACGCCGATCTATATCGCCGCCTATCTGCAGCCGTCCTGGCAGACCGCCGCCATGATCCTGCTGATCCCCGGCATCTTCCACTACACCTATCTCGGCCCGACCTTCGGGGTGGTGCAGAACATGGTGGAGACGCGTCGCCGCGCCACCGCCACGGCGTTGCTGTTCTTCTTCCTGAACCTGATCGCGCTCGGTGGCGGCCCGCCCTTCACCGGCTGGCTGATCGACCACTTCGCCCAGTTCAACTTCACCCACAGCGGCGACCACGGCATCGTCGCCTCGCTGCAGGAAATGCTGCGCGGCGGCTCCAAGGGCGGCCTGCGGTTCTCCGAGCTCTGCCCCGGCGGCAGCGCGCCCAAGGGCTCGGCCGCCGACCTCATCGGCCAATGCAAAGGCTCCCTGGTCCACGCCACCCGCGAGGGGGTGATCGTCTCGCTCTGCTTCTATCTGTGGGCGGCCTTCCACTACTTCCTGGGCTCGTTCGGCCTGGTCAAGGCGCTCGCCAAGGCCCGCGCCGATCGCGGCGAGGCCTAAGCGCCTAAGCCCTCTCCCCGCCCGCGGGGAGAGGGTTGGGTGAGGGGCCGGCGCGGTTCAACCCGCCTTCGCCAGATAGAGGTGCGTCTCATAGCCCAGGTCGAAGCCGTCGCTGACCGCCGCGACCGCGCGCTCGATCGCTTCGAACAGCGCCTCGCGCCGCGCCTGCGGCAGCACCTGGTGATAGGACTTGGTCGCCATCAGCGCCCGATAACTCGCCGCCGTCTGCGGCATGGACCAGCCATAGGCCCGGTGCTCGACCGCCGCGAACGCCGGGGTCTCGGCGATCAGCCCAGCCAGCGGCCCTGATCCGAGATACCAGGTCTCCGGCGCGGCAAGGCCCAACAGCTCCGGCGCCACGGCCAGATAGGCCCCGTGGATCGCGGCGCGCACATCGTCGGGCACGGTCATGGGCACATTGCCGAACACCGCCAGGGTTCCCCCCGGCGACAGGGCGGCGGCGGCCTTGGCGAAGCGGATCTCCGGCGCCACCCAATGGATCGCCTGGGCCGAGACCACCAGCCGGAAGGCGCCCGGCTCCGGCGGCCAGGCCTCAAAGGTGGTCTCCGCGAAGGCCACATGGCCGAACGGGCTGAGGTTGCGCCGGGCCAGGGCCAGCAGCTCCGCTCCCGGGTCCAGCGCCAGCATCGGCAGGCCCATCGGCGCGAAGCCCAGGGTCGCCTGGCCCGAGCCGCAGCCCACCTCCAGGATGCGGTCGCCGCCCGTCAAGCCGGCGAAATCCGCCACATCCTCGAACAGCGCCAGCGGATAGCCGGGGCGAGCCGCGTCATAGGTCTTGGCCACCGCGTCGAAGGTGAACCGCTCCCGCATCCGCGCCGTCCGCCACACCTCGTCTTCGCTCATCGCGTCCATCCCCCGTTCGATCTGGCGCGAGCATGGGCGCCGCCCCGGGGCGTGACAAACGACATCTCACTCGATCCGTTGTGAGGTGAACTCACAAACCACCACCCTTGGGAACGGGGCCGACCTCGGCCATAGTCGCCCCATGTTCGACAGCTTCGCCCATGTCTGGACCCCGCTGGTCCCCGCCCGCGACCTGGGCCGCAAGCCGCTCAGCCTCACCCTGGCCGGCGAGCGCATCGCCCTGTTCCGCGACGCCCAGGGCCAGCCCGCCGCCCTGATCGACCGCTGCCCGCACCGGGGCGTCGCCCTGTCGCTCGGTCATGTGGCCGAGGACGGCTGTATCGAGTGCCCGTTCCACGGCTGGCGCTTCGACCGCACCGGCGCCAACCGCCACATCCCCTTCAATCCGCAGGCGCGCCGCGAGACCCTGGGCGCCACGCCCCTGCCTGTCCGCCAGCTCGGCGAGCTGATCTGGATCTACACCGCGCCCGGAACCACAGCCCCCGTCGAGCCCCAGCCGCCGGAGGGCCTGGTCGCGCCCGGCCTGCGCCGCACCCTGATCCAGCGCACCTGGGCCTGCCACTGGACGCGGGCCATGGAGAACATGCTCGACAGTCCGCACCTGCCCTTCGTCCACCGCGCCACCATCGGCAAGCAGGCGCGCCGGCGCATGACGCCGACCTCGACCATGGAGGTCACCTGGGAGGACACGGCCTTCGGCGGTCGCACCCGGTCCATCCTCGACGGCGACGACAGGGGCGGACATCTGGAGTTTCACCGGCCCAATATCATGGCCCTCCACATCCCGATCCCCGGCCGCCACCTGCGCATCCACGCCCTGGTGATCCCGGTGGATCAGGCGACGACAAGGCTGATGGTGGTGGCCTCCCGCGACTTCGCAAAGCTGGGTCTGCTCGAGCCGATCTTCGCCCGCATGAACGCCCGCATCGCCGACGAAGACCGCGCCGTGGTCGAAAGCTCCCAGCCCTCCGAGGTCCCGCCGCTCGCCCAGGAACACTCCGTCGCCACCGACCGCGCCACCCGGGAATTCCGCCGCTACTATTTCGAGGTGCTAAAGCCCTCGGCGGCGTGAGAGCTACGAAGAGGATCTCGGCGAGGACCGCATCCAGATAGCCCTCGCCCCGTTCACGGGGAGAGGGTTGGGTGAGGGGCTCTTCCCGACTTCGACGCAACCCAATCGCTGCAAGGCGCCCCGAAGCGGGGCGCCCCCCTCACCCTGCCCTCTCCCCGTAACCGGGGAGAGGGTTCAAGAGTCCGGCTAAGCCGGGCGTGATAAGAGGGCGTCTAGCAGAATGGCCAAGAAGAAGAGGCCACCCAGCACGTTGAGCAGCCAGGCCCCAATCCCAAGCCAGTAGAGGATGGGCTGTCGCGACCGCACGAACGTCACCCCTCGGCTGCTGACCTGGCCTCGCTGCAGCGATCGGACAGTGAGCCAGATGAAGAAGCCCGTGAAGGCGATGAGGAAGAGGAGTGCAACGTAGATCATTTCGAAGAGACGTAACTCCTGACGGATGATCCCGCTATCAGGCTTCCAGGGCAGATGGTCGATGACAATCTCCCGTTCACCCCTCCTCCAGACTTCCCCGCTATCCCAATCCCAGGCCCACCGCCTTGGAGGCGATCACATGCGTAGCCTCACGGGCGTTCGTGGCGTCGCCGCGCTCTGGGTCTATCTCTACCATATCTCCAACGCCGCTTTCGGCCTGGGCCTGCCGGGTCTGGCCGCCCTGCCGCTGGTGCGGTTCGGCTGGGCGGGGGTGGACCTGTTCTTCGTGCTGTCGGGCTTCGTGCTGATGCACGCCCACGCGGCCGACTTCACCCCCTGGAATTC
>NZ_CANCLE010000254.1 GCF_947378715.1 Phenylobacterium aquaticum
ATCTCGCCTTCATCTCCGGCCGGCGCGACGACGACGAGGCCGACCAGCTGTGGCTGCTGGACCGTCTGGGCGGCGAGGCCCAGAAGATCACCTCCGGCAAGGCCTCGGTCGAGGACTTCGCCTGGTCGCCGGACGGCAAGTCGATCGCGTTGATCCTGCGCGACGCCCCGCCGGAGCCGCCCAAGCCGGCCGAGGGCGAGAAGGCCGACGCCAAGCGACCGCAACCGATCGTCATCGACCGGTTCCAGTTCAAGCAGGACATCGCGGGCTATCTCGGCGTCCAACGCGGCCGGCTCTTCGTCATGAGCCTGGCCGACAAGACGCCCGCGCGCGTCACCACCGGTGACTATGAGGAGGCGCTGCCGGCCTGGTCGCCGGACGGCAAGTCGATCGCCTTCGTCTCCAAGCGCGTGAAGGACATCGACCGCGACTACAACACCGACGTCTACGTGGTCGAGGCCAAGGCCGGCGGCGCCCTGCATGCGGTCACCACCTATGCCGGCGCCGACAGCGACCCCGAATGGGGCAGCTATCCGGCCTGGAGCCCGGACGGGAAGTCCATCGCCTATCTGCAGGGCGGCGAGATCCGCAAGATCGGCTATGGCGTCCACACCCTGGCCGTGGCCCCGGCCGCTGGCGGCGCGCCTCGGATCCTGACCCCGACCCTCGACCGCAATGTCTACAGCCCCCACTGGTCGGCCGACGGCAAGCGCATCACGGTGGTGGTCGAGGACGACCAGATCAACCGCCTGGTGGAGATTCCGGCGGCCGGTGGCGCGCCTAAGGACCTGGTGGCCGGCCGCAAGGTGGTCGAGGACTATGACACCGACGGCAAGGGCAAGATCGTGGCCCAGGTCGGCGTCCCCGACAGCCTGCCGGAGCTCTGTGTGGTGGCCAAGGGCGAGACCCGCCCCCTCACCCACCAGAACGACTGGCTGAAGGCCGTGGCCCAGGCCAGCGTCGAGGAGATCAAGTTCAAGAGCAGCGACGGGACCGAGGTCCACGGCTTCCTGGTCAAGCCGCCGGGCTATCAGGCGGGGCGCAAATACCCGACCGTGCTGCGCCTGCATGGCGGGCCGCAGTCGCAATATAACCTGTCCTGGAACCGCGAATGGCAGATGCTGGCGGCCCAGGGCTATGTGGTGGTGGCCTCGAACCCGCGCGGCAGCAACGGCCGGGGCGAGGCCTTTGGCATGGCGCTCTATGCCGACTGGGGCCCGCCGGCGGTCAGGGATGTACTGGCCGGCGTCGACTATGCGGTGGCCCAGGGGATCGCTGACCCAAACCGGCTGGGTGTCGGCGGCTGGAGCTATGGCGGCATCCTGACCAACTACGTCATCGCCATGGACAGCCGCTTCAAGGCGGCGACCAGCGGGGCCAGCATCTCCAATGTGTTGGCCGGCTATGGCACCGACCAATATATCCGCGACTATGAGGTGGAGCTGGGCCGGCCCTGGGAGCACCCTGAGGCCTGGATGAAGGTGTCCTATCCCTTCTACCACGCCGACAAGATCGTCACGCCGACCCTGTTCCTGGGCGGCGACAAGGACTTCAACGTGCCGCTGCTCAATACAGAGCAGATGTATCAGGCGCTGCGGAGCCTGGGCGTCGAGACCAAGATGGTGATCTATCCCGGCCAGTTCCACGGCCTGACCCGCCCCAGCTTCCTGAAGGACCGGCTGGATCGCTACATCGCCTGGTACGCAGACCACCTGAAATGACCCTGACGTCCCAATACTACCCCGCGCTGGCCGCTGCGCTGCCCAGCCTGGCCGGCAAGACCGTGGCCATCACCGGCTGCACCAGCGGCACGGGCCTGGTGCTGGCCCGCACCTGCGCGGACCTGGGCGCCCAGGTGCTGATGCTGAACCGGCCCTCGCCTCGCGCCGACGCGGCCCTGGCGGAGCTGAGGCAGCGGGGCGGCAAGGTTGAACTGGTCGCGTGCGACCTGCAGAGCTTCGACGCCGTCCGCGCGGCGGGCGCGCAACTGCGCAAGGCCTTCGCCGGTGGGATCGACGTGCTGTGCAACAATGCGGGCGTCATGGGCCTGCCCGACGCCGCGACGCCGGACGGCTTCGACGTCCAGATGCAACCCAACCACCTGTCGCACTTCCTGCTGACCTCCGAGATCTGGCCGTTGCTGGAGACGGCCGCCACGGCGCGGGGCGAAGCACGGGTGGTCAATCACTCCAGCGGCGCCCGGCGTGGACCGCCGCTCAAGGCCGACTATCTGCGCGCCAAGGGCGGCAAGCTGGGCGGCCAGGGCTTCATGGGCTTCGGCAAGTGGCGGCGCTACCAGCAGTCCAAGCTGGCCAACCTGCTGTTCACCTACGCCCTGCACGACCACATCGCCCAGGCGCGGCCGGCCTTCGCGGGCAAGGTGAAGAGCCTCTGCGCCCATCCGGGCCCCACCGACAGCGGCCTGCAGGCCAAGACCACGGCGGCCGGCGGCGACACCTTCCTAGACCGCATGATTCTCAACCGCACCCTGAAGGCTGCGCACTCCGTCGAGGATGGGACCATGGGCATCGCGCGCGCCTGCTGCGAAGCCGGGGTCGAGAGCCTGGGGTTCTACGGACCGGAAGGCGCCGGCAAGAGTGGGCCTGCGGTGCTGTTGCCGCCCGAGCGAGCGCCTGAGGGCGAGGCCCTGCTGTGGCGCGAAAGCCTGAAGGCCACGGGGATCAGCCAGTACTTCGGCTGGGCCGCTTAGTCCTTATTCCGGCAAGGCCTCGATGATTACGAAGGCCTGGGCGTAGGGGTGGTCGTCGGTGAGCGACAGGTGGATCACCGCCTTGTGGCCGGCCGGGACCATCTCGGCCAGGCGGGCTGCGGCGCCGCCGGTCAGGGCCATGGTCGGCTGGCCTGAGCGCATGTTGACCACGCCCATGTCGCGCCAGAACACCCCGCGCCGGATGCCGGTGCCAAGCGCCTTGGCGCAGGCCTCCTTGGCGGCGAAGCGCTTGGCATACGACGCGGCGCGGTCCGGTTTGCGGTCCGAGCGGGTCCGCTCGATCTCGGTGAAGCAGCGGTTCGTGAACCGATCGCCGAACCGGTCCAGGCTGCCCTGAACGCGACGGATGTCCGACAGGTCCGAGCCGATCCCCAAGATCACTGAGAAGACCCCATCACGCGGCCATCCCCACCCGGGCTTCGTCCATCAGCACCCGCATCCGCTGGATGGCCGGGACCAGGCCGACGAAGATCGCCTCGCCGATCAGGAAGTGGCCGATGTTCAGTTCGGCCAGTTCAGGGATGGCGGCGACGGCCTTGACGGTCTCGTAGTCGATGCCGTGGCCGGCATGGACCTCCAGGCCCAGCCGATGCGCCTCGCGGGCCGTGACCCTCAGGCGCTCCAGCAGCGCCGGCGCCTCGGGCGAGCGGTCGCGGACGGCGTCGCAATAGAAGCCGGTGGTCAGCTCGATCACCTGGGCGCCGACCGACTTGGCGGCGGCCACCTGTTCCGGCACGGCGTCGACGAAGCAGGACACCCGGATGCCGGCGTCAACCAGCCGGCGCACGACCGGGGCGATGGTGTTGTGCGCGCCGGCCACGTCGAGCCCGCCCTCGGTGGTCACCTCTTCCCGACGCTCAGGCACCAGGCAGGCGGCGTGCGGCAGGTGGCGGAGCGCAATGGTCTCCATCTCCTGGGTCACGGCCATCTCGAAGTTCAGCGGCTGGCCGCGCTTGCGG
>NZ_CANCLE010000255.1 GCF_947378715.1 Phenylobacterium aquaticum
AACCCGTCCGGAGGCCGGGTTCCACCTTTCAGAATTACCTCGCGTCCACTGCTGAATAACCGGCTAATGACCCGCTATGCCATTTTCCAAGCTCGGTCTGCCGGCCTCCCTGATCAACGGTGTCAAAGCGATGGGTTACGTCGACCCGACGCCGATCCAGCTGCGCGCCATCCCGGTCGTCCTCACGGGCGGCGATCTCATCGCGTCCGCCCAGACCGGCACCGGCAAGACCGCCGCCTTCGCCCTTCCCATCCTGCACCGCCTGGCCGCCGACCGCCGTCCGGCCACCCGCCGCAGCGCCCGCGTCCTGGTGCTGTCGCCCACCCGTGAGCTCGCCACCCAGATCGGCGAAAGCTTCAAGACCTATGGCAAGCACCTCGGCGTCTCCGTCGCGGTGGTGTTCGGCGGCGTGAAATATGGCGGCCAGATGCGCGCCATGGCCCCCGGCGTCGACGTGCTGGTCGCCACCCCCGGCCGCCTGATCGACCACCTGCAGGAAAAGTCCATCACGCTCCAGGGCGTGGAGATCTTCGTCCTCGACGAAGCCGACCAGATGCTGGACATGGGCTTCATCCTGCCCATCCGCCGGATCGTGAAGTTCCTGCCCAAGGAACGCCAGAACCTGTTCTTCTCGGCCACCATGCCGACCGAGATCGGCAAGCTGGCCGGCGAACTCCTCAATCCCAACCCGCTCAAGGTCTCGGTGACCCCCCAGGCGACCACCGTCGAGAAGGTCAGCCAGAAGGTCATCTTCGTCGAGAGCGCCCGCAAGCGCGCCCTGCTGAACGAGCTGTTCGCCGAGCGCGACTTCAAGCGGGTCATTGTCTTCACCCGCACCAAGCGCGGCGCCGACCGGGTCGCCAAGTCCCTGGAGCAGGCCGGCGTCGAAGCCGCCGCCATCCATGGCGACAAGAGCCAAGGCGCGCGCGAACGCGCCCTGGCCGCCTTCAAGTCCGGTGAGGTCAAGGCCCTGGTCGCCACCGACATCGCCGCGCGCGGCATCGACGTCGACGCGGTCAGCCACGTCGTCCAGTACGAGCTGCCCAATGTGCCGGAATCCTACGTCCACCGGATCGGGCGCACCGCCCGCGCCGGGGCCGGCGGCTCGGCCATCGCCTTCTGCGGCGAGGAAGAGCGCAACCTGCTGAAGGACATCCAGAAGGTCACCCGCCAGGTCATCCCCAGCGAGGACCGTCGCAATGACCGTGGCCTGTCGATGATGACCGCCCACATGCCGGCCGAGGCGACCGACCGCGCCGAGCGCGGCGAGCGCAACAGCGGCGGTGGCGGCGGACGTCGCGGCGGCGGTGGCGGCCATTCGGACCGCAAGCCGGAAGGTCGCTCCGACCTGCCCGGCGGCCTGCGCAAGCAACGCAACCGCCCGGCTCGCGCCGGCGGCGGCGGTGGCCAGGCTGCGGCCGGCCGCCCCAGCGCCTCGACCAAGCCGATCGACCAGTCCCAGTTCAAGGGCCCCGCCCGCGGCGGCGCCGAACCGGCCAAGCGCTGGAGCCCGGTCGACTAGACCTGGCCTGACCGACTGAAAATCCAGAACGCCCTCCGGTCCGCCGGGGGGCGTTTTGCGTATGAGGCTTCAGTTCGCCGGATTGTGCTTCTCGACGAAGGCCACGGCGGCGGCGAGCATGGCCTTGCGGCTGGGTTCCTTGGACAGCCAGTGGTCCTCGCCGGCCATGGTCACGAACTCCACCGGCTTGCCGGCGGCCTTCAGCGCCTTCTCCATCATCTTGCTCTGCTCGATCGGCACCACCGTGTCGTCGAGCCCGTGGATCAGCAGGATCGGCGCATCAGCCCTGGCGGCCTGCCGCACGGGCGAGATGTCGGCCAGGTTCTGGCCTGCCGAGGCGCCCGACAGGTCGCGCCAGAAGTTCACCCCCCGCATGTCGGACCCGTCGCGGACGGAATCCCAGGTGATCATGCGGCCAAAATCCCCGACCCCCGCGACCGAGACCGCGCACCGATATAGCCCATGCTGCAGGGTCACCCCGGCCAGGGCGGCATAGCCGCCATAGCTCGCGCCCACGATACAGGCCCGCTTGGGGTCGATGATCCCCTGCGCCGCCAGGGCGGCGACGCCGTCGGAGACGTCGGTCTGCATCTTGCGGCCAAGCTCGCCATAGGCGGCCTTGCGGAACGCCTCCCCATGACCCAGCGTGCCGCGATAATTGGGCTGGAACACCGCATAGCCCCGGGAGGCGAAGGCCTGGGCCCACCAGTCGAACTGCGCGCCGTCGCCCAGGACGATCGGCCCGCCGTGCGGCAGCACCACCAGGGGCAGGTTCTTCGCCGCCCCGCCCGGGGGCAAGGTCAGCGCCCCGTCCAGCTCCAGGCCGTCGGCGGCCTTGTATTGGATCATGCGCACCGGGCCGACGTCCTCGGGCTTGATCAGCGGATTCGCGTGGTCGATCCGCCGGGCCGACTTCTTGGGGATGTCCACCAGCCAGTAGGTGCCGGAATCGTCGGAGCCGTCGGTCAGCATGACCAGGTGGTCGAAGGTCTCGTCATAGGAGACCAGGGTCACGTTGAGACCGGGAAAGGCCTTGCGGCTGGCGTCCACGCGGCGTTGGAGCGCGGGATCGAACATGTGGACCGCCCCGTTCGACCCTTCGCGCCAGCCGATCAATTGGCGGCTCAGCCGTCCGCGCAGCAGTTCGACGTCGCCATGGGTCACCACCTCGCCCTCGCCGCCCTGCGAAACCTGGATTTCCCGCACCACGGTGTCCTGGTCGTTACGTTCCCGCACCAACACCGTGCCCGGCGTCCGCCCCAGACCCGCCAGGTGGACCTCCGCGTCACCGGCTTGAGCCGAACGGGTGAGGAGGGTGGGCCCGCCCCATTTTCCGGCCGCCAGCTTGAAGCCCTGGCCGCGCGCGTCAAAGGCGCCCGTCGCCAGCAGGGCGCCATCAGGGCCGATCGCCCAATCGGTGTCTCCCGCTCCGGCCGGCGCCGCCTTCTCGACCTTCCCGGTGGCCATATCCATGCGATAGAGGTCGGGCCAGATCATCCGGCTTTGATAGGTCGGGGCGATCTGCTCATAGGTGTAGTCGGCGAAATAGCCGTACCAGCGATCACCGATTTGAGCCTGGCCGTACCAGCCGAACATCGCCGGCAGATAGGTGTGGGACTCCTTCATCAGGATGTAGCTGGCCTTGGTGTTCAGATCGATATGAACCCCGCCCGTCCATTCCATCTTCTCGAAGCTGAGATCCGGGAGTTGCATGGTGGAACTGCCGAACACCACCAATTGATCGTCGCCGATCCATTGGATGTCGCGAACCTTGCTGTCGCCGACCGCGGCGACAAAGACGGGAGTCCCGTCGGTCTTGCGCACGAACAGCCTGCGGGCGTCGCCGTCACGGGCCACCAGGGCGAAGCTCTCTCCGCCGGGCGCCAAATCCACCAGGTCCACGGCGGGCAGGCGGCCGTAGACCTCCAGGGGCGGCGCCGCGCGCGCCGCCGATCCGACGGCGAACGCCGCCATCGCGCAAATCCAGAACCGCAAGCCCATCCCCCCGTCGCGTCGCGGACAACTGATCCGCGCATCCCCGGGGCGACTATTCCTCAAGCTGAGCCTTGGCTCAACCTCAAGGGGGCGTTCCACACGTGAATTACTGCCCGCCCTCGGAGATCCGCGCCACGCCGGGGGTGAAGTCGCGGAAGGCGGCGCCGA
>NZ_CANCLE010000256.1 GCF_947378715.1 Phenylobacterium aquaticum
GCCTCCGACGCCCTGATCTCCATCGCCGTGTCGATGTCCGCCGTGGCCGCCCTGGTCGAGGTGGCCGGCGCGCTCTACGGCGCCTGGGTGTTCGGGGCCGGCGGGATCATCATGGGCCTGGCGGGCTTCCTGGGCTGGAGCCTGCACTCGGACTTCATGGCCAGGCTCTTGTCCTAGAACGTCGTCTGGGTTTCCAGCTTGCCGCCCTTGAGCGCCAGGACCCGGTCCATGTGGCGGGCCAGTTCCAGATTATGGGTGGCGACCAGGGCGGCGACGCCCTCGCTGCGCGCCAGTTCATAGAGGTTCTCGAACACCGCCGCCGAGGTGGTGGGGTCGAGGTTGCCGGTTGGCTCGTCGGCCAGCAGCAGGCGCGGCTTGTTGGCCAGAGCCCGGGCCACGGCGACCCGCTGTTGCTCGCCGCCCGACATCTGGGCCGGCTGGTGGTGGATGCGGTCGGCCAGGCCCAGGCGGCTCAACAGTTCCTCGGCCCGGGCGCGGGCGGCCTTGCGGCTGCGGCCGGCGATCATCTGCGGCAGGGCCACGTTATCCAGCGCCGAGAACTCCGGCAGCAAATGGTGGGCCTGATAGACGAAGCCGATGGTCGACAGGCGGATGCGGGTGCGGATGCGGTCGCTGAGCGCCGAGCAGTCGCGACCCTCGATGAAAATCTGGCCGGCGGTCGGCCGTTCCAGCAGGCCGGCGGCGTGCAGCAGCGAGGACTTGCCCGAGCCCGAGGGCCCGATCAGGCCGACGATCTCGCCCCGCGCCACATCCAGGTCGGCGCCGTTCAGGACCTGGAGGGTGCGGTCGCCGGAGACATAGGTCCGCTCGAGGCCGCGGATGGCCAGGACCAGATCACTCATAGCGAAGCGCCTCCACCGGATCGAGGCGCGAGGCGCGCCAGGCCGGCGGCAGGGTCGCCACAAAGGCCATGCCCAGCGACCAGCCGATGATGCCGGCCACTTCCTGCCAGTCGATCTTGGCCGGGACGCGGGTCAGGAAATAGACGTCGGAATTGAACACCTGGGTCCCGGTCGCCCACTCCACCGCCTGTTGGATCGGGCCGATGAAGGTGCAGAACAGGACCCCGATGGTCAGGCCCGCCAGGGTGCCGAGCAGGCCCACGGAGGCGCCGGCCATGAAGAAGATCCGCAGGATCGAGCCCTGCCCTGCGCCCATGGTGCGCAGGATGGCGATGTCGCGGCTCTTGTTCTTCACCAGCATGACCAGGCCGGAGATGATGTTCATGGCGGCGATGGCCACCAGCATCATCAGGATCAGCCGCATGACGCTGCGCTCGACCTGCAGGGCGCCCCAGTAGGAGGCGTTCTTCTGGGTCCAGTCGGTGACCACGGCGGTCGGGCCGGCGATCCGCGCCACCTCGGGCTTCAGCGCCATGGCCTCGTCCGGGTCCTTCAGCTTCATCTCCACGAAGTCGACGGCGGTGTCGCGGCCGAAGAACAGCTGGGCCTGGCTCAGCGGCATGTAGATGAAGGTCTGATCGTATTCGCTCATGCCGACGCTGAAGGTGCCGGCCACGGTGTAGGTCTTGCGCTGCGGCGTGGCGCCGAAGGCCGTGGCCCCGCCGGTCGGCGAGATCAGGGTGAGCGCGTCGCCCGGCTGGACGCCCAGGTTCTGGGCCAGCTTGTCGCCGACCAGGATCAGATCGCCGCCGAAGTCGCCGACCCCGAAGCCCTCCAGGGAGCCCCGGACGATATTGGTCGAGACGATCTTGGTGTCCTTGAGGTCCTTGGGCGTGATGCCGCGGACGATCGCGCCGCTGATCTGGCCCTGGCCGAGCGCCATGGCCTGGGCCTCGATCACCGGCGCCGCCTGGGTGACGCCGGGAATGGCCTTCAGCCGGGCGATCAGCGGCTCGCGCGACGGGGTCATCATCACCCCGCCGGTCACATAGACATGGCCGTTGAAGCCCAGGATCCGGCTGAGCAGCTCGGAGCGGAAACCGTTCATGACGCTCATGACGATGATCAGCACCGCCACCGCCAGCATGATGCCGATGAAGGAGATCAGCGAGATCAGGGCGACCCCGCCCTCGCTGCGCTTGGCGCGCAGATAGCGAGCGGCGACAGATCGCTCCCACAGGCCGAAGGGCGGCGCGCGGCCGGTCAGGCTCTCGGCTTCGCTCACCCGGCTAGTCCTCGCGACCGAGGACGAGACTTGAATTCAGGTGCGGGAAGAGCGGGAGGCGCATGCGGATCCTGACGACGTCTTCTAGGCGACCCGTGATAGCCGCAGCCCCGCGCTCTTGGCAATGAATGCGCGCCAAAAGAAGGCCGCCCCTACGGCCGGCCTTTCGGCAATGCGCACGAAAAGAAGGCCGCCCAGGGAGGTGGGCGGCCTTCAGGTCGTCGGGGAAAAACGCCACGGGCGGACCAACTCGGCCAGCCGTGATGACGAGATGTAACGTGGGTTACGTGCCGCCCGCGCCGCTTATTCCGCTACGGGAAGCCCTTTGCGCACCGCGCTCAAACTTTGGGCGAACCATGCCGCGCCCGCGCAAATATGCGGCGAAACCGCCCGCCTAATACCCGTTGTGGGGCAAGGCCGGCAGGTGGATGAGGTGGAAGGTCATGACCAGCCACAGGGCCGCGAACAGGATCGCCGACACCCAGCTGGTGGTGATGAACTTCTTCTTCAGCTTGGGGTCCACCGGCGCGCCAGGATCACCGCCGTCGCCCAGATCGATCCCGGCCTCGGCGTGACTGGTCACGCCCAGGGGCAGGACGGCGAACAGCACCGTCCACCAGATGGTCATGTAGATGGCGAGCGCGGTGAAGATGGTCATCAGTGAGGGTCCTTAGGCGTTTCCATCAACTCGACCAGCACGCCGCCCATGTTCTTCGGATGGACGAAGATCACCGGGGTTCCGTGGGCGCCGATGCGCGGCTCACCCGTGCCCAGCACCGTCGCGCCCTTGGCGCGCATGTCGTCGCGGGCGGCGATGATGTCGGCGACCTCGAAGCAGATGTGGTGCTGGCCGCCGGCCGGGTTCTTGGCCAGGAAGCCGTGGATCGGGGACGCCTCCCCATAGGGCTCGATCAATTCGATCTGGCTGTTGGGCAGGGTGACGAAACAGACCCAGACGCCCTGCTCGGGCATCGAGAACTTCTCGCCGATCTCCGTGGCGCCCAGCACGTCGCGATAGACCTTCACCGCCTCGTCGATCGAGGGGGTCGCGACCCCGACATGGTTCAGTTTGCCGATCATGACGCCTCTATACTCCCTCTGGGCCAGACAGGCCAAAGCCCTAGGTGATCTGCCGCAGCGGAACGCCAGAGGGCGCTCATATCCAGTCCCCGCTGGCGAACATGGCGAGGTTGAACGCCGACATGACAGCGCAGACGAAGTTCAGGATCAGCCAGACCGTGATCCACCAGACTGGGCGCCGTACCCAAACGACAATCACCCCGCTCGCAAGCGCTTGAATGAAAAGCGCCGGAGCGATGAGGTCCGCAACCCAAGACGCGGTCTTGGACTCCGGTGAATTGGGGACACGAAAGAGTTCGGCTACGATCACCGGCAATATCCAAGCCAGGGGGAGCAGCAGCGCCCACCGATGGCTTCGATCCTCAACGGTCGCGCGGAAGAATGCCGTCCCCATTCCAACAAAGA
>NZ_CANCLE010000257.1 GCF_947378715.1 Phenylobacterium aquaticum
CTTCCGCGCCCCGCACCACTCAGGGCGCGCCGCCCACTCACGCGCTCCAGGCTCACGGGGGCGCCTTATTTAGAGACCGATCCGGGGACCATCCTCCGGCTGTCGGCGGCAGCCCCGTCGAGGCTAAGGACGATCCCATGTCGGACGACCACACCCCGCTCGATCCGCTGCGCACCATTCGTGGCGATGGCCTGCCGGCGGCCCAGCCGCTGCCCCCCAAGGTGCGCTGGTGGATGGCCGGCGCCGGGGCCCTGCTGCTCTTGCTGGTCATCGGGCTCATGACCGCCAACCTCAACCACAGAATGAAGGTTCAGGCCGCCGCGGATCAACACCTCGCGGCCGCTCAGGCAGAGCTCCAGGCGTCCGGCGCGCCCTCGTCCAGTGACGCGGCGGCGGCGACCTTGGCGACGTCCAACGATGCGGACGCCCTGGCGGCGAAGCAGGAGCATGAGTCCCACGATGCGGCGACCACGGCCGCCCAGGCCAAGGCTGACGCCCAAGCCCCGCAATAGCCGGCGATCGATTCGCCCCTCACGACTGGCGAGGGTCCAAGCGATCGCGACGCCCCCGGCGGCCGCGAAGTGCTGCTTCCGGCGGCGGCGCGATGGCGACCAGGTCGAAAGCGCCACAATGCTCCAACAGAGCTCCCAAGTGAGGGCGATCGATGATGTCGCCGGCGTGGAACTCTGTCATGTTTGGTCACAGCCCCATGGCCGGCGAGACTGAGGGTCAGCCAAATGCTCTTCCAAAGGCGGAAGCTTGACCCCGCCCGCACCATCAATGGTCGCGGCCTGCAGGCGACGCGGCCCGTGGGAAACCTGGTCTTCTGGCTGATCTTTCTGCTGGTCGGCGGCTTGTCCGTGTGGGGCGCGGTGGCTTTGGGCTTGCGACGCCAGCACATCATCGAGCGTCAGACCGCCGAGGACGACGCACGGGCCATGGCCCAGACCGAGGCGGCGCCGCCGCCGCCAAGCCCGACGCCACCGCCACAGGTCCCCGCGCCGACGCCCAGCTCGCCCGGCCCGACGTCCCTGCCCGCCAGCATCATGAAGGCGCCGTCGGACCAGGCTGCTGCTCCCGCGAGCGCGGGGCCGAACCCGCTCTGAGCCTCAGGAGGACTTGGCCTCCTAGGCTGCGCTGCGGAACAGGTCGAGCATCCAGCCGGCCTGCTGACCGGCAATGGCCAGGGACTGGGTCGCCAGGCTCTCGCGCACCTGGCTGGCCTGCAGCTTGGCGGAGTCCTTGGCCATGTCGGTGTCGACGATATTGCCGATGCCCGCCTCCAGGGTGTCGGCCAGCTTGCCAGCCATCACGATCCGCCGGCCGATCATCGCCGACTGCGACCCGAAATAGGCTGCGGCGCTATTGGCCTGGGCCAGCGCCCCGTCCACCGCCGTCACCACCCCGTCCAGCGAGAGCTGGTCGAGATTGTCCAGCCCCAGCCAATCCGAAGTCATCGGCCGATAGCCCAGGCTGATGGTGTCGCCAGCGGTCGAGGCCAGCAGGCTCTCCGACCCACGCAGGGCCGTGAAGGTCAGGCTGTTGATCTTGAATCCCTGGGGGTTGGACGAAGCCCTCGGAGTCGAGCGGAAGTCGAAGCTGACGCTGCCAGCCCCCGGGACGTCCGGATTGTTCCAGTCGCCATAGGCGATCGGCAGGCTGAGCCGGATCGCGCTGCCGGAGGTCTTGGCCTGGGGCCAGGCCACGCTGACCGGATCGCCGACGCCGGTCACCGTCATGGTCGGCGTGGTCGAGGAATAGGGCACGGTCACGTCAAGGTTCAGCGTCCCCGCCTCGCCGGTCATGGGAACCGAGACGTTCAGATTAGCCTGGGGGGCGCCCTGAGCCGGCGTGATGTCGACCGGGGTATTGTTCTTGGCCACCAGCAGGTTGATCCCGCTGAAGCTGGAATTGCGCGCCGCGCTGTTGATCCGCGCCACCATGTCCTTGATGTCGCTGAGATAGGCGGCGCGGCTGCTGGCGTCGAGCGAGGGGTCGGCCAGGGCGACGGCCTTGGCCCGCATCTCGGTCAGGGTGTCGGACACGCCCTCCACGGCCGTGGTGGTGATGTCCAGGGTCGACTGGTTCCGCCGCAGGCTGTCGTTCAGCGTCCGCCAGCCGCCCAGTTCGCTGCGCATGTTCTGGGCGATCGCATAGGTCGCGCCATCGTCGACGGGGCCCGCCACCTTCAACCCCGTCGCGACCCGATTGCGCAACTGGGCGGAGTCCGCGTTTGCGCTCGCCAGGGCCTGGCGAGCATACATCGCGCTAACGTTGGTGAGCAGCGAGACCAAATACAACCAGGAATGGGGCGGCGTCTATATCGACGTTATTTGAACTCACGCGCGTGAATCCGCGCTTAATTGTCGCGCATTTCAGGTATTCGCCGTTGATCAACCTGGATGAACACAGGCTTCACGCCCTGCCCGACGCCTCGGCAGGTCGCGCGCGCGGGCGACCAATAGGCGGGGCGGACGTTGCGGTTTTGTGCTAGAAACGCCAACTAAGGTCGCAGCGCCGCGGCGGAACGCGGCGCGGCCTGACTGTCCGGAGCTCATTCCATGTCCCTCACCGACGTTCTCGAATCCGAGCACCGCACGGGTCAGATCAAGATCCACGGACCGGAGGCTTTCGAGGGCATGCGCGCCGCAGGCAAGCTGGCCGCCGAGTGCCTGGACATGCTCACCCCCCACGTCCAGCCGGGCGTGGTGACCGATGAGCTTGACCGCATGGCGCGGGAGTTCATCCTCGATCACGGCGCCCTGCCCGCCTGCCTGGGCTATCGGGGCTACACCAAGACGGTGTGCATCTCGCCCAATCATGTGGTCTGCCACGGGATCCCCGGGGAGCGGGCCCTGCGCGAAGGCGACATCGCCAATATCGACGTGACCCTGATCATCGACGGCTGGCATGGCGACCATAGCCGCATGTATGGCGTGGGCCCGGTGGCCCCGCGGGCCAAGCGACTGATCGACGTGACCTATGAGGCCATGCAGAAGGGCCTGGACCAGGTGAAGCCCGGCGCCCGGACCGGCGACATCGGCCACGCCATCCAGACCTATGTGGAAGCCCAACGCTGCTCGGTGGTCCGCGACTTCTGCGGCCACGGCCTGGGCAAGGTGTTCCACGACGCGCCCAACATCCTGCACTTCGGCCAGAAGGGCACGGGCGAGCTGCTCCGCGAGGGCATGTTCTTCACCATCGAGCCGATGGTGAACCTGGGCAAATACCAGGTGAAGCTGCTGTCTGACGGCTGGACAGCGGTGACCCGCGACAAGTCGCTGTCCGCCCAGTGCGAGCATTCGGTGGGCGTGACCGCCACGGGCTATGAGATCTTCACCGTCTCGCCCCAGGGCCTGTTCAAGCCGCCGGTATTGGTGGCCTGACCGCCACTGCGAGGCGGTCGTTCCTGTATCCCGAACACAAAGAACCCCCGGAGCGTGAGCCCCGGGGGTTCTTTGTAATATCTGGGTGCGGGGACAGGATTTGAACCTGTGACCTTCAGGTTATGAGCCTGACGAGCTACCGGGCTGCTCCACCCCGCGTCAGGGTGTTGATCGTGCTTGAAGGGTTTTGACCTTGCTGCTTGGGGCAGCTTGTTTTGCATCCGTT
>NZ_CANCLE010000258.1 GCF_947378715.1 Phenylobacterium aquaticum
TGGGCGTGGGTGTTGAGCAGCACCTTCACGTCCGTGGGCTTGAAGCCCAGGGTCGTGATGCTGGCCTCGATCTGCTTGGCCGTCCCCGGCATGCCGCCATCGATCAGGATGTGGCCCTTGGGGGTGGTGATCAGGAAGGTCGAGATGCCGGCCGAGCCCACATAATAGAGATTGTCGGCGATCTTGAACGGCGCGGTCGGGGTCACCCAGGAGGCGGGCGATTGCGCGAAGGCCACGGCGGCGAGGCCGGCCAGGGTCGCGGCGCCGGCGGCGATCCAGAGGGGTTTCATGCGGCGGCCTCTTGCACGGGTTCGGACGGGTCCTCGCGCACGCCCAGCACCCGGCAGATGGCGTAGACGAGGTCGGCGCGGTTCAGGGTGTAGAAGTGGAAGTCCGAGAAGCCTTCCTCGGCCAGTCGCGCGCACATCTCGGTGGCGACCGAGGCCGCGATCAGCTTGCGGGTCTCCGGATCCTTGTCGAGCCCCTCGAACAGATTGCCCAGCCAGGACGGGATGGTGATCCCCACCGGCCCAGCCATCTTCTTCAGGCCCTTGAAGTTCGAGACCGGCATGATCCCCGGCGAGATCGGGATGGTCACGCCCGCCTTGCGCACCTTCTCCATGAACCGCAGGAAGCTGTCGATATCATAGAAGAATTGGGTGATCGCCCGGGTGGCGCCAGCGTCGATCTTGGCCTTCAGCACATCGATGTCGCGATCGACCGAGCCGCTCTCCGGATGGGTCTGGGGATAGAGGCTGACACTGACCTCGAAATCGCCCACCGCCTTGATGCCGGCGGTCAGCTCGGTGGCGTTCAGATAGCCGTCGGCGCGCGGGACATAGACCCCGCCGATCTGGCCGGGCGGATCGCCGCGCAGGGCGACGATGTGGCGGATGCCGGCGTCCCAATAGGCCTGGACCACCTCATCGACCTCGGCGCGCGAGGCCTCGACGCAGGTCAGGTGGGCGGCGGGCTTCAGCCGCGTCTCCTTCAGCATCCGCACCACCGTGCGGTGGGTGCGGTCGCGGGTCGAGCCGCCGGCCCCATAGGTCACCGAGACGAATTCCGGATTCAGCGGTTCGAGCCGCCGGATCGCCTCCCAGAGGCTCTCCTCCGCTTCCGGGGTCTTGGGCGGCGAGAACTCGAAGGAGACCTTCGGACGCTTGGCCAGGCCAGAGCCGGCGCGGGCCACGGGGCCCAGGGCTGTAGCGGTCATGCCGCGCTCCTGTTGGTTTGACGGACCCGTTCCCCGGTCCAGATCTTGACAGTCAGGCCGTCGCGGCGAGCGGGCGGCAGGGCGGCGGCGCGGACCTTGGCCAGCCCCGCCTCATGCAGCCAGCGCTCCATCTCGGCCTCGGCGAAGCCCAGGCGGCGATGCTGGTGCTGCTCGCGCAGGAATTCGAGACCGTGCGGTGCGAAGTCGACGATGATCAGCCGGCCGCCCTCGGCCACCAGCCGCCCGGCCTCGCGCACCGCCGCGCCTGGATCGCCCAGATAGTGCAGCACCTGGTGCACCACCACGAGATCAGCGCTCTGGCCCGGCAGGCGGGTTGAGAAGATGTCGCCATGGCGCAGTTCGCAGCGCGACAGCCCGGCGTCGGCCACATGGGCGCGGGCGATGTTCAGCATCTGCTGCGACAGGTCGAGGCCCACGGCCAGCTCGGCGTGGGGCCCCAGCAGGGTCAGCATGCGCCCGGTGCCGGAGCCCAGGTCGACCAGCCGCTTGAAGGGGCCCGGCCCCGCGGCCTTGAGGATCGCCGCCTCGACGGCGGTCTCGGAAATGTAGAGCGAGCGGATCTCGTCCCAGCGCGCGGCGTTGCGGGCGAAATACTCCCCGGCCTCGGTGGAGCGTTCGGCGCGGACCTCCTGCAGCCGGCTGATATCGCGCAGCAGGATCGGGTCGGCAGGATCGATCAGCCGCAGGGTCTCGTCGGTCAGCCGGCGCGGCTCGCCGCCCGAGACCAGCCGGTAGAACACCCAGGCGCCGTCCGGAAACCGCTCGACCAGCCCGGCGTCGGCCAGCAGCTTCAGATGGCGCGAGACACGGGGCTGACTCTGGTCCAGAACCCGACAGAGTTCCAGCACCGCCAGCTCCTCATGGGCCAGCAGGGCGAGAATGCGCATGCGGCTGGGCTCGCCCGCCGCGCGCAGCACATCGACAGCTTGGCCCGAGGTCAGACTCATGGGTCACATAAAGATATCTTTATGTCTTTATGTCAAGTTAAGGCGCGGGAGGCGGCGGCTCCCAGAGCTCCACCTTCAGGCCGGCCGGATCCATGATCCAGGCGAAGCGGCCATAGGCGTCGCTGTCGTCCCGCCCCAGGGGCTCCACCCCTTCGCTGGCCGCCTTGGCCAGCACGCCGTCGAGATCCTCTACGATCAGATTGATCATGAACGGCGCCTCGGACGGGGCGAAGTGGGTCGTGTCGCGGGGAAAGGCGGTCCAGAGCGAATAGCCACGATCGGGATGCGGCCACTGGGCGCCGCCCCAGTCCTCGACGGGAAAGCCCAGCACCCGGGCGTACCAGGCGGCCAGCGCCTTGGGGTCCTCGGCCTTGAAGAAGACCCCGCCTATTCCGAGCACCCGCGGCATGTTCGATCTCTCCAGGTCGCGCCGCCAGAGCCGTCCGGAAAGATCAGTCCGGAACCGGGCTGGCCAAGGGTTCGCCCGCGAAGAACCGCCGCAGGTTCTCAAAGCACTGGCCGATCATCAGGGGCAGGGAATCCACCGTGGTCCCGGCCGAGTGGGGGGTCAACACCGTGCCCGGAACCTCGGCCCAGCGGGCGGCCGGGGTCGGCTCCTGGGCGAAGACGTCCAGGGCCGCGCGGCCCAGCCGGCCGTCCTTCAACGCCGCGATCAGGGCGTCCTCGTCGATGATCGAACCGCGCGCCACATTGACGATCAGGCCGCGCGGACCGACCGCCTCGATCACCGCCGCATTGACCGCCTGGCGGTTGGAGGCGTCGGCGCGGCAGGCCACCACCAGGATGTCGCTGTCGGCCGCCAGCGCCAGCAGGCTCTCGGCCCGGGGCCAGCGGGCCTCCGGCTTGGGCCGCGGCCCCCACCAGGCCACCTGCATGCCGAAGGCCTCCACCCGGGTCGCCACCGCCTGGCCGATATAGCCTAGCCCCATGACGCCGACCTTGCGGCCCTTCAGACCCGGGCGCGCGCCCATGCGGTCGGCCATGGTCCAGCCGCCAGCCCGCACCATCTGGTCGCCGCGCACGATGTCGCGCCACGAGGCGATCAACAGGCCCACGGCATGGTCGGCCACGTCCTCGGCGTTCAACCCCTCGGCATGGGAGACCTCGATCCCCCGCGCCCGGCACCAGGCCACATCGACCCCGTCATAGCCGACACTGACATTGGCGATCAGCTTCAGGGCCGGCAGCGAGGCCAGGAACTCCGGCGACAGGGCGATCTCGCCGGCATGGACGATGGCCCGCACCTCGGCGGCGAGCTCCGGCGTCATGTCCCACCGCCGCGCCACCCGATAGCCCTGGGCCTCGAGCCCCGGCTGGATGGGGCCGAGCATCTCGTGGGAGATCAAGACGACGGGAGAATTGGACATGCGGCGCTCCTGGGGATGAGCGTCCTATAGCGGGGA
>NZ_CANCLE010000259.1 GCF_947378715.1 Phenylobacterium aquaticum
CCAAGGCCCCTTAAGTAGCGGGCATGACAGTCGCACCCAGCGTCCTGGACGCCATCGGAAACACGCCGCTCATCCGCTTGCGCCGCGCCAGCGAGGCGACCGGCTGCGAAATTCTCGGCAAGGCGGAGTTCATGAACCCCGGCGCCTCGGTCAAGGACCGGGCCGCCCTGTTCATCGTCCGTGACGCCGAGCGGCGTGGCCTGCTGAAGCCGGGCGGCCGGATCGTCGAGGGCACGGCCGGCAATACCGGCATCGGCCTGGCGATGGTGGGCGCGGCCTCGGGCTACAAGACCACCATCGTCATCCCTCGCACCCAAAGCCAGGAGAAGAAGGACGCCATTCGCCTGCTGGGCGCCGAGCTGGTCGAGGTGGATGCGGTCCCCTACTCCAACCCCGACAACTATGTGCGCTATTCCGGCCGCCTGGCCGAAGAGCTGGCGGCCCGGGAGCCGGCAGGCGCGATCTGGGCCAACCAGTTCGACAATGTCGCCAACCGCCAGGCCCACGTCGAGACCACGGGACCGGAAATCTGGGCCCAGACCGGCGGGCAGGTCGACGGGTTCATCTGCGCGGTCGGCTCGGGCGGGACGCTCGCCGGGGTGGCCGAGGCGTTGCGCGCGCGAAACCCGAACGTCCGCATCGGCCTGGCCGACCCGCATGGGGCGGCGCTCTACAGCTGGTACAAGGACGGCGAGCTCAAGTCTGACGGCGGTTCGATCAGCGAGGGCATCGGCCAGGGACGCATCACCGCCAATCTCGAAGGCCTGGTGGTCGATGATCCCTATCGGATCGGCGACGAGGAGATGCTGCTGGCGATCTATGACCTGGTCGAGCACGAGGGCCTGGTGATGGGCGGCTCCACCGGGATCAATGTGGCGGGCGCAATCCGCATGGCCAAGGATCTGGGACCGGGCCACACCATCGTGACCATCCTGTGCGACCAGGGCTCTCGCTATCAGAGCAAGATCTTCAATCCATCCTTCCTGGCCGAACGTGGCCTCCCGACCCCACCCTGGTTAAGCTGATGTCCGATCCTTTCGTTTCCACGGCCTGGCTGGCCGAGCATCTGGGCGACCAGGACCTGCGCATCCTGGACGCCAGCTGGTTCATGCCGATCGAGGGGCGCAGCGGTCACGGCGAATATCTGGAGCGCCACATCCCCGGCGCCGTGTTCTTCGACATCGACGCCATCGCCGACCACACGACCGACCTGCCGCACATGCTGCCGACCCCGGAGGCCTTCGCCGAGGCTGCCGGTAAGCTCGGCCTGTCGCGGGAGGGGACCATCGTCGCCTATGACAGCTGGGGCGTGCGCGCCTCCGCTCGGGTCTGGTGGACGCTGCGGGTGATGGGCTTCGACAATATCCGGGTGCTGGACGGCGGCCTGAAGGCCTGGCTGGCCGAGGGGCGAAAGGTCGAGGCCGGCGCGGTCACGCCCGCGCCCACGATGGTCGCCCCAAAGTTCCGCCCGGAGCTGGTGCGCGACGTCGAGGCCGTGAAGGGTCTGGTGAACTCCCAGGCCGCGCAACTGGTCGACGCCCGCAGCGGCCCGCGGTTCCGCGGCGAAGCGCCTGAGCCCCGTCCAGGCCTGAGGTCCGGCCACATGCCGGGTGCGCTCAACACGCCCTTCGACAGCCTGATCAACACCCAGGGGCGCATGAGATCGGCGCCCGAACTGCAAGCGATCTTCGAGGTTTGTGGCGTGAACCTCGACAAGCCGATCGTCACCACCTGCGGCTCCGGCGTCACCGCGTCGGTCCTGGCGCTGGGCCTGGCCCGGCTGGGGCTCGACAGGGTGGCGGTCTATGACGGGTCCTGGAGCGAATGGGGCGGCCGGTCCGACACGCCAGTCGAAACCGACCTTTGATCATCCGTCTTGCGACGCCGCGGGACATCGCGGTCCTGCCGGACGTCGAGCGCTCGGCGGGCGAAGCGTTCCGGGGCGGACTCCACGACTGGGTCGCCGATCACACCGTCACGCTTGCGGAGGCCTATCCACCCCGGGTGGCGGTTGACCGGGTCTGGGTCGTCGAGGCGGAGGGCGCTGTGCGCGGCTTCATCGACATCGAGATGGTCGATGGCGAGCTACATATCTGGGAATTGGCGGTCGAACTGGCGTGGCAGAAGCGGGGGCTGGGCCGCGCGCTGATGGATCAGGCTCTGGAGGTCGGTCGCAGCAAGGGCTGCGCGGCCGCGTCCCTGACCACCTTTCATAACATCGCTTGGAACGCCCCCTTCTACCGGCGCCTGGGGTTCGAGCTGCTCACGAGCCCCTCCGCTCGGCTGGCGGCCATCCTGCGCGATGAGGCTGAACGCGGCCTGAGCGATCGCTGCGCCATGGCGCTGAAGCTCTGACAGGCGCTTGATCCCGCCACGGCCTGGGCCCTAAGTGCCGGGGTCAGTTCAATCGAGTTCCCCATGGCCGAAGACACCCGCCTGATCCACGCCGGCGCCGGCGACCAACCCCTGGTCAAGACGGTGAGCCCGCCGATCCAGAAGGGCTCGACCGTGCTGCTACCCAATGCTGCGGCGCTCTATGACGACGACCACTTCATCACCTATGGCCGCCAGGGCCTTGCCGCCCACGACGCCCTGCGCGCCGGCCTGTGCGAGCTCGAGAACGCCAAGGGGGTCTGTCTCTATCCCTCGGGCGTGGCCGCGCTCAGCGGGGCCTTGCTGGCGGTGCTCAAGGCCGGCGACGAGATCCTGGTGGTCGACAACACCTACAAGCCGACCCGCCGGTTCTGCGACCACGTGCTGAAACGCTTCGGCGTGGCCACCCGATACTATGATCCGCGCCTGTCTCCGGAGGACCTGGTCGGCGGCGCCTCGGACGCCACCCGCCTGATCCTGATGGAAAGTCCCGGCTCCCTGAGCTTCGAGATGCAGGACATGGCGGCCATCGCCGCCCTGGCGCGGGCGCGGGGAATCCTGACCGTGGCGGACAACACCTGGGGCTCGGGCCTGATCTACAAGCCGCTCGACCACGGGATCGACATCAGTGTCCAGGCCCTGACCAAATATGTCGGCGGCCATTCCGACGTCTTCATGGGCTCGGCCGCCGCCCGCGATCCGGCCCTGGTCCGGAAGCTTGAGGACGGCGTGCTGCACCTGGGCTGGGCGGTTGCGCCAGAGGACGCCTATCAGATGCTGCGGGGCCTGCGGACCCTGGCCATCCGGATGGACCGCCATGGCCAGAGCGGGCTGAAGATCGCCGCCTGGCTGCGCGACCAGCCCCAGGTCCTGCAGGTTCTGCACCCCGCCCTGCCCGGCTGTCCGGACCACGCGCTCTGGGCCCGGGACTATAGCGGCGCCTGCGGCCTGTTCGGCTTCCTGCTGAAGCCCACCTCAGAGGCGGCGGTGGCGGCCTTCCTCGACGCCCTGGAGATCTTCGGCCTGGGCTTCTCCTGGGGCGGTTTCGAGAGCCTGGCGATCTCCTGCGACGAACAGTTGAAGACCCGCAAGCACTTGCGGATCTATCCGGGGCCGTTGATGCGGTTGCACGTGGGGCTGGAA
>NZ_CANCLE010000260.1 GCF_947378715.1 Phenylobacterium aquaticum
ACAGCTCGAATAGCGAGACCGAAATCCCTCCCACACCGGACCATGCTGCGCGCGGCCAGACGGAAGAATCCATCGTCAAGGCCGGCGCCCTGCAGAGCGCCATCTTCAACAGCGCCAATTTTTCGTCCATCGCCACCGACGCCAAGGGCGTGATCCAGATCTTCAATGTCGGGGCCGAGCGCATGCTGGGCTACGCCGCCGCCGAGATGATCAACACCATCACCCCGGCCGACATCTCTGATCCCCAGGAGCTGATCTCCCGCGCCCGTGCGCTGAGCTCGGAACTGGCCACCCCGATCGAGCCCGGCTTCGAGGCCCTGGTCTTCAAGGCCTCCCGCGGAATCGAGGACATCTATGAGCTGACCTATATCCGCAAGGACGGCACGCGCTTCCCGGCCGTGGTCTCGGTCACCGCCCTGCGCGACGCCGCCGGCGTGATCATCGGCTATCTGCTGATCGGCACCGACAACACCGCCCGCAAGCTGGTGGAGGAAGAGCAGAAGAAGTCCGACCAGCGGCTGCGCGACCAGCAGTTCTACACCCGCTCGCTGATCGAATCGAACATCGACGCCCTGATGGCCATCGACCCCAAGGGCATCATCACCGACGTCAATAAGCAGGCCGAGGCCCTGACCGGCTGCACCCGGGATGAGCTGATCGGCGCCCCGTTCAAGGACTGCTTCACCGATCCCGTCCGCGCCGAGGCCGGCATCAATCGGGTGCTGAGCGAGACCTCGGTCACCGACTATGAGCTGACCGCCCGCGCCCGCGACGGCAAGCAGACCGTGGTCTCCTACAACGCCACCACCTACTATGATCGCAACCGCACCCTGCAGGGGGTGTTCGCCGCCGCCCGCGACATCACCGAGAGCAAGCGGGTCGAGGGCGAGTTGCAGCGGGCCCGGTCCGACGCCGAGAGCGCCAGCCGCACCAAGTCCGATTTCCTGGCCAGCATGAGCCACGAGATCCGCACGCCGATGAACGCGATCATGGGCATCGCCGATCTGCTGGCCAAGACCCAGCTGACCCCGGAACAGGACAAGTATGTCCAGATCTTCCGCCGGTCCGGCGACAACCTGCTGAACCTCATCAACGACATTCTGGACCTCTCCAAGGTCGAGGCTTCCCAACTCGACCTGGAGCAGATCGGCTTCTCCCTGAAGGATCACCTGGAAAAGGTGATCGAGATGGTCGCGCCGCGCGCCCATGAGAAGGGCCTGACCCTGGTTTGCGCCATCGCGCCTGGCGTCTCCAACGATCTGGTCGGCGACCCCACCCGCCTGCGCCAGGTGCTGCTCAACCTGCTGGGCAACGCCATCAAATTCACCCCGTCCGGCACGGTCACCCTCAATGTCGAGCCCAATGGCGATGGGCCGGGTCCGACCTTCCTGCGCTTCACTGTCGCCGACACCGGCATCGGCATTCCGGAGGAGAAGCTTGGCCGGGTGTTCGAGCGTTTCACCCAGGCCGATTCCTCCACCACCCGCCGGTTCGGCGGGTCGGGCCTGGGCCTGACCATCTCGCGCCGCCTGGTCGAGCTGATGGGTGGCGGCATCTGGGTCGAGAGCGTGGTCGATAAGGGCAGCGTGTTCGGCTTCTCCGTGCCCTTCGAGGTCTGGAGCGAGACCGACCGGCCGGCCGCCCTTCCGGTCGGCGTGGGGGCGGAGACGCAGCTGCCCGCCCTGCGCATTCTGCTGGCCGAGGATTCGCCGGACAATTGCACCATCGCACTGGCCTATCTTGAGGACACGCCCTACCGGGTCGACGTGGCCGAGAACGGGGCCATCGCCTGCCAGATGTTCAAGACCGGCCAATATGATCTGGTGCTGATGGACCGTCAGATGCCGGCCATGGACGGCCTGACCGCCACCCGCACCATCCGCGCCTGGGAAAAGAGCCAGGATCGCCCGGCGATCCCGATCATCGCGCTGACCGCCTCGGCCCTCAAGGGCGACCGCGAGACCTGCCTGGCGGCCGGCTGCACCGCCTATCTGACCAAGCCGATCAAGCAGGAAGTGCTGCTGCGGGCGATACGTGATTTCTCCACCCCCTCGCCCGGCCCTTCGCCCCTGCTCGACGACGCCACCGCGCGGACGAGGCGCAGGCTCGCCGAGCGCACGCCGGCCTATCTGCGGAATTGCCGCCAGAACGTCATCGACATGGACAGCGCCCTCGACCGCTCCGACTTCGAGGCCGTGACCATCATCGGGCACAATCTGCGCGGCTCCGGCGGCGGCTTCGGCTTCCAGGCGATCACCGACATCGGTGCGGGCCTCGAGGCTGCGGCCGGCAAGTCCGATCGCGCCGCCTCGCGCAAATGGGTGGTCGAGCTCTCGCGCTACCTGGACCGCACCGAGACGGTGTTCTAGCCGCCTACCAGGCCCCTGCCTCGCGCAGTTGGCGCGCCAGGTCGCTGGGGATTTCCTCGCCATCGGCCGCGTCGGCCAGGTCGGGCGGGGCGTCCTTGGGGTCGAGATAGCGCCAACCCTGGAAGGCCCGGCGCGGGGTCGGGGCGACCCGGATGATCTGTGGGTCCAGTTCCAGCTCGCAACGGGCGGTGACGCCCTCCCCCGTGGTGCGGATCGCCAGTATGCGCTGGCGACAGAGGATCATCCCCTTGAAGATTCGATAGATCGAGCCGCCGTCCAGCATCTCGGCGGCCCGCTTGGGTGTCATGCGGGTGTGCAGCAGCCAAGGACCCTTGTCGTCCCTGTGCCAGTCCAGCAGGTCCTCGATGGTGTCGCAGCCGACGCAGAGCCGGATCATGTGGACGGTCATGCGGCGGCGACCGCCTTCAGCCGGGCGAGCGAGACGCCTTCGCTGACCTGATCGCCAGCGCTGACCAGCAGGGCCTCGACCTCGCCATCGAAGGGCGCGGCGAGCCCATGCTCCATCTTCATGGCCTCCAGGGTCAGCAGCACCTGGCCACGGACCACCGCGTCGCCCACGGATACCGACACCGCCACCACCTTGCCCGGCATGGGCGAGCGGATCTGGCCGTCACCAGCCGCCTCGTCGAGGTCGGCGAAGGGCGCGCGGGCGGTGAAGGCATAGGCCTCGCCGCCCTCGAACACCACGACCTCATCGCCGGTCATCAGCACATCGGCCTCGACATCCCCGTCCGGCAGCGGCGCAGTCACCGGCTTGCCATCCAGGAACAGCCGCAGCGTCGTCTCAGGCGCGGCGTTGAGTCGGAACCCGGTCAGGTCGCGCCAGGGCGAGGCCGCCCCGTCCTGGTCGCCCAGGGTGGCGGCGGCGGCCACCATCAGCACCTCGTCAGACGGCTCCGGCGGCGTCGCCAGCTCCTCCAGCCTTGCGCCGATGAATCCGGTGTCCACGTCCCCGGCGATAAAGTCGGGATGGTCCAGGCAGCGGGCCAGGAAGCCGGCATTGGTCTTGACCGGCCAGACCTCGACCTCGGCGCAGGCCTGGGCCAGGCGGTCGCTGGCCCCCTCGCGGGTGGGCGCGTGGGCGATCAGCTTGGCGATCAT
>NZ_CANCLE010000261.1 GCF_947378715.1 Phenylobacterium aquaticum
TGTCGGGCTCGGAGCTGGCGGTCAGCTGGCGGCTGCAGCGGACCATCGGCCCCTATCGCACCCGCGACATGCTGCTGACCGGCCAGCCGATGAAGGCGGTCGACGCCCTGGCCGCGGGCCTGGTCTCGCGCCTGGTCCCGGACGCCGACCTGGCGGCGACGGGCGCGGCGATCGCCGACGCCATGCTGGCGGCGTCCCCCGATTCGCTGCGCGTCTCCAAGCGCACCTTCGACGCGACGCTGGAGGGCCTGAGCTTCGACGCGGCGCTGGAGCTGGAGGAGCGCGGCCAGATCCAGATCATCCGCGCCGGGCGCGCGGCGATGGCGGCTGCGGCCAAGGGGTAGGGGGTGGATGTTCCTGAATTGTTCTTGATCACCTGTCCGGGTGTGATAGGCTTCAGTTCGCCAATATGTAGGGTCTCGGTTTCGCGAGCAGCTGCCCATCATGTCCGACGTCCCTCTCAGAGTCTCGCGCGAGGCCGAGCTTGATCGGCGGCTTGAGGACCTGATCGCCAAGATGGTGGCGAAGACCGCGACCCAGGCCGAGCGCGGCGAATACCGGACCCTGTCCGCGCGCCGCACGCGGCTCATGCGTCCCCAACGCCCCAGCCGGCCGATGCTGCTGCGCGGCCGCCAGCTTCGGGCGCACGCGGTCTAGGCGTCCCGGCATGCGCAGGGCGCTGTGTCATCCCATACGCAGCGGGGAGCCTCGCTGCGTCCTCAAGGACGGCGCCGGAGCGGGGTGTTTGGGATCGGGAGGTCGCTCTCGCCCCGGCTTGAGCCTGTCAATCCTTGACATATGTTGTCAAATATGACTACATACGGAACCGTCCGAGACACGCGAAAGGTCAACTGGATCAAGGCGGCGAGGAAAGACTTCGCTGATTTTCCGACGAGAGCCCAGGAACGCGCCGCCGAGGCGCTGACGGTTGTCGCGGATGGCGCGACGCCCGACATTGCAAAGCCCCTCACCGGTCTAGGAGCCGGCGTGTGGGAGTTGGTCCTCAAGGAACGGGGCGACGCCTACCGCGTCATGTACGCGCTCCAAATCGATGACGACATCTGGGTGGTGCACGCCTTCCAGAAGAAGTCGAAAAAGGGCGTCGCGACCCCGAAGGCGGAAATCGACCTGGTTCGCGATCGCATCAAGCGTTTGAAGGCGGCATTGGCATGAGCGACGACCCCATCGAGATCGAACGCGGAAGCGGAAATGTCTTCAGCGATCTTGGATTTGAAGACGCCGGGCTGCGCCAGTTCAAGGCCCTGCTTGCCGCCGAGATCATCAAGACCCTCAACGCGCGCGAATTGACGGTGCGCGCAGCCGCCGCCCAGACCGGATTCGCCGCCGCTGACTTCTCCCGGGTCCGCAACGTCAGGCTCGAACGCTTCACGATCGACCGCTTGATGACGATCCTCGGCCGTCTCGGACTGGACGTGAAAGTGCAGCTCTCCGTCCGGCCGCGCGACGATGACGCGAGGCGTTCCGCGCAGGCTTAGGGGACGGGCGCGGCAGGCTGACCGCCCAGGGACCTCGGGATCTCAGGCGAGCCTTGCCTGGCTCGCGCGCCGGGATAGGGTCTGAGCCTGTCCGACCCGGAGTTCCCATGCGTCATCTGTTCCGTACTGCGGCGGTCGCCGCCCTGATCCTGGCTGCGCCTGTCGCGGCGGGCGTTCCCGGCCTGGCCTGGGCGCAAACCTCCGCGCCGCCCGCCGCCGCGTCGCCCTCGGCCGAGGACACCCGGTTCATCGGCTTCCTCGACGCCGAGTTCGCCCAGGAACTGACGATGCGGCCGCAGCTGGCCACCCGGCTGGGGCTGAAGGTCGGCGAGGACCGGCTGGACGACATCAGCGACGCCGGCCTGCTGGCGCGGCTGGAATGGCGGCGCGGCAGCGTGGCGCGGATGAAGGCCGGCTTCGACCGGGCCAAGCTCAGCCCCACGGCCCAGGCCAATTACGACATCTGGGCCCAGGAGCTCGACCGCGCCGAGCTGACCTACAAATTCCGCCGCTATCAGCCGCCGTTCTATTCGTTCCTCTATTCGGTGCATTCGGAACTGCCGAACTTCCTGATCAACACCCATGTGGCGCAGGACGCCGCCGACATGGCCGCCTATGACGCGCGCCTGCGGGCCATTCCAGCGGTGCTCGACACCGCCATCGCCCAGAGCAAGCTGTCGAGCGCGCAAGGCATCCGCGCCCCGCGCTTCGAGGTCGAGCGGGTGATCGCCGGCAGCCGCACCCTGATCACCGGGGCGCCCTTCACCGACGGCCCGGACTCGCCCCTGTGGGCCGACGCCAAGGCCAAGGTCGGCAAGCTGGTCGCCGCCGGCAAGGCCACCCCGGCCGAGGCTGACGCCATGCTGGCCGACGCCAAATCGGCGCTGCTCTCCATCGCGCCCGCCTATCAGCGGGTGATCGCCTGGGGGCAGGGCGAACTGCCGACCGCGCCCAGCGGCCGGGTGGGGGCGATCTCCCTGCCGGGCGGGGCCGAGTGGTACGCCGCCGCGCTCAAGCTCAACACCACCACCGACATGACCGCCGACGAGGTGCACAGGACGGGCCTGGCCGAGGTGACCCGCATCGAGGCGGCGCAGGATGCGCTCGCCCGCCAGGCCGGGTTCGCCGACCGCGAGGCCTTCTATGCCGGCCGCGCCAAGCTCTATCCGCCGCAGCCCTGGACCGACGCCCTGCGCGCCGACTATCTGGCCCGCGCCAACGCCGCCATCGCCCATACCCGCACCCTGTTGCCGCAATGGTTCGGCCTGTTGCCCGCCTACAGGGTCGAGGTGGTGCGCGAGCCGTCGTTCAGCGAGGTGGCCGGCGGGGCGGCCCATGCGGCCGGGCCCAGCCCCGACGGGGCGCGGCCGGGGCGGGTCTATGTCCATCTGCAGGGCATGACCGATGATCCGGCCGACCTCTACAACCTGATGTGCCACGAGGGCATTCCCGGCCACGTGCTGCAGGGCGACATCCAGGTGCGCCAGACCGGCACGCCCAAGTTCCGCAAGGGCTATGGCTATGTCGCCTATGGCGAGGGCTGGGCGCTCTATACCGAGGCCCTGTGCAAGGAAATGGGGGTCTATCCCGACGTCGCCGCCGACTTCATGCGCCTCGACGCCGAGCTGTTCCGCGCCGCCCGGCTGGTGGTCGACACCGGCATCCATGCCCAGGGTTGGACCGAGGACCAGGCCGTCGACTACATGATCAAGACCGGCCGCCGCCCGCCCGACCAGGCCCGCTCAGAGGTGCGCCGCTACATCACCCTGCCGGCCCAGGCGACGGGCTACAAGATCGGCATGCTGAAGATCATGGAGCTGCGCCACAGGGCCGAGGCGGCCCTGGGGCCGAAGTTCGACATCAAGGCCTATGACGACCTGGTGGTCGGCGAAGGCTCGGTGCCGCTGCTCGTGCTGGAACGCGGCGTCGACGACTGGATCGCGCGGGTGAAGGCGGGGTGAGCAGCTGAGCCCTCTGCC
>NZ_CANCLE010000262.1 GCF_947378715.1 Phenylobacterium aquaticum
ATGCTGGGGGTGAAGACCCGGGCGCCGGCGATCTTCGAAAGCCTGTCGGCCTCGGTGCCGTTCCCGCGCCGCCTGGGCCACCCGTCGGAATATGCCGACCTGGCGCTGACCATGCTGCGCAACAGCTACTTCAACGGCGAGACCGTGCGTCTGGACGGCGCAATCCGCATGCCGCCGAGGTAGGGGGAGGGTCTCCTAGCCCTCGCCCCCCTTGGGGGAGAGGGTTGGGGGTCTTGCTGATGCGCCGCCTCACCTGACGGGCCGAAAGACGCCCCGCTGCGCGGTGCGCCCCTCACCCTGCCCTCTCCCCGCCAGCGCGGGGCGAGGGTTCAGCCATGATGGCCGCGCTTCCGTGGAAGTTAGCCCTCTCCCCGTCGGCGGAGAGGGTGAGGGGCTCTTGCTGACGCGCCGCCTCACCTGACCCGCCGAAAGACGCCCCGCTGCGCGGCGCGCCCCTCACCCTGCCCTCTCCCCGCAAGCGCGGGGCGAGGGTTCAGCCATGATGGCCGCGCTTCTGTGGAATTTAGCCCTCTCCCCGCTTGCGGGGAGAGGGTTGGGGGGTCTTGCTGTGTGCAACCGGGATGCTGGTCGACAGATTGTTGGGGGCGAGATTGCAGACACGAACGACGTGGAGCCCCCCCGTCGAGCTCGGCGATGCTGACGATCTCACCCACCAGGGCTTCGCTGACGAAGACGCGTTGGCCTGGCGGGGCATCAGGTCAGTGCGAGTGCGGATTGAGCATGCCGGGGATCTGCTGGCGGGACAGGCCGCCGTCGGCGATCCAGGCCCGGGTTTCCCGCGCGGCGCGGGCCATGAGCGTCTCGGTCTGGGTGAAATCGAACGGCGAGACGTCCAGCGGGCATAGGTTTGGCACGGTCAGGACCTGGGCGGTCCCGGACAAGTGGGCCAGGTCGCGCGCCATCTGGTGCGCGATGAGCAGGGTCAGCGCGTGAAACCCGCGCGATACAGCGCCACGGGGTGGGGTGGTCATAGCGCAGGCGAAGCCGGTTGGAAGGACGACCAGGCGCTCGGCGCCGAGCTCCGCGGCCGTGAGGATCGGGGTATTGCCGGAGACCGCGCCGTCCATCAGATGGTCTGCGCCGATTTTGACCGAGGGAAACATCATCGGGATCGCCGCGCTCGCCAGGATCGCCTCGACCGCCGGCCCCGATGACAGGCGCACCGCCACACCGCCCAGGCTGGTGGCGACCACATGAACGGGGATCGGGGCGTCCTCGAGATTGCGGTAGGGCAGGTGTCGTTCGATCAAGCGTTTCAGCTTGGTGGGCTCGAAAAGCGCGTCCGCCGATCTTAGCCATCGAAACGCGCTGCCCACCGAGAGGGGGAAAATATCGGCTCGATGCAGGCTTCTCCAGATCTCCATCAGCTTCGTCACGCCCTGAGCGGTCGGATCGCCGGCGAAGAATCCGGCGTTGAGGGCGCCCACGGAGGACCCGACAATCAGGTCCGGAACCACGCCGGCCTCAAGCAGCGCCTCCAGCATGCCGACCTGCACCGCGCCGAGGCTGCCGCCGCCCGCCAGCACGAACGCGGTCTTTCCTGCGAGCTTGCCCATCATCGGGGCTCCTGTTCAGAGCGCGCTCGCGCTCATCGGCCCTTTGGCAAGCCGTCGATGGTGGAAAGTATGGCGCTGAGCGGCGGCCGCACCTTGTAGTCCTCTTCCGCCAGCTTGGCCGTCACAACGCCCTTCGGGGAGATGACGTAGATCGAGGCATAGGGAACCCCCCAGGCGAAGCTTTCCGGCTTGTAGCGGGTGTCGCGCAGCTTCCAGGCGTCGATCGTCACCGAGCCCAGGTCGGACAGCAGCGGGTAGGGGATTTCCCGCTTCTCGGTGAACTGCGCCAGAACCTCGGTCGGGTCATAGCTGAGGGCGGCGAGTTTGTAGCCGCGGGCCGCCAGCGGGGCCGGCGCGTCTTTCATGTCGATGAGCTGCTTCTGGCAATAGGGGCACCATTTGGCCGACCGAAAGAACACCAGCACCAGGCCATTTTTTCCGGAGAGCTTGCGGACACTGACCGGCGCGCCCTTGAGGTCGACGGCGTGCAGTGCGGGCGCCTTGGCGCCCACGGGAGGCCCGACATCCCATGACGCGGCGTGGGCCGCCATCGGCAGTAGCAGCGACGACAGAATCATAAGAACGCGGCCAAACTTCATGACATTCTCCTGAGGGCTGGGCTCGTCGGGTTACGCTCTCAAGCTATTCGTGGTGACGCGCCGTTTTGATACGCGGCGAAGAAAATTTTTCCCCTTCGCTGCGGCCGGACCCCGTCCAGCCGCCTTCGCGCCAAGTCGCACCGTCTTGGACAACCGCCGGATCCGGTCTGGAGGATTTTGGTCGCTGCGCGGGGTGGGGCGGTCAGAGGTCGAGACGGTTCCGCCATTGACGAGCGAATCTCGTTGCGCCCACCGCGCGTAAGGACCGCTTCTCAGGACATCGCAGACCCTGGAGGGTCCGCATTCGGGGCTTGAGATAGGGTCCGCATTAGACCGGCCTTTTTCAACAAAATCCGCTCATCTCTGACCTTCGCCGCGTCCGCTTTTGGCCGAGGGCCGAAAGACGCCCCGCTGCGCGGTGCGCCCCTCACCCTGCCCTCTCCCCGCAAGCGCGGGGCGAGGGTTCTAGGTCGAGGCGCGCTTGGCGGCGTCGCGAGGGGAACCGACGAAATCCAGCGCACCATCATCGCCGAGCAGGGGCTGCGAATCTGAGGGCGCCCGGTCGTGCGGAGGGCCGAAACCTGATGGGTGAGTCCCGCAGGTCCGGTGGCGTGGCTGTGGATCGACCGTCCGGTTTTGGGCTGGAGGTCAAAGGTGAGAAACGACCCATTGCGGACATTTGTCTTCAACCGCTAAGCTCGTGACATGCAGCTGCCATGGATCGCTTGCCCCGACATTCCGCCCAAATCCGTCGGTTGGCGAATGGGACGCG
This sequence comes from Phenylobacterium aquaticum, assembly GCF_947378715.1. GTDB lineage: Bacteria > Pseudomonadota > Alphaproteobacteria > Caulobacterales > Caulobacteraceae > Phenylobacterium > Phenylobacterium aquaticum_A. The sequence continues at coordinate 2,949 of NZ_CANCLE010000262.1, forward strand.
GTGAAGAAGCATATACCCTTTTCTACCGCGCCTTTTCAGACCTGACGGTTGCCGAACGCGAGGTGTTCGTCGCCGAAAATCCTGAGCCTGAAGGCTGGGAGGGCACGTATGCAAAGATTTCCGCGCACCCGTGGCCAAACACCTGACCTGACCGCCAACCACCCATTCCCGCTGATCAGAATGTCGGCTCATGGCGGGCCACGATCCAGGGTCGCGCCAGGTCCCGGCCGCCCGCGCTTGCCCGATCCCGGCGGCGCGCCTATGTGCGCGGCGCAGCACCCAAGCTTCTTCCCCCGCTCCAACACAGGCCGCCGCATGACCCACCGCCTTGATGATCCTGCCCTCGACCGCCTGTTCCGCACGGCGCGCACCCGCAACGGCTGGTCGGGCGAGGAGATCTCCGAGGCGCTGATCCGGGAAATCTATGACACCGCCAAGTGGGGCCCGACGGCGGCGAACACCAATCCGGCCCGGTTCCTGTTCCT
>NZ_CANCLE010000263.1 GCF_947378715.1 Phenylobacterium aquaticum
GGCCCGTCCAGCACCGGCATCTGCACATCCATCAGGATCAGGTCCCAGGCCTCGGCCTCCCAGGCCGCCACCGCCAGCTCGCCATTGTCGACCACCTGGGGGGTCAGGCCGAACTGGGCCAGCAGGGTCTTCAGCACCAGCTGGTTGATCGGGTTGTCTTCGGCCGCCAGGATCCTGAATTCGCCCTCCAGTTCGGCCGCCTCCTCGTCCTGGGGCGCGGCGTCCGGCAGCAGGCACAGCTCCCCATCGGCCCGGGGCAGGGGCAGTTCGACGATGAACCGGCTGCCCTCGCCCTCGCGGCTTTCGACGGTAATCGACCCGCCCATGGCCTCGGCCAGTTCGCGGCAGATGGCCAGGCCCAGGCCCGTGCCGCCGAACTGGCGGGTGGTGGAGGAATCGGCCTGCACGAACTTGGCGAACAGCTTCTCCAGCCGGTCGGCGGGGATGCCGACACCGGTGTCCTCGACCTCGATGCGAATGCCCGGATCGGCGGCCAGGATCGAGACCCGCACCCCGCCCTGGGCGGTGAATTTCACGGCGTTGGAGATCAGGTTGTACAGCACCTGCCGCACCCGGGCGGAGTCGCCCAGATAGGCGCCCCGCGCCTGCGGCGCGATCGACAGGTTGAAGGACAGCCGCTTGGAATTGGCGGTCGAGGTGAAGGTGGCGTGCGCGCCCCGCGCCACGGCCTCCAGGTCGAAGGGCGCGGTCTCCAGCTCCAGCTTGCCCGCCTCGATCTTCGACAGGTCGAGCACGTCATTGAGGATGGCCAGCAGGGCCTCGCCAGACTGGCGGATCACGTCCAGCCGGTCGCGCTGCACCGGCGACAGGGGTTCGCGGGTCATGGCCTGGGCCATGCCCAGCACTCCGTTCATCGGGGTGCGGATCTCGTGGCTCATGATCGCCAGGAATTCGCTCTTGGCCACGCTGGCGGCCTGGGCGGCCAGCATGGCCTCCGCCTGGTCGCGGACCACCGACTGGAAGGCGGTGATGTCGACGAAGGTCACCATGCACATCGACCAGGGGCGGGCGCCGCGGATCATGGCGCGGACGTGCACCATCACCTCGGCCAGTTCGCCATCGGCCCGGGTCAGGGTGGTCGGGAACGGCGGCAGCACCCCGTCGTCCGAGACGTCCCTGAGGCTGAGCGCCAGGCCGGTCAGCATGGATTCGTCGAAGATCTCCGATATCGATCCGCCGCCGAAATCCCTGGCCCCGATCAGGTCGCGGGCCGCCTCATTGGCGTCGGTCAGCCGGATCACCGCCAGGGCCTCAGGGTCGGCGGCGAGCTTCTGGGACAACAGCTCCACATCGTCCCCGCCGATCTCGGTCCCCCGGGTCAGGCGTTCGTACAGCTCCGAGGCGTCGAAGCACAGCTGCGGCATCGGGCTGTCGTCGAACAGGTTGCGCCACCGGGCCCGCTCGGCGCTCGCCGTGCGCTGGGCGTCGGACGCCGTGTCGCGTTCCCGCTGCAGGTCGACCATGGCGCGTCTCAGCGTGCGGCTCTCGGCGGCCAGCATGGCCGCCAGCCGCCCCAGGAACACCCCATAGGCCGCTGCGCCAAAGCTCAGATAGAGCGCCCCCGCCCAGCTCAGGTGATGCCCCATCAGCACCGCCAAGGGCGGGGCCATGACCACCATCACCGCCGCCGGCCCGGCCAGGGTCACGGCATAGCCTCTGACCCCCCGGGTCATGACCGCGTTGTTCAGGGCGACGGCGCAGCCGACCAGCAGCGCGGCGCCCAGGCCCAGCGAGGTCTGGTCGAGCAGGAACAGCCAGGCCACCGCGCCATAGATCACGCCCGAGACCGTGCGCAGCGCCGCCGAACGCAGGGCCAGTCCCCGGTCCTCCGGATGCGCCGCCAGGCGCCGGGCGAGGCGGGAGTCGAACACCAGGACGGAATTGGACAGCACCACCCAGCAGACGGCGATCCAGGGCGAGATCAGCAGACCGGCCAGCACGCCGAGCAACACCCCCTGGGCGATGCGCCCCGGCAGCCCGCCGCAGCGCCATTCCAGGACCCTGCGGCTCGCCTCATTCTCTTCGAACACGCCGCCCCCTAGTCCCCGCAGAATCGACAGGTCTCGCGGATATTGCTTCGTAGTCTGGGTCGGCCGGATTGAATGAATGACTACCAAGCGACTGCGTCATTCTGACACAGCCATGTATTGAAATCCCCGAATTGGGCATTCAACGCCCGATATGGGGCTGTTGACTACAGAACGCGGCGACTATCGGCCGTGGAACACAGGTTCGCGCTTCTCCAGAAAGCTCTTCACCCCCTCGCGATGGTCCTCGGTCTGGAACAGCCGATAGATCACCTCAATCGCCCAGCTTCCCACCTCGCGCGGGTCGCCATAGGCCGTGCGCGCCAGCCCCTGCTTCATGTAGCGCAGGGCCAGCGGCGAATTGGCGGCGATCCGCCCGGCCAGGGCCATGGCGCGGCCCATCAGCTCGCCGTGGGCCGCCACCTCGCTGACCAGGCCGATCCGCGCCGCCTCCGCCGCGTCGATGACATCGCCGGTGAACAACAGTTCCGCCGCCTTGGCCGGCCCCACGATGGCCGGCAGCCGCAGCAGCCCGCCGACATCGCAGATCAGGCCGCGCCGGATGAACAGTTCGGCGAACTTCGCCTGGTCCGAGGCGATGCGGATATCGGCAAACAGGGCCAGCTCCATGCCCCAGCCGACCGCCGATCCATTGACCGCGGCGATCACCGGCTTCTCACATTCCAGCGCCGCCATGGCCGCCGGGGTGGGGGCGTATTTCACCGGGACCTGGCCGGCGCGGACCTGGGCCCCACCCTCCCCGGTCATCATCTCCTTGACGTCCTCGCCGGAACAGAACGACGGATCAGACCCCGTCACCACCACGCAGCGCACCTCCGGGTCCGCGCTCGCCGCCCGGAACGCCGCCTCGATCTCGGCATAGGCGCGCGGGTTCAGCGCATTGCGCCGCTCCGGCCGGTTCAGGGTGATCACCGCGACATGGTCGGCGACGGCGTAGAGGGTGCAGGTGAAATCGGCGGGCGCGAGGGTCATGGTCGTTCCTCCCTTGAGGTTTTGCCGGCCATGCTGATCCCAAATCACGCGCTGGGAAACGGCGCCCTGGCGTCAAGCTAGCCGGACGCCAGGGAAGGCGTTCAAAGTTCCGGGAGAGCGTGAATTAGACCTGCGTCCCCCGGGCCGCGGCCCCTAGTATGCGCTCAAACAAAAAAGCGATCTTCCAGGGGGAAACCATGGCGGCCCAAACCACCAGCCTCGACGCCGTGATCATCGGCGCCGGCATTTCCGGCATGTACATGCTGCACCGCCTGCGCGGCCTGGGGCTCAAGGCTCGGGTCTATGAGGCGGGGTCGGACATCGGCGGCACCTGGTTCTGGAACCGCTATCCCGGCGCCCGGGT
>NZ_CANCLE010000264.1 GCF_947378715.1 Phenylobacterium aquaticum
TGCTCAGACCGGCTTGCGCTTTTCGCGAGCCGCGACTAGGTTCCGCGCCCTTGCCGTAAGGCTCTGCGCGCCCGTAGCTCAGCTGGATAGAGCATCAGACTACGAATCTGAGGGTCGGACGTTCGAATCGTTCCGGGCGCGCCATTTTCTCCAGAAATTCATATAGCTGCCGGCAGGCGTCACTTTGTCTGCCTGTAGGCTGGGATCGAGGCGGAGCCCCGGGGCCACGATCCGCGCATCCGTCAACGCCCCCTTTCAGCCAGCCACCCATGTGGCGGGCACGCGCGGGCGCGTCTCGATATCGGGATCGATATTCAACGCCCGTCGCGACCGCTAAGCCATCGGGCGGCGTTTCCGAACACCCAGGCGTGGCTTAGATTTAACACATCCATCCTTTCGTGTTAAAAAATTCGCGATTTTCGAACATGTGAGTCGTGACGTGTTAGAGACGACATATCGTCTGCCAGTCCTCCCACCGCCCGGCGATCTAGAAACGCCGGCTGTGTTGCGCGCGCTCGCAGATGCGCACCGGCGCCTAGCCGAACTCAAGGGGCGTGCGGCGATCATCCCCAACCAGACCATCCTTATTAATTCACTCGCGCTGCAAGAGGCGAAGGCCAGCTCAGAGGTCGAGAACATCGTCACCACCCAGGACGAGCTGTTCCAGGCCAGCCTGTTCACGGAGGGGCCAGGCTCTCCGGCCGCCAAGGAAGTCGCCAACTACCGGGACGCCTTGAAACGTGGGTTCGACAGCCTGAACCAGAACCAAGGCCTGTTAACGAACAACGCCATCATCGAAATGTTCCGCGTGTTGAAACGCACGACGGAGGGCTTCCGCGCCGTGCCGGGAACCGCGCTCAAGAACGAGGCGACCGGCGCCCTCGTCTATGTTCCGCCCCAGAGCAGAGAAGAGATCGTCGTGCACATGACGGCGCTGGAGCGGTTCATCAATGACGACGCCGCCAGCGACCTCGATCCGCTGGTGAAGATGGCGCTGATCCATCACCAGTTCGAAAGCATCCACCCATTCTCGGACGGCAACGGCCGGATCGGCCGCATCATCAACGTCCTTTACCTGACGCGGGTCGGCTTGCTGGAAATACCGATCCTGTACCTCAGCCGGTACGTCACCACACACAAGGCAGACTATTATCGGCTGCTCCAGGCCGTACGCGATGACGGCGCCTGGGAGCCGTGGCTGCTCTATGTCCTGCGGGCGGTGTCGGAAACGTCGAGGCAGACGCTGCAGCTCATCGAGGGCATGCGCGGCCTCATGGCCGACTACAAGCGACGCCTGCGCGAACACCCCTCGGTCCGCTACTCGCAAGATCTGCTGAACAATCTCTTCCGCCACCCCTACACGCGAATTGAATTCGTGCAGGCCGATCTGGGCGTCACCCGGCAGACCGCCGCCAAATACCTCGACCAACTCGCGGAGATCGGTTTCGTCGAGAAGCGCCAGCAGGGACGTAACAACTACTACATCAACACGCCGCTGATTGAGCTCTTCCTCCGGACGTCAGAGAGTTAACGACCCCTGCCGCGTCGGAGGCCGGCCCTGGATTTCGCGATCCCAGCGGAACGCCGACGCGTAGATCGGGTGGCGTGGGGTCCATCACCACATGACCACACCGAGGCGCTGGAGCGCGGACATGCCGGTCCGCAGGGCTAGGAAGCCGGGGCCCGGGGCCGGGCCTGGAGGATCGGACACTATGGGGCGCTCTACGCTCTACGATCCCATGATCTCTCGCCTCTAAAATGTTCCTATTTTGTTCTTGACAGCCAGTAGGAGTTGTGAGATTTATTTCCAACCCCGGAAAGTGCACTCGGCCATCCGCGAACGGGCGGACAGGGCCCGCACCACGCCCGGCTGCGCGAACCAATCCTTGCGGCTGAGCCGCTCCGCCACCCTGCAGCGATATCGCGCGGGTCGGCGTCACCCCATCCTGGAGACTGAAATGGCGGCCATGCCTCGTGGCCAGTCGCGGACCGTGCCGGATCCCGCTGGCGAACTTTACGATCAACAGATGGCGCAATTGAAAGCTCAGCGCGCCGCTGAGGAACAGGGGCCGGAATCCCCCTTGGGCGCGATCGGCGACGCCTTTGAGAAGTGGCAGGAGGGCCCGCGCATGGCGCGCCCAAACCTAGCCGAGTCCTTCATTCCTGTGGTGGGGCCAGCCTGGGAGGCCGTAGCGGATATCCAAGACAAGAACTACACGGGCGCCGCCTTCAACGGCGTGATGGCGGTGGCGGATGCTCTGCCGATTGGCGTGGTCGGCAAGGGGCTCCGAGCGGCGAGCAAGGGCGCAGGAATCCTAAAGAAGGGGTCTTTAACCGCCGGCGCGGCGACCAGTCGCCTGCGCGCATGGGGCATCGCGAAGAAGGGCGAGGAGGTCCACCATACTATCCCGCTGAACGGGACCAGCCGCTCCGCCCAGGACTGGAGGAACCACTACGCCTTTCTCAAGGTTCTGCCGAAGGACGTTCACCGCCGCCTGACCGGCAGTTGGGCCGGAAAGCCGCGCTTCGATCCCATCCGGCGGGTCTGGTATGGAACCACCGACTGGATGAAGGCCGTTCCGACCGGCGTCGCCGGCTATGCGGCGGATGCCTGGGAAAATCTCAGCCAGCCCTTCGAGTCGCCCACGCCTCAGGCCCCGCCGCCGGGGACCCAACCGCCTCAACCCTCGAAGAAGCTCCCCGCGCGACGTTAGGTTGCGTCTTCACAAGCGCCGCTCGCCCGTATAAGTTCTTAATATGTTCTTTCGGGGGCTCTGATGAAATCCACTGAGATCAGCTTTCAATTCCCTGTCCTGGGGTTCACCCTCGATCTTGAGATCTGGGGTTTTCCAGACCTGGAGCGGCTCACCAAGTGTGGACCGATCACCTTGCGGGAGAACATGCAGGCAGGCATGGAGCTGATCGAGGCGGACGGGCGGCGCTGGCGGGTGCGGTCGGTCACGCGGACGGGCCGGGCCGGGTCCTGGCTCAGCCTGCTCTCGCCGTTTGGGCCGGCCCAGTCGCGGATCGAGCAGGACCTCGAACCGCTGGAGCCGGCGCCGCTCGCCGAGGTCCAGCGCCGGGCCTGTCTGGCGATGGAGACCTTCTCCATCAACTATCTCGAGGGTGACGATCGCTCGGTCGAGTTCGATCCCATGCTCGCCAAGCTGAGGCGGACCCGCAAGATCTCCGAGATCTATGACCTGCTGAACCCCGACACCTTCGAGCCGTACTGAGGCGTCGCGCGCCATGCTAGGACGGCGGCGCCGGACGCATCCGCGCCCGCGTGACCTGACCCCCGGACCCCTTCATGACCCAACGCATGCACGACCTGGCCACCGAGATCGTGCGGCTGCAGGGCGAGCTCGACCGCGAGATCGAACA
>NZ_CANCLE010000265.1 GCF_947378715.1 Phenylobacterium aquaticum
GCCTGTTGCGAGTGCGTCTCAAGCCCAGCGCCTTAAATCCCCCATTAAGCCCAAGGGGTTAGTCTCTGGCTGGAAGACCCCTGCAACGGGGCCATTGGCCGGGAGGCCGCACATGTCGACTTCGGTTAGCAGCTTCAAGCGCTACGCCCACGACCACTTCGAACCCCAGCAGTCCGATGACCCCACCGCCCAGCGTCGGTTGCGCGGCCAGTTGGAGCAGATCGACTTCACCGCCTACGCCTCCAACAAGGAAGTCGTGGCCGCCATGCTGGGCCACGCGGATCTGGCGAAGTTCCAGAAGCTGGCCGTCGCCGCCGCCCAGGCCCGCGCCCAGTGGGTCAAGGAGGCGCTGGCCATGACCGAGAACGCCCGCCCTGATCCCAAGGGCGTCGCCCGCCTCAGCGAGCTACGTCACCAGTACGAGGAACTGACCGAGGCCTATGAGGCCATGCGCCGGATGGTGGAGCGCGGCTATCTGGTCTATCGCAGCCCCGCCGCCGGCTAGAGCGTTTCCGCGCTACTTCATCGCGTCGTCATAGAACTTCGCCACGTCGGCCTTCATCTGGGTCAGGGCCTGAGGGTTCAGATAGACCATGTGGCCGGACGGGTAGTAGGCGAAGCGCACATTGCCCTTCAGCGTCGGGTCCAGCTGCATGTGGTTGATGTCGTATTCGGTGCCGAAGAACGGCGTCGCCATGTCGTAGAGACCGTTCAGCGAATAGAGCTTCAGCTTCGGGTTCTGCCGCATGGCCATGGACAGGTCCTGGGCGGTGTCGGCCACCTGTGATGCGCGGTTCGCCCCCGGCGCCTTGTGCTTCCAGTCCCAGGCCTGGTTGATCCCGGGGCCAGAGGGGAAGTAGGCGAGGTCGGTGGTGTAGCCGAGGTCCTGCTCCAGATAGTCATGCAGCGCCGCCGTGAACGGCCCCGACACCTGAACGTCGGAGGCGTCGTACTCGGGGCTCTCGCCGGCCGCGTCGACATCGATGGCGGTGAAGCGGCTGTCATAGCGCCCGACCGTGCGGCGCTGGTCGCGCAACAGCTCCTTGCGGAACCGCTGCAGGTCGACCCGCAGATTGGCCCGCTTCAGGAAGTCCACCGACAGGCCGGTATAGGCCGACATCTTGCTCGCCACCGCGTCCAGCTCGGCCGGCGAAATGGTGTCGCCCTTGGCGAGGGCCGAGACATAAGGCCCATTGGCGAAGTCGCGCACCTCCTGCAGGAAGGCGGTCAGGTCGGCGGGTGGGTTGGCCAGCTTGTGGTGATAGGCCGCCGTCGCCGCATAGCTGGGCAGGTAGGTCTGGTAGATGTGATCGAAGCCGGCGTCCCGGGTCCCGTAGTTCAGGATCGAGGACAGGATCAGCACGCCGTTCAGCGCCACGCCCTCGTCCTGAAGCTCATAGGCCAGGCCCGCCGTCCGGGTGGTGCCATAGCTCTCGCCGAACAGGAACTTGGGCGAATTCCAGCGGTGGTTGATTGTGATGTAGCGGGTCACCCCGCGCGCAAAGGCGGCGATGTCCTGGTCGACGCCCCAGAACTTGGTCCCCGGCGTGTCGCCCAGCGGCCGCGAATAGCCGGCGCCAATGGCGTCCAGGAACACCAGGTCGGACTTGTCGAGCAGGCTGTCATTGTTGTTTCCGCGGACGAAGGGCGCGGGGCTGGCGGGGTTCGGCGCATTGGTCTTCACCGTCACCGGCCCGAACGAGCCCATGTGCAGCCACAGCGAGGATGAGCCCGGGCCGCCATTGTAGAAGAAGGTCACCGGCCGGTCGGCCTGGCCCTTCCCGCCGTCGGCCACATAGGCGACGTAGAACATACTGGCGGTGGGTTTGCCGTCGTCGTCGCGCAGGGTCAGGGTCCCGGCCGTGGCGGTATAGCCGATCGCCTTGCCGTTGATGGTCACGCTGTGATGGCTGGTCTTGGCCTGTTCCTGAACCGGGGCCATGGCGGTCTCGCTGTCAGCCAGCTTGGCGGGCTTGTCTTCCTTGCCTGCTGCGGCCCCTGCGGGCGGCTTGGCCTCCTGGGCCAGGGCCGGAACATTCAGGGCCAGCGCGCAGACGCCGGCCGTCAGGATGAGTGCGAACTTGCCCATGGCGATCCCCTCGCTGTCGCGTGATCACGCGCCCTGGGAAAGCCGCTCGCCCCCCGGCCGCGCTGAAACTGTTACGACCTAGCACCGCGAACGGCAGCGCTTCGCAAGCGGAATGTTGAGACCGGCGTTCGCTCGTCCCCTCGGGAAATCGGCCCCGCTCACCCGGCGTCACACTTGAACCCCCGCGCCTGCCCCGCCAAGCTCCCGGCCGAACCCGCGCGAAGACGCGGATCCATTCGGGAGCCCGCCATGTCCGACCTCGACTTCTCCGGCCAGACCGTCCTGGTGGTCGGCGGCTCCAGCGGGATCGGCAATGGGATCGCCCATGGCTTCCGCGAGCGGGGCGCTTCGGTCCACGTCTGGGGCACCCGGCCCACCGCCAAGGACTATGAGGGGATCGAGGGCTCCGACCTCACCGGCCTCGCCTATGCCTGCGTCGACGTCGCCGACCGCGCCCAGATCAACGCCGAGGCGGCGAACATCCCGGCCCTGGACGTGCTGGTGCTCAGCCAGGGGACGGTGGTCTACAAGCGCGGCGAGTTCGAACCGGCCGGCTGGGATCACGTCATGGCGGTCAATCTCGACAGCCCCATGGCCTGCTCCGTCGCCTTCCATGACAAGCTGGCCCGGGCCAAGGGCTCGATCATCATCGTCAGCTCGGTGTCGGGCTATCAGTCCAATCGCGGCAATCCCGCCTATGCCGCCTCCAAGGCCGGCGCCGTCAGCCTGACCAAGACGCTCGGCGAGGCCTGGGCCAAGGACGGCATCCGGGTCAACGGCCTGGCGCCGGGCCTGGTCGCCACCAAGTTGACCGCCGTGACCACCGAACATCCCGACCGCATGGCCGGCGCCCTGCGCGCCATTCCCCAGGGCCGGGCCGGCACGCCGCAGGACATGGCCGGCGCCGTGCTGTTCCTGGCCTCGCCGCTGGCGGCCTATGTCTGCGGCCAGACCCTGATCGTGGACGGGGGCCTTTCCCTGTCATGAGCCCGCCCCTGAACCTCTCCCGCTCGCTCAAGGGCTCCATCGTCCTGGTCACCGGCGCCGGGTCCGGCATGGGGCGCGCCACCGCCGAGATCTTCGCCGCCGAGGGCGCCCATGTCGCGGTCACCGACTACACCCATGAGGCCGCCGAAGCCGTCGCCGCGCCCCTGCGCGCCCAGGGCCTGTCCGCCCAGGCCTGGGCGCTGGACGTCACCGATCCCGCCGCCATCCGCCAGGTCGTGGCCGAGATGGCCGAGCGCTGGGGCGGGCTCGATATCGTGGTCAACAACGCCGGGGTCTC
>NZ_CANCLE010000266.1 GCF_947378715.1 Phenylobacterium aquaticum
GCCAATTGTGGGCGGCCTTCGGCTTGTGAATGTCCATGGGAGCTCTCTCGTCAGCGCCACGCGGGCCGCAACCGGGTCAGAAGGCGCCGCCAATCGGGGTCACTCCAGCATGTATCGAAGCTGGACAACAGGTGCGCGTCCCGATTTTCGTCGAGTGCCTCAGGCCGGACGTCGCATGTTACTCGGTAGCCGCCCTTTGGGTGTTGCTCAACAGTGTGGACCGTGGTTCCCGGCGCACTACCAAGAAAAACCTTGCTCTACAAGACGCCCGCGGAGACCTTCGCCGAGTGTGTTGCGGCGATCAGTTGAACCCACCGTGGAAAGCGGACTTTGTCAGGATTGCAGAAGATCGCATCGGACAACTAGCGGGGCCCTTGAAACCTGATCGAATCGAACGTCTATCGGCGTACAGCTGTACATTTGGCGGGCTTGTCTCGGGTTATACCAACCAGTCGCGATATTGAGCCGAGGCGGCCCGTGGATGCGCTTAAGCGAACTGCGCAAATAGGGTTGCGGCTCGAAAAGCACATGCTGGGATGTCCGTACGCAACGGACGGCTTCTTTCTTCAACCCAATATCCGGCTCGATGTCCGGTTCGCCACTGTTCCCCCAACCGGTCACGTACAGGCTGGCACAAAGCGGCTTCTCGGCTCGAGACAAATACTTTTGGGCCTGGTCAGTCAGCCTGATGTCGAGTTCGACCCTAGGAGAAAACAGCAGTGGTTCGGCAACGGCCGCCACAGAGACCAAGAGCCCGCCGCAGAGTGCAGCGCACCCGAGTGTCCAGACAAATCGCTTCACGAACCCTCCGAGGATTTCTCCATTCCTGATGTCTACGCAATTTATGCGCAACTGCGGCAATGGGTCGTGAGCCGTCGCGCGATGGCGGCCAGGAACCAGACATTCGCTGCCACGAGGGCTCCAGGGCCAAGAGCGGACGCGTTCAATGACGGGAGTGGGTGGATTGCGGAAGTTGAGCTGCTGCCCAGAAGCCGGCGTTCGGCTGCATTGGCGCTAGCTCCCTGCCAAACCCTTCGGCGACCCGAGATGGCGCCTGATGTAGTCGGCGCGGTCCCTCACAGCCGCGCTCCTATCGTTGGCCAGCACCGCGACAATTTCTGTGATGTCAGGGATATTGTTCATCCGTTCGACAGCAACTGCCGCAGCCACCTTTCTGACGAGGGCTGAACGATCGGCTATCCCGGCCTTCAGCAAGTCTGGAGGCTCAGGAGCCGAAACCGATCGGCGTTCGGTGAGGGTGATGCGCCGGCGTACCCCCATGGTCTTATCTATCCACGCCCATCCATGCCCGATTGGCCAAACCGCTTCGCCTTGCATGATTGTCTTCATGGCGGTCGCGCGGACGTCTGGGAGGCGCGCCTCCAGTGCGAGCTTAGCAAGAGCAGGGTCATAGACCGGAAAGCGCAGGGCCTGAGCAAGGGTGCGCCCCAGAGAGCCGGATCGACCGTGGAGTAGCAGCAAGATGACTTCCGCGGCGACGCTGGCGTCGCCGAGCAGTTCATCGATGCAATTCCCCTCGTGCGTCCATCGCCGCCAAATGAAGCGTTGTCGAAGCAGGTAAGGCACTGCGCCAGCGATGACACCGGGAGGCGTCAGCGGCCAGACCCGCCGGAAGGCCTCGACTGCCTGCTGTCTGACCTGGGGGACCCAGTCGTTCAAACGAAGCGTCAGAGCCACGAGTCTTCCTGTGGTTTCTGCAGGCGAGTTCAGCCGCCGTAGCGCTGCCTCTCGTATGTAGCCATCTGAATCGAAGCACAAAATCCAAGCCGCATCTGGATGCGCCTGCATTGCGAGGCGCGCCGCCGTCCGTCGGTCATCGCCGTAGGGCAGGCACGTCGCGGCAAATTGCCCGCCTAGGAGAAGAACGTCTGTCGCCTTAGCCAAGTCGAGGTGAGCGAGAGAGGCTCCAAATGCCGCCTCGTCGAAGACCGCGAAAGGCATGCGAGTGCGCGGTCCGGGAACTTGGCTTCGGCGGCGCCCCAGAACGAGTTCGATGAAATCAATGACGACGCCCATGACAGCCTGATCGGCACTCGAAAAGCAGACACGGTCAAGGTCCGCAATGGGTCGAGGCTGTGTAAAAACGCGAAGCACCGTAGCCCCCTAATGTAGCAACGTTGGGGGTGATGAGATGTCCCGCTTCGTCGAAGGTGAAGACCGCCGGCAGCCGACGCTGCTTCCCAGCTGCCTCGATGACTACGTGTCGGAGGACAACCCGGCGCGGGTGATCGATGTCTTCGTGGACGAGCTCGATCTGGGAGACCTGGGCTTTGGGGTGGCGCCAGCCGCGACAGGCCGGCCTGCCTATCATCCGGCGACGCTCTTGAAGCTTTACGTCTACGGCTACCTGAACCGCGTGCCGTCGTGCCGTCGAGCCGTCGGCTGGAGCGGGAGGCCGGGCGCAACGTCGAGCTGATGTGGCTGACGGGCAAGCTGGCGCCGGACCACAAGACCATCGCCAACTTCCGGAAGGACCACGGCCCGGCGATCCAGGCGGCGTGCGCGCACTTCGTGGTGCTGTGCCGCCAGATCGGGCTCTTCACCCAGGCCCTGGCGGCGGTAGACGGCAGCAAGTTCAAGGCCGTGAACACCCGCGACAAGAACTTCACAGCCACCAAGCTGAAGAAGCGGATGGAGCAGGTGGCCGAGCACATCGCCGGCTACCTGGCCGACCTCGACACGGCCGATCGGCAGGAAGGCGAGGCCGCCGAGGCGCGGGCCGGAAAGCTGAAGGGCAAGATCGAAACCCTGCGCGCCCAGATGCAGGCGCTGAAGGCGATGGAGGTCCAGGTTGACGCATCGCCTGACAGCCAGGTCTCGCCGACCGATCCGGACGCGCGGTCCATGGCGACGAGTGGCCGGGGCAGCGGCATCGTCGGCTACAACGTGCAGTCCGTCGTCGAGGCCGAGCATCACCTGATCGTGGCGCACGACGTGGTCATGACCGGCATCGACCGACGGCAGCTCTCGGCCATGAGCGAAAAGGCCAAGGCCGCCATGGGCGTGGACGGTCTCGAGATGCTGGCTGACCGCGGCTACTTCTCGGGCGAGGAGATCGTGACCTGCGAGGCCCTCGGCGTGACGTCGTACGTCCCTAAGCCGCTCACCTCAGGGGCGAAGGCGGAGGGCCGCTTCGGCAAGCAGGACTTCGTCTATCTGCCCGAGCAAGACGTCTATCGGTGTCCAGCTGGCGAACTGCTGACATGGCGCTTCACGTCAGAAAAAGCCGGCCTGAACCTGCGAGCTTACTGGCCGAGCAATTGCGGGACCTGTGCGATCAAATCGCAATGCACGACGGGTCGGGAGCGGCGCATCTATCGCTGGGAGCACGAGGCGGTCATCGACGCCAT
>NZ_CANCLE010000267.1 GCF_947378715.1 Phenylobacterium aquaticum
GGGGGAGCAGCGTCCAACCTTGCGAGTCGTTCGCGCTACATCCCGGCCGGTCTCGCCGCTAAAAGCCGGGCATGAGCACGCCCAAGGGTCTTTCCGCCGTCGAGACCGCCGCCCTCACCCGGCGGGTGACGATGCTGTCGGTGGCGACCGCCGGCGTGCTGGTCAGCATCAAGGCCATCGCCTGGATGGCCTCGGGCTCGGTGGCTCTGCTGGCCTCCATGGCCGATTCCGGCCTCGACCTGGTCGCCTCCCTGATCACCTTCTTCGCGGTCCGCTACGCCGCCGTCCCGCCGGATGACGAGCACCGCTTCGGCCATGGCAAGGCCGAGGCCTTTTCCAGCCTGGTCCAGGCCGGTCTGGTCTTCGCCTCCGCCGCCCTGATCGGCCAGGAGGCCCTGCGCCACCTGGCCGCGCCGCATCCCCTGGCCCGGGAGGGCTGGGCCGTGGCGGTGATGGCGGTCTCGACCCTGCTCACCTTCCTGCTGATCGCCGCCCAGACCCGGGTGCTGAACCAGACCAGCTCCGTGGCGGTGTCCGGCGACCGGGCCCATTACGCCACCGACCTGGCCTCCAACATCATCGCCCTGATCGGCATCGCCGCCTCGGCGGTCATGGGCGTGAACGGCCTGGACGCCATCGCCGCCCTGGCGGTCACCGGCCTGTTGCTCTGGGGCGCGATCAGCGTGTTCCGCGAGGCCTCGCACCAGCTGATGGACCGCGAACTGCCGGAGGCCGACCGGCAACAGATCATCGCTCTGCTGACCGAGGACGGCCGCCTGACCGACGTTCACCAGCTGCGCACCCGCGCCTCGGGGCCCTACGTCCACATCCAGATGCATGTCGATCTCGACCCGGCGCTCAGCCTGGAGGAGGCCCATGCGGTGATGGTCGCCGCCGAGAAGCGGGTCCTGGCCCGGTTCCCCGCCGCCGACATCCTGATCCACCCCGACCCCCGCGGCCGCGCCGAACCCCACGGCGGCGCCTTCGCCGAGCTGCACGCCCACGGCTGACCTGGCGACGCCGCTCTCCCCAAAACGGGGACGAGAAAAACGTCGAAAGAGACCTCAGGCCGCAGGGCGCCGGCCACGAACAGGCCTAAGTAAACGTCAACTTAACGGGTCCGCGCCTTCATTCCGCTTTGCCCCAGCCTGCCTTGTTCATGAGCGACACCCGAACCCTCTTCCACTTCCCGCTTGATCCCGCTTCCCGCCAGGTCCGCCTGGCCCTGGGGGAAAAACGGCTGGCCTTCACCGAACAGGCGGTCCGCTACTGGGAGCGCCCGGCCGAGCTGGTGGCCCTGAACCCGTCCGGCCTGACCCCGGTGATGGTCGAGGGCGACCTGGTGCTGTGCGAGAGCCGCGCCATCCTCGACCACCTGGAAGAGACCTATCCCGAGCCGCCCCTGCTCGGCCGCGAGGCCAGCGAACGCGCCGAGGCCAGGCGCCTGCTGCAATGGTTCGACCGCAAGTTCGACTATGAGGTCGGCGGCTTCCTGCTGCACGAGAAGATGGAAAAGCGCCTGCTGGGCCTGGGCGCGCCCGATCTCGCCAGCCTGCGCCAGGGGCGCGAGGCCCTGCGCAGCCACCTGGTCTATATCGAAAGCCTGATCGGCCAGCGCGACTGGCTGGCCGGCCAGCGGCTGTCCATGGCCGATTTCGCCGCCGCCGCCCACCTGTCGGTCATCGACTATTTCGGCGATGTGCCCTGGAACGACTTCACCGGGGTCAAGACCTGGTACATGAAGTTGAAGTCGAGGCCGGCTTTCCGGCCGCTCCTGGCCGACCGTTGGCCCGGCCTCGCGCCGGCGCCCCATTATGACGATCTCGATTTCTGAAGCCGTCCGCAAACGGGCCCATGACCTGGGCTTCGATGTCTGCCGTTTCACCGAGGTGGAGAGCGCCTGGCCCGCCGGCGCCCGCCTGGCCGAATATGTCGCCCAGGGCCGCCACGGCGAGATGGACTGGATGGCGGAGACCCTGACGCGGCGGTCCCACCCCCGCGCCATGTGGCCCGCCGCCCGCTCGGCCGTGGTGCTGGGCATGAACTACGGGCCGCAGCACGATCCCCTGACCCTGCTCGACCATCCCACCCGGGGGGCGATCTCGGTCTATGCCCAGGGCGACGACTATCACGAGCTGATCAAGGGCCGGCTGAAGCAGCTGGCCTCGTTCATGGCCAGCCAGGGCGAGGGCGAGTTGAAGGTGTTCGTCGACACCGCCCCGCTGATGGAAAAGCCCCTGGCCGAGCGCGCCGGCCTCGGCTGGCAGGGCAAGCACACCAATCTGGTCAGCCGCGAGTTCGGCTCCTGGCTGTTCCTGGGCGTGATCCTCACCGAGCTCGCCCTGGCCCCGGACGCCGCCGGCCGGGACCATTGCGGCCAGTGCCAGGCCTGCCTGGACATCTGCCCGACCAAGGCCTTCCCGGCCCCCTATCAGCTCGACGCCCGGCGCTGCATCTCCTACCTGACCATCGAGCTCAAGGGCCCGATCCCGGTCGAGTTCCGCGCGGCCCTGGGCAACCGCATCTATGGCTGCGACGACTGCCTGGCGGTCTGCCCCTGGAACAAGTTCGCCACCAGCGCCCGCGAGAAACGCCTCCACGCCCGCCAGGCCCTGAAGGAGCCCCGGCTCAGCGACCTGGTGCAGCTGGACGACCCGACCTTCCGCCTGCTGTTCGCCAAGGGCCCGGTCAAGCGCATCGGCCGCGACCGCTTCATCCGCAACGTGCTCTACGCCATCGGCAACAGCGGCGACGCGGGCGCCACCGTGGTCGTCGAACCCCTGCTCTCCGACCCCGCCCCCGTGGTGCGCGGCGCGGCCGTCTGGGCCTTGTCACGGCTGCATGGGGCGGAAGCGTTCGAGACGCTGAGGCTGGCGCACCTGCCGGGCGAGCGGGACGAGGACGTCCGGGCGGAGTGGGCGATCCTCCCACTCCGGGAGGGACAGGCCGCGTAGCGGCCAGGGTGGGGAACGGCGGCCGCTAAGCCCCGGGCTTGCGCCCTGACAGCATCTCCACCGGCCCCAGCGCGCGCCGGGTCCTCAGCGGCCAGGGCACGCCGAGGGTCTCGACCAGCGCCTCGCGACGAAGGCCGTGCGTCGCCTCGACCACCGCCGCCAGGTCGCCCGGCGCGCCATAGTCCGCCGCGTCTCCGAACCGGTCGACCACCACGAAGACGCCCCCCGGCCGCAGCACCCGCAGCGCTTCGCTGAACGCCAGCAAGGGCCCGCGCATCTTGGCCCCGGCGGGC
>NZ_CANCLE010000268.1 GCF_947378715.1 Phenylobacterium aquaticum
GGCTGCGCGCCCGAGGAGGTCATGGTGGCCTCGACCGGCGTGATCGGCGAGCCGCTGCCGGTCGAGCGGATCCTGGAGGTGCTGCCGCGCTGCCGCGAGGGCCTCGCTCCCGGCAACTGGCTCGCGGCCGCCGAGGCGATCATGACCACCGACACCTTTCCCAAGGGCGCCTACGCCACCGCCTTGATCGACGGAGTCGAGGTCAAGATCGCCGGCATCGCCAAGGGTTCGGGCATGATCGCGCCCGACATGGCCACCATGCTGGCCTTCGTCGCCACCGACGCCGCCATCGCGCCCAAGGCCCTGCAGTCGCTGATCGCGCTCTACACCCGCGACACCTTCAACTGCGTCACGGTCGACGGCGACACCTCGACCAACGACACCCTTCTGATGTTCGCGACGGGCGCTTCGGGCGCGCCTCGCATCGCCCGGCCCGGCGACGCCCGGCTGGCCGACTTCCGCGAGAAGCTGGAAGCTGTGCTGCTCGACCTGGCCCTGCAGCTGGTCCGCGACGGCGAGGGCGCGTCGAAGTTCGTCAAGATCGTCGTCTCGGGCGCCCAGAGCCACGCCTCGGCCCGCAAGATCGCCCGCACCATCGCCGAGAGCCCCCTGGTCAAGACCGCCTTCGCCGGCGAGGACGCCAACTGGGGTCGGATCGCCATGGCCATAGGCCGGGCCGACGAGCCCATCGACCGCGACCGGGTGAAGATCCAGTTCGGTCCCCTGGTCGCCGCCCAGGACGGCCTGATCTCGCCCACCTATGACGAGGCGAAAATGAGCGCCTACATGAAGAATCAGGAGCTGGAGGTCAGCGTCGACGTCGGCGTCGGGCGCGGCGCGGCCACCGTCTGGACCTGCGACCTGACCAAGCAATATGTGGCCATCAACGGCGACTATCGCAGCTGATCGCGACCCAGGCGACGTTCTGAATTCCACCGCCGATTGATCGCGCTGGCGGCCTGGCCCGCCGTCGTGGTCTGGTGAACGCCAATTCGGGGGTGTCGGGTTTGCGTGGTCGCGTCCTGTCTTTCGTCGGGGCGGCCTGGCTGACGCTGGCCGGCTGCGGGCCTGCGATCGCGGGCGAGGGCCTGTTGCGGGACCCCCGGCTGATCCTGGTCCATGCCGTCGTCACCCCGCCGGGGCCCCGGGCCGAACCGGTGGTGCGGGCGATCGAGGGGCTGGTCCGGACCAGCCGGCGGGGCGACAGCCGTCGCGCGGCCCTGCTGGCCCAGGCCGTCGCCGCCAGCAAGATCGGCGACCTGGACGCCGCCCTGGCCGCAGCCCAGGCGGCGGTGACCGGGTGGCCCGACGACGCCGAGGCGCTGTTCCGGCGTGGCGACATCCAGCGGCTGCGGGGCGAGGACGCCCTGGCGATGAAGGACCTCGACCAGGCCATCGCGCTGGATCCTGGCCTGGCGTCGGCCTATGTGGCGCGGGGCGTGCTGCATGACGGGGCCGGCGAGCGGGCCCTGGCCATGGCCGACTACAGCCAGGCGATCACGCTGGCGCCCGAATGGGCCGCGCCCTACGCCCTGCGCGCCGATGACCGGGTGAACCAGGGGGACGACCTGCAGGCCGCGCTCGCCGACTATGACCAGGCGCTCGCCCTGCGGCCGGACTCGGTTCCCGCCCTGATCGGACGCGGCCGGGCCCTGGTGCTGGCCGGCGCCGTCGACCAGGGCATCGCCGACCTCACCGCCGCCCTGCGGCCCGGCCCCAACCCGGACGCCCTGTTCGTGCGCGGCGTCGCCTGGCGGCTGAAGGGCGATCTCGACAAGGCCCTGGCCGACTTCACCGCCGCCCTGGCCCAGGCCCCTGGCGACCCCGGCATACTGGCCGAGCGGGGGATCACCCTGCGCAGGACCGGCAAGCTCGACGCCGCCATCGCCGATTTCGACCTGGCCCTGGCCGCCGATCCCAACAATCCGACCACCCTGTTCGCCCGGGGCGTCGCCTGGCAGCGCAAGGGCGACAACTGGCGGGCCATCGCCGACTATGATCGCGCCCTGGCGCTGGCGCCGGATTCCCAAGGCGCCCTGGTCAATCGCGGCCTGGCCTGGCGGATGGAGGGCGATCCGGTCCGGGCCCTGGCCGACCTCGATCAGGCCCTGCGCCTGACCCCAGATGACCCGGCCGTGCTGGTCCTGCGGGGCGGGGTCTGGGAGATGCTGGGGGAACCGGCCCGCGCCCTGGCCGATTTCGACCGGGCGCTCGCCCTGCGTCCCGATTATCCGGAGGCGCTGATCGACAGCGCGCTGGCCCGCATGCAGGTCGGCGACACGGCCCGCGCGGCCCGCGATCTCGACCGGGTGCTGAAGACCCAGCCCAAGCTGCCCCAGGCGCTCTATGCCCGCGGCGTCGCCCGCCTGTCGCTGGGCCGCCTGGCCGAAGGCTCCGCCGACATCGAGGCCGCCACGGCGTTGGACCCGCAGGTCGGCGCCGCCTTCCGCGACTTCACCCCCGGCGTGGCGCGGATCTCCGAGGGCGGGCAGTAGGAGCGGGCGATTTAGTATTCTTCAAAATGACCATACAGCTATGTGGCGAGATACGGCGCGCGTGGGTCTGAGGGGAATTGGATGATGCAAGTCAGCGGGTTTCTCTCTGGCCTCATTCCAGTCGTCACGCTTCTCATCGGCGCGGGCCTGCAGTTTCTATCCACCCACTCGCTGGATAGCGGAAAGCAGCTGAGGTTGGAGCGTGGCCAGGCCTATGCGGATTATTTTCGCGCCCTGTCGATCTCGGCCGTGAAAGGCAAGTCGTTGGAGGCGCAAACGCTTGCCACTGACGCCAAGACCCGGATTTGCGTCTACGGGTCGCCTGCCGTGGTCAACCGGCTCGCCGACTTTGAGCGGCTCGGAGCTATGGTTGGAGGCGCCGAGAGTAGGACAGCGATTGCTGAGCTCCTGAAGGCGATGCGCCGGGACATGGACGGTCGAGCGCGATCCCTCGATACTGCGGCTCTTGACCGAGTGATTTTTCAGGCGAAGTGACGAGCCTCATTTCCCTCTTCCCTTGAGGGAGAGGGTGGCCCCTCGCAGAGGGGTCGGGTGAGGGGACGACCAAGGTGAGTGGGCGCGCTTGCGCGCGCACCCCTCATCCGACCTGGCTCCGCCAGGCCACCTTCTCCCGCAAGGGGAGAAGGTAAGAGGAGCGCGACGGGGATGGACCGAGACATGATGATCATTGGCC
>NZ_CANCLE010000269.1 GCF_947378715.1 Phenylobacterium aquaticum
CTTCACGCCCGCAAGATCGAGACCGCCCGCGAGGCGGCCGCGAAGGCCGGGGTCGACCTGTTCATCAACGCCCGCACCGATGTCTATCTGGCCCGGCTGGTCGAACCGGACCAGGCTGAGGCCGAGGCGATCCGCCGGGGCCAGCTCTATGTGCGGGCCGGGGCCAGCGGGATCTTCGTTCCCGTCGCCAAGGACCCGGCCGAGATCGGTCGTCTGGCCGCCGCCATCCCGGCGCCGCTCAACATCATGTCCATGGGTGGGGTCCCGAAGGCCGCCGCGCTTCAGGCGCTGGGGGTCCGCCGGCTGTCCTCCGCCACCGGCCTGTTCCGGGCCGCATTCGGGGCGCTGCAGGCCGCGACCACCGCCTATCTGGCCGATGGCGATCCGGAGGCCCTGGCCGCCGCCGGCACGGGGACGCCGAACTTCAATCTGCGTTTTGCGTAAACATGGACGCGTGGGTTTCGTGAGGGCGTGACCAGGGGGCGCATGCCCCCTATCTTCCTCCCATGACCGAGCCCGCCGCCGACACCCTGCCCGACCTGCCCGCGACCGCCCCCCAGGACGGGGCGGCCACGCGCCTATATCTCATTGATGCGTCAGGGTTTATCTTCCGAGCCTTCCACGCCCTGCCGCCCCTGACCCGCAAGTCCGACGGCCTGCCGATCGGGGCGATCTCGGGCTTCTGCAACATGCTGTGGAAGCTGCTGGTGGAGATGAAGGCCCAGGCCGATTCCCCGACCCACCTGGCCTGCGTCTTCGACCACTCGGAGAAGACCTTCCGGAACGCGCTCTATGACCAGTACAAGGCCCACCGCCCGCCGGCGCCCGAGGACCTGGTCCCACAGTTCCCCCTGGTCCGCGAGGCCGCCCGCGCCTTCGGGGTCCACGCCCTGGAGCTGCCCGGCTATGAAGCCGACGACCTGATCGCGGCCTATGCCTGCAAGGTCCGCGACGCCGGCGGCCACGTCACCATCGTCTCCTCGGACAAGGACCTGATGCAGCTGGTCGGCGACCGGGTCTCCATGCTCGACACCATGAAGAACCTGAAGATCGGCGCGGAACAGGTGTTCGAGAAGTTCGGGGTGACCCCGGACAAGGTGGTCGATGTCCAGGCGCTTTGCGGGGATTCCGTGGACAACGTGCCCGGCGCCCCCGGCATCGGGGTCAAGACCGCCGCGCTCTTGATCAACGAATACGGGGACCTCGACAGCCTGCTGGCCCGGGCCGGCGAGGTGAAGCAGGACAAGCGCCGCCAGACCCTGATCGACTTCGCCGACCAGATCCGGCTGTCGCGCCAGCTGGTGCAGCTGGATTGCGACACCCCCCTGCCCTCGCCGATCGAGGACCTGGCCGTGGCCGCGCCCGACCCGGCGACCCTCGCCGCCTTCCTGGAAGAGATGGAGCTTCGCACCCTGGCGCGGCGGATCGGCAGTTCCGGATCGAGCGCCAGCGGCAATGGCGGATCGGCGGCCTCGTCCGGCCCCGCCCCCAGCGCGCCGGCCCCGGTGGCCCAGAGCGCCATCGACACCACCAAATACGCCTGCGTCCGCACCCTGGAAGACCTCGATGTCTGGATCGCCCGGTGCAGGGCCGCCGGGGTCATCGCCTTCGACACCGAGACGGATTCGCTGTCCTCGGCCAATTCCGGCCTGGTGGGCGTGTCCCTGGCGGTGGCCGCCGGCGAGGCCTGTTACATCCCCCTGGCCCACGAGGGCGAGGGCGGCCTGGCCTTTGACGCCCCGGCCGACCTGACCCAGATCCCGCTCGCCGAGGCCATCGCCCGGCTGAAGCCGATGCTGGAGGATCCGAGCGTCCTCAAGGTCGCCCAGAACGCCAAGTACGACATGGCGGTCTTGTCCCGCTACGGCGTCCAGGTCACGCCGATCGAGGACACCATGCTGATCAGCTATGTGCTGGAGGCGGGGCTGCACAACCACGGCATGGATGAGCTGTCCAAGCTGTTCCTCGACCACCAGCCGATCCCGTTCAAGCAGGTGGCCGGGACCGGCAAGGCCCAGAAGAGCTTCAAGCACGTGGCCCTGGAGCCGGCGACGGCCTATGCCGCCGAGGACGCCGACGTCACCCTGCGGCTCTATCAGGTGCTGCGCCCGCGCCTGGTCCCCGAGGGGCTGATCACCGTCTATGAGACCCTGGAACGGCCCATGCCCGCCGTGCTGGCCGACATGGAATGCGCGGGCATCCGGGTCGATCCCGAACGGCTGCGCCAGCTTTCCAACGACTTCTCGGTGCGCATGGGCGAGCTGGAGCTCGAGGCCCACAAGCTGGCCGGCCGGCCGTTCAACCTGGGTTCGCCCAAGCAGATCGGCGAGGTGCTCTATGGCGAGATGGGGCTCTCCAGCGGCAAGATGACCGCCACCGGCGCGCAGTCCACCGACGCCTCGATGATGGAGGAGCTGGCCGCCCAGGGCCACGCCCTGCCCCGGGTGCTGCTGGACTGGCGCCAGCTCTCCAAGCTGAAGGGCACCTATACCGACGCCCTGGTGGCGGCCAGTTCGGAGCGGACCGGCCGGGTGCACACCTCCTACGCCCTGGCCTCAACCACCACCGGGCGGCTGTCCTCGTCAGACCCCAATCTGCAGAACATCCCGGTGCGCACCGAGGAAGGCCGCAAGATCCGCAAGGCCTTCGTGGCCGAGCCCGGCAAGCTCTTGATCAGCGCAGACTACAGCCAGATCGAGCTGCGCCTGCTGGCCCACATCGGCGACATCCCTCAGCTGAAGAAGGCCTTCCACGACGGCCACGACATCCACGCCTCGACGGCCTCGGAGATGTTCGGCGTGCCGATCGAGGGGATGCCGGCCGAGACGCGGCGCCGCGCCAAGGCGATCAATTTCGGCATCGTCTACGGCATCTCGGCCTTCGGCCTCGCCAACCAGCTGTCGATCCCGCAGGACGAGGCGGCGGCCTATATCCGCACCTATTTCGAACGCTTCCCCGGCATCCGTACATACATGGACCGCACCAAGCAGGCGGCCCGCGCCCAGGGGTTCGTCACCACCATCTTCGGCCGCAAGGTCAATATACCGGCGGTGATGTCGAAGTCCGGCGCCGAGCGCGCCTTCGGCGACCGCGCGGCCATCAACGCCCCGATCCAGGGGGCGGCGGCCGACATCATGCGCCGCGCCATGATCCGCATGCCGGCGGCTTTGGCCGAGGCCGGGCTTGA
>NZ_CANCLE010000270.1 GCF_947378715.1 Phenylobacterium aquaticum
AACGCCTTGGTCAGGCCCACGAACATCCCGCGCCGGGGCCCATATTGCGGGGCGCCGACGCCGACGCCTGAGCCGTCGCGGATCAGATATTTCTCGTCGAAGGCGTTGATCAGATCGGCGCGGACGCTGACGCCCTTCAAGGCGCCGTCCTCGAAGCCGTGGCTCACCGACAGATTGACCTGGGTATAGGGATCGAGCTTGCCCCCGTTGGGGACCGCCCCGTCCTTGCGCAGGCCCGAGCCGTAGAGCACGTCCCCGGACAGCCGGGTCCCGCCCCAGCGATAGGAGGCGCCGGCCGAGGCCGTATAGGTCTGGTCGTGGTCCACATAGATGTAGTGGCCGGCGATATAGGCCAGGTCGGCCGGGTCGAAATTGAACTCCGACGAGATGATGTCCTTCCCTTGGGCCTTGGAGGCCGCGAGGTTGGCATAGGTCGAGAAGGCCCCACGCTCATAGGCCGCCGTCAGCTCGACGCCCTTCACATAGCCCTGGTCGTAGTTGAACGGGGTCAGGATGATCGGGGCGCCGAACTGGCCCTCGTCCAGCATGTGCTTGATCTGCTTGTAATAGGCGTCGACGCCCAGGGTCACGCCGCCGAACTTCTGCTGTGCGCCGATATCGAAATAGTGGGTCCGCTCGGAATAGGGGGTGGTGTTGGCGCTGCCCGGCGCCTCCGCCGTCGTGCCGACGAACTTGGCGACCGTCTCCGAGGCCACCAGCTCATAGGGCGGCGGGGTGAAGTAGCGGGCATAACCGACGTGCAGCGTCGCGCCGTCTGCGGGCGTCCAGACCAGGTTCACCCGCGGGCTCAGCTGGTCCTCCTTGCGGAAGGAGGAGAGCGCGTCATAGCGCAGGCCATAGTTGAGGGTCAGGCTGTCGGCCAGCTTCCACTCGTCCTGCAGGAATACCGAATAGGTCCAGGAGGTGCGCCGGGCCTGGTCGGCGATGGTGAGCGGCGTATCGCCGATCTGGTCGCCATTGGCGTCGAGGCCCAGGACCTGGGACGAGGTCTTGCTGGTCGCCCGGTCGCCCTGGACAACCACGCCGCCGCGCAGGGTATGGGCGTCATTGAGATTATAGACCCCCTCGGCCTGCAAGCCGGCGGCGGCGTCCTGCTTGCGGGCGTCCTGGGCGATGCCGGCGAACAGCAGGTCGCCCAGCCCGTCGGGGCGGAAGCTCAGGGTGGAGTAGCGGGCGAACAGCGAGGCCTGGGCCGTGAACTGGTCGGTGGTCTTCAGATAGGTGGCGATGGCGTAGCTGGTCCCCTCGCGCTGGCGCTCGTTCAGCCCGTCGGACAGATCGTCGGTCTGACCCCGGACCGTCAGGCCAAGGTCCGGATGCAGGCCAGGGGTGTTGGGGATCTCGAAGGTCTGCAGCGAGGTCCCGAGGATCAGCGAGAGACGGCTGGAGTCGTCGATGATGTGGTCGAAGAAGCCGAAGACCTGGCCCTGCTGGCTGTGGTCATGCACCGGCCGCGCCCGGCCGTCCGGGCTCTCGATGCCGACATCGGTGTCCGTATAGCTGGCCGAGACGAAGGCGCTATTGGCGCCCACCGTGGTTCCGTATTCCAGGCTGGGCGAGATCACCCCGTGGCCGCCGCCATAGATCGACGCCTCGCCCCCGGTCTTGAAGCCGCTCTTGGTGGTGATGTTTATGATGCCGGCGGTGCGCAGGCCGTACTGGGCCGGCAAGGCGCCGGTGATCAGCTCGATATTGGAGGCCAGCCTCGGGCTCAGGGTCTGGCCGAACACCGCCAGGCCCTCGGGCAGGATGACGTTGTTCAGGCGGTACTGGAGGTTGGCGTGATCGCCACGCACGTGCAGCTGGCCGAAGCCGTCCTGGGTGACGCCGGGCGCCTGGAGGATCACCTGGTTGAGCTGGGTGTTGGCCCCGCCCGGCAGGTTGGTGACGAAGCTCTGGCTCATGGCGAAGGCGGTGGCCCCCAGGGACGGTTCGATCGTCTGCAGGGCCGCATCCAGCCGCTGGGCGGTGACCACGATCTCGGACACCTCGGGGCCCTTGTCCGCCGCCGCCTGGGCGGAACCGGCGACCAGGGTCGCGCTGAGGAGCGCCGCGCTGGCGGCGGCGGCGAATAACCTGTGACGACCCATGACAATCCCCTGAGGAGGGCTTGATTGGGAGGCCCTCTGTTACGAAATAACACTAATGATGCGTTATGAGATAACATAACGAGTCGTCAAGGGCGGATATGTCCTCGGTTGCGGGAAATCGCGGAGACGGGTAGCCAATGGACATGGGAGCCGATTGTCATCACGAGGACGGCGTGCATCCGGGCCTGGCCGGGCCGGTCCTGGCCGACGCCCTGGTCTTGGCCGAGCGCCGCTGCGCCGCGACCCAGGAGCGGCTGACCGCCCCGCGCCGGCGCGTGCTCGAACTGCTGCTGGAATCCGACGGGCCGCAGAAGGCCTATGACCTGATCGCCGCCTTCGGGGCGCATGGCGAGCCGGCCAAGCCGCCGACCGTTTATCGCGCCCTGGAATTCCTGGAACGGCTGGGCTTCGCCCACAGGATCGAGAGCCTGAACGCCTATGTGCCCTGCCGCCTGGACGGCCAGGGCCACCGGGCGGCCTTCGTGATCTGCGAGTGCTGCGGCGCCGCCGAGGAGTTCGAGCCGGACTTCGCCACCCAGCTGGCCGCCGCCGCCCCGTCCGGCTACGCGGTGCGCAGCGTCACCCTGGAAGCTCGCGGCCTCTGCCCTGCCTGTCAGGCCGGCTGAGCGGGCCGGCGCCTGCGCCCCATGATCGAGATCACCCCCGCCATAGCGCTCGACGAGAGCGAGATCGTCGAGCGGTTCATCCGCGCGGCGGGACCTGGCGGCCAGAACGTCAAGACGGTCCAGCACTCGGGGCCGGCATGATTGTCGTCACGCCACATCTGACCATCGGCGACGACGAGTTCACCGAGCGAATGGTGAAGGCCAGCGGTCCCGGCGGGCAACACGTAAATAAGACGAGCAATGCCATCGAGCTTCGCTTCGATGTTCGATCTTCGAGGTTGGCGGACGACGTTAAACAGCGGCTCGAAAAGCTGGCTGGTAGTCGCCTGACACAAGACGGCATCCTGATCCTGTTTTCTCAGGGCTCGCGGTCCTTGGAAATGAACCGGCAGGAGGCACGGGAACGGCTCGCTGAGTTGATCCGGCAGGCACTTCAT
>NZ_CANCLE010000271.1 GCF_947378715.1 Phenylobacterium aquaticum
TCGGCGACATTGCCGCCGATCGAGCAGGCGATCTGGGACGAGGGGTCGGGGGCGTAGAACAGGCCCATGGCGGCCACCGCCTCGGAGATGGCGAGGTTGCGCACGCCAGGCTGGACCCGGGCGATGCGGGCGCGGGGGTCGATCTCCAGAATCTTGTTGAACTTGGCCATGGAGAGCAGGACCGAGCCGGGAAAGGGCAGGGCGCCGCCCGACAGGCCGGTGCCGGCGCCGCGCGCCACGACCGGAGCGCCGAGCTCGGAACAGGCGGCGAGCACGGCGCGGACCTGATCGACGGTCTCGGGCAGGACCACGCAGGCCGGCAGGGACCGATAGGCGGCCAGGCCGTCGCTCTCGAAGGCGCGCAGCGATTCGACATCGGCCACGAAGCCGCCCTTCGGCAGCAGGGGGCTGAGGGCGGCGCGCAGTCGGGCCGGCGGGATGGCCGCGAATTCGGCGTCGAGGCGGGCGTCGAACTGGTCGAGCATGGCGAAATCCGAGCAAGCTTGCGAACAGGTGTTTAGCGCGACCAGCGGCTCGCGCTAGAAGGGTTTCCAACAAGACCGGACACGAACAGGGAAACCACGCCATGGACCTTCATCTCAAGGGCAAGACCGCCATTGTCACGGGCGCGACGCGGGGGATTGGCCGGGCCATCGCCGATCTGTTCGCCGACGAGGGCGCCAATGTCGCCATCTGCGCGCGCAAGGCCGACGAGGTCGGGGCCACCGTCGCGGCGCTCGAGGCCAAGGGCGTGAAGGCTTATGGCGAGGTGGTCGACATCGCCGACGGCGAGGCGCTCAAGGCCTTCGTGAACAACGCCGGCCTGGCGCTGGGTGGCGTCGACGTGGTGGTCTCCAACGCCAGCGCCCTGGTCCAGGGCATAGCGCCCAGCGACTGGAAGGCGATGTTCGACATCGACATCATGGGCGCGGTGAACTGCTTCGAGGCGGCCAAGCCGTTCCTGGAAAAGGCTGGCGCCGAGAAGGGCGACGCGGCCTTCCTGATCACGGCTTCCGTCTCGGCGGCCGAGACCACCAACGCCTCGTCCTATGGGGCCATGAAGGCGGCCCTGATCCACTACGCCAAGGGCCTGGCCCGCGAGGGCGCGGCCAAGCATGTCCGCTGCAATGTCATCTCGCCGGGCACGGTCTATTTCGACGATGGCGTGTGGGGCAAGGTGAAGGTCGGCATGCCGGCCTTCTTCGAACAGATGATCAAGCGCAACCCGACCGGCCGCATGGCGACCCCGGAAGAGGTGGCCGCCGCCACCGTGTTCCTGGCCAGCCCGCGCTCATCCTTCACCACCGGCATCAATATGCTGGTCGATGGGGCGATCTCGTCCCGCGTGAACTTCTAAGGCCCAGGCCTTGGATTATCGCTACTTCCAGCTGGAGCTGGGCCGTGATCGCACGGCCCAGAAGAGCCTGGCCGACCATCTGAAGGCCGGGGTCTCGCCGCCCCTGGCGGTGTTCGCGCCGCTGCTGGGCTTTCCCTCCAACACCGCCCTGGTGTTGCTGGCGCCCGGCGACCGGACTGACGTGCTGGGCGCGCCGGGGGTGGTGTCGGGGGAAGCGCACAGGCTCAGTCCGACCCTGCGCCCCACCGAGGTGGGTCCGCCGATGGCCGGCGGGATCTATGTCCATAACTGGTTCACAATCGATGGCGGGGCGGTCGACGAATTCGTACGGCTGTCCGGCGAGGCCTGGCCCGACTTCGAGGCCCGGTTCGAGACCAAGATCCATGGCCTGTTCCTGGCCGCCGAGAGCGACGCTGACCGCGTGGCCGGCGCGCGCCGCCTGTTGCTGATGACCCGCTATCGCGACCTCGGTGAGTGGCAGACCAGCCGCGACCCGACCTCCGACGCCATGGCGGTGTTCCTGCGCCGCCGCGACCTGACCCGCGTGTCGCTCGCGCGGGCCTGCGTGCTCATGCCCTGACACACCCAGACACTCCGGCGAGGCGCTTCATGATCGAACAACAGGTTGACATCACCACCAAGGACGGCGCGACCACCACCTTCATCGTCCATCCCGAGCGGGACGGGCCGCACCCGGTGATCCTGTTCTACATGGACGCGCCGGCGATCCGCGAGGAGCTGCGCGACATGGCCCGGCGGTTCGCCAGCGCCGGCTATTACGTGATGCTGCCCAACCTCTATTACCGGGCGGGCGTCATGGAGCTGGGGCCCTTGTCGCCGGATCCCAATGATCCGAGCCGCCAGAAGATGATGGACCTGATGTACGGCCTGACCATCGCCATGGTCATGGACGACACCGATTCCCTGGTCGCCTACGCCGATCTGGATCCGGCGGCCGACGCCAAGCGGATCGGGACCGTGGGCTATTGCATGAGCGGCCAGCACGCGATCAACGCCGCCGCCCGCCACTCGGCCCGCGTCAAGGCGGCGGCCTCGATCTATGGGACCTATCTGGTCACCGACAAGGCCGACAGCCCGCACCTGGCGGCGCGGAAGTCCAAGGCCGAGCTCTATTTCGCCTGCGCGGAGATCGACCGCTGGGCGCCGCTGGAGATGGTCGAGGAACTGGGCCAGTCGCTGGACTCCGATCCCGACGTCCGCGCCGAGGTCGAGCTCTATCCCGGCGTCGAGCACGGCTTCGCCTTCCCGCAGCGGGGGGCCTACGACAAGACGGCGGCCGAGCGGCACTGGGAGCGGCTGAACGCGCTGTTCCGGCGGAATTTGGGTTAGGCCGCCCGTCGCCCAATCCGGTTGGACCAGCGGTTGATGGCCAGGCGGGCGGGGTCTTCGATCCAGCGGTAGGTGAGGCGCGAGCTCACGATCACCACGGCCAGGCAGGCGAGCGCTGCGGCGTCCATGGCCCAGGGCCCGCCCAGAATCAGCAGATCGCGGCCTTCGGAGTCCAGCAGCCAGGGTTGGTGGAGGGCCAGGCCCGCCTGCTTGATCAGGTTGAAGGTCGCCAGGGTGTAGAGCGAGTGGGTCAGGTAGATCGAGTAGGATGTGGTCCCCAGCGCCTGGGGGACCGGGCGGCGCAACGCCCGTGACACCGGTCCGGTCTCGAAGGCGAACAGCGATACGATCAGTCCGAAGGCCAGGCTGGTGGAGAGGTTGGGCAGGGCCGGGGCGAAGGCGAAGACCACCAGGGCCAGGCCCAGGGCCGGCCATTCCAGGGCGCCGTGGGGTG
>NZ_CANCLE010000272.1 GCF_947378715.1 Phenylobacterium aquaticum
CGCCAAAGCCGCTTCCCGAATCAACGGCTTGGTGCGTGATGGCCTGCGCGAAAGACGACCCTGACTGAGATGTTCGAATTCATAAACCGCAGAACGACGATCGGCGTGCGGGTGGCGATGATCGCCGCCTGCGCCGTGCCGTCGATCGCCCTGCTGTTGTACCTGTTCGTGGCCCGGGTTTCGCAGGACATCCAGACCACGCGGCGGGAATTGGATGGGACGGCCTATCTGGCCGAGATCTGGCCGGCGATGGTGTCGCCGCCCAGCCCCGCCCAAGCGGCGCCCTCGGTCGCCGTCCTGCGGAGCCGCTATGCCCGCGATCTCAAACTGGACACGATCGGACAGGCCTGGGCCTTCGCCGCCGCCTGGCCCGACACCCGGGTCGCGACGGGCGTGGCCCTGATCCGGGCGGTCGGCGATGGGTCGGGCCTCACCCTCGATACGGAACTGGCCAGCTATTACGCCATGGACGCCGCGACGGTGAAGCTGCCCCGGCTGCTCGCGGCGGCGACCGCCGCGTCCCGCGCCGCCGGCCCTCAGGAGCGCGCCTTCGCCATGGGTCAGGTGGTCAATTTCGCCGACGCGACCGCCTATGACCTGCGCCAGGCGATGGCCCACGACGCAGGGGGCCGCGCACGCAAGGCCTTGGCCGTCCCCGCCGCCAGCCTGGCGGCCACGGCGAAGCAGTTTCGTGACCAGCCGATCGGCAGTCCCGCCCTTGACGCCAGGTTGAAGCGCGAGATCGACGCCACCTGGCGCGCCGACCTCACGGAGCTCATCCGCATGCTGCGCGAGCGCGAGGCGAGGCTGGAAGGTCAGTTGGCGCTCAATCTGGCGCTGGTGCTCATTTCGCTGTGCCTGGCCGCCACGCTGATGATCGCGACCGCGCTGGGCGTCACCGGCCGTCTGCGGGGCCTGGTCGGCGCCATGGCGAGACTCAACGCCGGGGACACCGAGGTCGACATTCCCTACCTGTCCGACAGCCATGAGACCGGCCAGATCGCCGCCACCCTGGAGGCGTTCAAGCGCGGGCTGATCCATGCGGTCGAGGAGCGCCGGCGGATCGAGGCCGCCAACACGGCCCTGGGCGAGAGCGAGGCGAGGTACCGGCTGCTGGCCGACAACGCCACCGACATCATCATGAGCCACAGCCTCGACGGGCAGGTCGTCTATGCCTCGCCCTCCGTGCGCCAGTATGGCCTGCGTCCCGAGGACATGGTCGGCCGTCCCCTGGCCGGCCTGGTGCACAAGGATGATCGGGAGGAGGCGCGGCGGATGTTCTTCGACGTGACCCAGGGGTTGCCGCCCCGGCGCGGCGAATGGCGCATCCAGACCCCTGAGGGCCGATGGACCTGGCTGGAAGGCGGTCCGGCGCCCCTGCTGGATGACGCGGGCAACCTGCTCGGCGTGCTGGTCTCGATGCGCAATGTGGACGACCGCAAGGCCGCCGAGCAGGCGCTGCGGGACGTGAACGCCGAGCTCATGCGCGTGGCCCGCGTCTCGGCGCTCGGGGCCTTCGCCACGTCCATCGCCCACGAGATCAATCAGCCCCTGGCGGCCATGATCACCAATAGCGACGCCTCGACGCGCTGGCTGACCAACACCCCGCCCAATGTCGAAATGGCCGCCGCGGCCATGGCCCGGGCCGCCCGGGACGCCAGACGCGTCAGCGAGGTCGTCAACCGGATGCGGTCCCTGGTCACCCGGCAGGAACACCAGACCGCCGAGTTCCCGCTGGACGACGCCCTTGTCGAGATCCTGGCCCTGACGGAAAGCGAGCGGCTGAATCTCGGGGTGGAGGCCGTGGTCCAGCTTTGCGAGGGCGAACCCCGGGTCGACGGAGATCGCATCCAGATTCAGCAGGTGATGTTGAACCTGATCCTCAACGCCCTGGACGCCATGCGCGAGGTTCCCGCCGGGGACCGGCGGCTGATCGTGCGCACCAGCCATGCCGAGAACGGCGAGATCCAGGTCGCCGTGGAGGATCGTGGCTGCGGAATCGATGAGGCCTCGGCCGAGCGCATCTTCGACCACCTGTTCACCACCAAGGTCGGCGGCACGGGGCTGGGGCTGGCGATTTCAAAATCCATTGTCGAGAACCACGGCGGCCGCATCTGGACCGAGCCGGCGCAACCCCGGGGCGCGATCTTCAAGATAGCCCTGCCCGATGTCGCCGCGCAGGACGGCGCGCCGCCGGCCTGACCCCGGCCAGACCTGCCGCCGATCAGGCCGAGATCCGCGCCAGTCGCGCGCCGCCGGGCGCCAGGACCAGGCCCTCCGGCCGGGCGTCCGGCGCGGTCTCCGGGCGGGGCCGCAAGCGCACGACCTTGGTCCGGCCTGGCGTCAGATGGAACCAGTCGTCGTCGGCGTCGAACCCGGCCACCTCGAGATGCACACCGGCGATGAAGGCCTCCGTGGTCAGGCTGAGGCGCCAGCCACCGGCCTCCGGCGCCAGAGCGACCTCGACGCCGTCACCCTGCGGGACCGCCGATCGTCCCAGCGGATAGTGGAAGGCCTCGGACAGCACCTCGCCGGTGGCCGCGTCGGTCAGGACAGCGACCGTCAGCTCATGGCCGGGCGGGCCGAAGCGATAGGCATAGGTCACGTCCAGGAAGGTCCCCAGCATTTCCAGCAGCGACAGCGCCTGGCTGGACCGCGCGCCCAGGGTGACCTCGCGCTCAGCCCGGGCGATCCGCTGGCGGCCGCCCCGCCACAGAGACATCTCCAGCCGAACCGACCGCGCAACCGGCGTCTCATTGCGCAGGTGAATGCTGAGGCCATTCAGCCCCTCGTCGGTGAGGGCCGCCTGCAGCGGCTGGGCCGCGCGGCGGAAGCCGTACCAGGCGGGCTTGGGCTCGGCGCCTGCGTCCAACAGACCCCAGCCGGCGCCGGGTCGCACGTCCTGCAGGGTCCAGACCAGCGCGCCACGGCACGACGACGCCTCACGCCGCCACTCGCTCAACGCCTCGCCCATCAACTCGGCGCTGACCATGCGCGACAGGTCCAGATAGAGGGCCGGGTCCTCGCGGCGCAGCCGGGCCGGGTCATGGCCGTAGAGCAGCCGCAGATAGACGTCGCGCACGTCCTCGAAGTCCCAGGAGGCGCC
>NZ_CANCLE010000273.1 GCF_947378715.1 Phenylobacterium aquaticum
ACGTCCGGCTCGCGCACATTCTCCAGCGCCGCGCGGATCAGGCCGTAGCCGGCGAAATAAAGCCCCGCGACCACGCCGCGGCGGTTCAGCAGCTTGGCCGAATGGGTCGCCCAGCGAAGGATGAGGAACAGCACGATCCCCTCCAGCGCCGCCTCATAGAGCTGGGACGGATGGCGCGGCATGCCGCCGTCGGCGGCCGGGAAGATGATCCCCCAGGGCAGGGAGGTGGGCCGGCCCCAGAGCTCGCCATTGATGAAGTTGGCGATACGGCCAAAGAACAGGCCGATCGGGACCACGGCGCAGACCAGGTCGCCCAGCCGCAGCAGGTCTACCGGCGCCTTGCCGGCATTGGCGCGGGCGAACAGCAGCACCGCGATCAGCACCCCGATCGTGCCGCCGTGATAGCTCATCCCCCCGTGCCAGACCTTGAAGATCTCCAGCGGGTCGCTGAGGATCGAGTCCGGGTCGGAGAGCATGGTGTAGAACAGCACATGGCCCAGCCGGCCGCCGACGATGACCCCCAGGGTGATCCAAAGGACCAGGTCGTCGATCTGTTCGGAGGTGGCGATCGGCCCGCGCAGGGGCCACAGCCGCGCGTCCTTGGCCAGGCCCAGGGCATAGCGCCAGCCCAGCAATATGCCGGCCACATAGGCCAGGGCGTACCAGCGGATGGCGAAGATGCCGATGTGGATCAGGACGGGATCGAAGTCCGGAAAGGGCAAGGACGGGCCTCCAATGCGAGATTCCGGTGAATATCCTCGTGCCCTTTAGACGAGAACCCCTTCGCTTTCATCCCCCGGCGCGCCATATAGAGCGACATGCAGACGCAAAACCCCTTCCTCGACGAGATGGCCAAGCTGACCCAGGCCGCCATGGGCCTGGCCCAGACGGCCGGCGACGAGGCCAAGGCCGCCTTCCGCGCCCAGGCCGATCGCATGGCCGCCGAGCTCGATCTGATCCGCCGCGAGGAGTTCGAGGCGCTGAAGGCCGAGATCGCCGCCCTGCGCGCCGAGGTCGCCGAGCTCAAATCCGCCAAGGCGCCCGCGAAGAAAACGCCCAAACAGGCGTGATATCGCGCCCCAGGGACCCAACACACGAATGTGGTTCGCTTACCGGAAGAAGCCGGTGACGGCCCGTCGCAAAACCAGACTAATTTCAGAATCGCAGGGCGATTCGCGGAGTCCCAGGCTCCGTCGCCCCCGCGAAAGGACCGCAGGTCTCATGGACACGCCTCAGTCTGACGAAGACGTCCTCCTCGCCCATGATCCCCTGGACGTGGTCGAGCATGTCCTGGAAGCCGAGAACCTTCAGTTCGACCGGACCGAGGACGGCGACCTGGCCTTCACCCTGTCGGGCGACTGGAAGGACTATGAGCTCTGGTTCGCCTGGCGGCCGGAAGCCGACTGCCTGCAACTGTGCCTGTCGATGGACCTCCAGGTGACGCCGGAACAGAAGGCCGCCGCCTATGAGCTGATCTCCATCGTCAACCAGCGCGTCTGGCTGGGCCATTACGAGGTCTGGGAAGACGGCGAGATCATCTTCCGCCACGCCATGGCCCTGATGACGGGCGAGCGCCCGTCTCTGGCCCAGGCCGCCGCCATGATCGATGTGGCCATGGAATCCGCCGACCGCTTCTACCCGGCCTTCGACTTCATGACCCGCGGCGGCAAGACCCCGTCCGAAGCCATCGCCGCCTGCATGTTCGATACGGTCGGCGAGGCGTAGGATTGGGGTTGCTCCCCCGTTGGGGGAGCTCCCGGCCGTATGGCCGGGTGAGGGGGACCTGGATGGTCTTTCTTGCCCGCCCAGGCGGCTGCGCCACGAGTCAAAGTCCCCCTCAGGCGCCTCGCGCCAGCTCCCCCGAGAAGGGAGCAACGGGAGTCGCTCGTCCGCTCGGCTTGCTCTAAACCCGCCCGACACTTTCGTTTCGCGGGGACGCACCACATGACGCCGATCCTGATGCTGGGCGCCGGCCGCATGGGCGGGGCGTTGATCGAGGGCTGGGGCCGGGCCCGGGCCTTCTCGCCTGCCGACCTGATCCTGCGCGATCCCTATCCGACCGAGACCGCCCGCGCCGTCCAGGCCGCCGGCGGCCGGCTCAACCCGCCGGACGTGGTCTTGGCCGAAGCCCAAACCGTGATCCTGGCCGTGAAACCCCAGCTGTGGCGCGAGACGGCGGCGGAGGTCGCCCATCTTCTCGCCCCAGACGCAGTGATCGTCTCGGTCGCGGCCGGGGTGAAGTGTTCAGACATGGCCGACGCCTTCGGCGGCCGGCGCATCGCCCGGGTGATGCCGACCACGGCCGTCGCCATCAACCAGGGCACCATCAGCCTCTATGCCGCCGACCCGGCCGCCCGGGCCATCGCCCACGCCCTGTTCGAGCCAGTCGGCGCGGTGGTCGATCTCGAGGACGAGGAGCTGCTGCACGCCGCCACCGGCGTCTCAGGCTCCGCGCCGGCCTATTTCTACGCCTTCGTCGAGGCCTTGGAGGCCGGTGGCGTCGCCGCCGGCCTGCCGCTGGACGCGGCCCGCACCCTGGCCCGCGCCACCATGACCGGCGCGGCCGCGCTCCTGGCCCAGAGCGGCGAGGAACCCGCCGACCTCCGCCGCCAGGTCACGTCGCCAAACGGCACCACCGAGGCGGCGCTCAAGGTGCTGATGGGCGAGGGTGGGCTCGAACCCCTGCTGCGCGACGCGGTCGCGGCGGCCACGCGAAGGTCAAGGGAGCTGGGAGGCTAGGCGCCCAACGCCTTGCGGAAATAGACCACCCGCTCGGTCTCCTTGAACCCCACGGCCGCGTGCATGCGCTGGCTGTCGAGATTGGCGAGATCGGCGTCGGAGGCCAGCTCCGAACAGCCCTGGGCGCGGCCCCAGGCCTCGACGGCCGTGATCAGGGCGCGGGCGGCCCCGTCCCTGCGATTGCCCGGCGCCACATAGATCCCCTCCAGGAAGGCCACGGGGCTGGTGTCGCAGCCGTTCACATAGTCGCGCCGCAACGCGACCTCGGCGAACCCGACCAGCCCCGTCGCCGCCACCGCTACGAACACCCCGTAGTCGGATCGCGCGATCAGG
>NZ_CANCLE010000274.1 GCF_947378715.1 Phenylobacterium aquaticum
GCCACGACCGCACCGACCAGGACCGCCGCCACCGCCAGTCCGCGCCCCGGCAGCGCCGCGCCCATAAGTCGCCCCACCGCCAGGCCCAGCCAGGCGCCGGGCGCCAACACCACGAAGACCAGGGCCGGAACCCCGCCCAGGGCCGCGACCTGGATCACGGCCAGGGCCTCCATCTGGCTATAGGCCAGGCTGCCGGCGCTGCCGTGCGGCGACAGGGCCAGGACCAGGGTCTCGATCCCCGCCAGGAATGCCGGCAGGGCGAACACCGCCGCCGCCAGGGGCAGGCGCCGGGTCATCGAGGTCGCGAACCGCACGGCCCCGGCCCACAGCAGGACATGCAGGGCGGTGATCATCACCGCCGGGACCCAGCCCATGACGAACAGATAATAGCCAAAGGTGCTGGTCCCGCCGATCAGCCCCATCACCGCCCCCAGCGTCCAGGCCCGCCCCCGAGGACCGGCGATCGCGGCCGCCAGCACCGGGGCCGGGGCCAGCCAGGCGGCGGGCCACAGGGGATGCAATCCATAGCTCAGGGCCAGCAGGCAGCCGGACATGGCCGCCATGGCCAGGGCAGGCGATAGGGGCAAGGCGTTCGATGTGGGAGCGCCGGCCTCGATGCGGTCGGCAGGTGGGATCAGGGTCGACATGCGGTCCTCCGTAAATCAGAAGCCATTGGCGCCAGGACCGGCGGCGGATTTCGAGCCCGTCTTCGCCAATGGGCCAATGGCTGCGGCGGCGGGCGAAGCGGCGCGTTGCCGGGGCTTGTCCGGCCAGCCTAAGATCGCGCCATGCGCTTGAGCGATGTGATCAGCGATCCGACCCTGTGGGCGCGGCGGCTCACCCGGGCCACCGTCGTCGGCTTGGCTCTGGGGGTCGTCGGGCCGTTCGGCAGCTATCTCAATGACAGCCTGGTCGCGCGCATGGCCTATTGGACCGCGCTGCTCTGGCTGGGAACCCTGATCCTCAGCCTGGGCGTCGGCCTGGCCATGGTGATCGGCCTCCGCTGGCGCCTGCCCCGCGCCTTCGCGATCGGCGTCGGGATCATCCTGTCCTGCGCCCCGCTCGCCGCCGTCGCCGCCCTGATCGGCCGCACCGCCTGGCCACGCCACACCGACTTCCTCAGCCCGCTCGACTGGTACAGCCAGACCCTGTTCGTCGCCGCGCCGCTGGTCATCGCCATGCTGTGGTTCGAGGGGCGGGTCGCGTCGCCGCCCCCGCCGACGGCCGGCGCGCCCGACGATCCCCGCCTCCCCGCCCGCCTCCGCGACCAGGCCCTGTGCCTGCAGATGGAGGACCACTATGTCCGCATCCACACCCCCGCAGGCTCCGACCTGGTGCTGATGCCGATGCGCGAAGCGATTGCGGCGCTTGGAGGTCTCGAGGGCCTGCAGGTCCACCGCTCCTGGTGGGTGGCCCGTCGCGCTGTCATTCAGGCGACGCCGCTAGGCCGCGCCGCCAGCCTGACCCTCACCAACGGCCTCGTCGCCCCCGTCGCCCGCAACCGTATCGCCGAGCTGCGCGCCCGAGGGTGGCTGGACTAGGCGGCTTCCAGAAGCGCCATGGTCCCCTGGCCGCCGTCCGCGCAGATCGAGACGATGGCCCGCTCGCCCTTGCCCCGCGCCGCCAGTTCCTGGATCGCCTGGGACAGGATCCGCGCCCCCGTCGCCCCGAACGGATGGCCCAGGGCCACGCTGCCGCCGGTCGGATTGACCCGCGCGCGCGGAAAGTCGCCGAGATCGACCGCCACCCCGGCCTTGTCACGCACGAAGCCCCGGTCCTCCCAGGCCTTGATGTGGAACAGCAGCTGGGCGGCGAACGCCTCGTGGATCTCCCACAGCCCGATGTCGCCATAGGTCAGGCCGTTTCGCGCCAGCAGCCGCGGAACCCCATAGGCCGGCGCCATCAACAGCCCCTCATGGCGCAGGTCGATCGAGGTGATTTCATAGTCGACCAGCTTCACCCTCGGCGTCGCCGCGGGCAGGCGCTTCAGACCGGCCTCGGTCGCCGCCCACAGGGCCGCCGCCCCGTCGGTCAGCGGCGAGGAATTGCCGGCCGTCAGGCTGCCCTGGCCGCTGGTCCGGTCGAAGGCGGGCCTCAGCTTCGCCAGCCGCTCCGGGGAGGTGTCGGCGCGCGGGATATTGTCGCGCTCCATCCCCGCCACCGGGATCACCAGGTCCTTGAAGAAGCCCGCCGCCCACGCCGCCACCGCCGTCCGGTGGCTGGCCAGGGCCACGGCGTCCTGGGCCTCGCGGCCGATGCCCCACTGCTTGGCGGTGATCTCGGTATGCTCGCCCATGCTCATGCCGGTGGTGCGGTTGACCACGCTGGGGATGAACAGGCCGATGTCGGCGGGCCTTGTCGCCGCCAGCGCCCTCAGCCGGTCGCCGCCCGTCCGCGCCTGCTGCACGGCGCGGAAGCGGTTGGACAGCCGCTGCGACAGGCCGATCTGCACCTGGCTCATGCTCTCGGCGCCGCCCACCAGGGCCAGGTCGCGGCCCCGCCCGTCCAGCAGCCCCGCCGCCTGGAAGGCCCCGGCCATGCTGGTGGAACAGGCCATCACCGTCCCATAGGCCGGGATGGTGGGGTCGAGGCCGGCGTCCAGCACCACCTCGCGGGCGATGTTGCTCCAGGTCAGATTGGGGATCACCGCCCCCCAGACCAGCAGATCCGGTTTGCCGCTGGCCCGCTCAGCCATCGCCTGGACCACCGGGACCGACAGCCCGATGGCGTCGAGGCCCGCGAGCGGCCCGTCCACCTTGGCGAAGGGCGAACGCACCCCCGCCGCCAGCCAGATCTGATCGCCCATGCCTCGTCTCCCATTGCCACGCGCTGACCCTGGGTGAAGATGTGGTGGCCCTGCCTCAAGGCGCCAGCCCCAATGCCAGCCCTAAGGCCAGCCCCAAGGAGTGTCATGCGAAACGCCCTGCGCCTCGGTCTCGCGCTCATGACCGCCCTGATGCTCGCCGCCTGTGCGCCGACGCCCGCCCCGGCCGATCCCCAGACCGTCCCGGTGGCGCAGGGCCCGGACGCCAAGGCCTGTGCGGCCAAGGGCGGGCGTATCCAGCC
>NZ_CANCLE010000275.1 GCF_947378715.1 Phenylobacterium aquaticum
CCCAGCACCGTCACGCCATCGGCGGGGTCACGGATTTGCAGCTCAGCGACCGGCACGGCCGGGCCGCAGGACATCGGCCGATTGGTGTAGTCCTCCGACCCGTGGGTGGTGACGGTGGCGCAGGTCTCGGTCATGCCCCAGCCGTTGCCAGAGGCCGACTTGGGGAAGGTCTCCTTGATCTTGCGGACCAGCTCCGGCGCCGAGGGCGCGCCGCCGTAGGCGACGCTTTCCAGGGACGACAGGTCATAGTTCTCGCGCAGCGGATGCTCGATCAGCTGCCAGGCGATGGTCGGCACGCCGCCCGCCGACTGGATCCGCTCGCGCTGGATCAGCTCAAAGGCGCGGATCACGTCCCACTTGTGCATCAGCACCAGCTTGGCGCCGCCGAACAGCGAGGGGTTCAGGACGGCGAAGCAGCCGGTGGCGTGGAAGAAGGGCACCGACAGCAGGGTCGAGCGCTGGGGCGCGTTGGGATCCGGCTCCGGCGGCTTTTCGCCCCGACGCAGGAAGGCCCGCGCACCGGCGCAGGCGCCCGACAGGATGTTGGAATTGACGCCGCGATGGGTGGCCAGCGCCCCCTTGGGCTTACCGGTCGTGCCGGAGGTGTAGAAGATGGTCGCGTCGTCGTCGGCCTCGAGCTCGACGTCCGGCAGCGGCTGATCGGGCAGACTGGCCCAGTCAGTGGCCGCGCCGATCACCGATTCCAGCTTGGTCACCAGCGGGTGGGCGATCTCCTCGATCTCGCGGCTGACATAGACGCGGGCGAGGTCCGGGCATCGGGGCAGATGTTCGATCAGGCGCTGATAGCGCTCGGCGTCCATGACCGCGATCTTGGCGCCGGAATCGGTCAGGCCGTATTCCAGCTCGGCGCCGGTCCACCAGGCGTTCAGCGGGGTGACGATCGCGCCGATCGAGGCCGCGCCATAGAAGGCGACGATCCATTCCGGCAGGTTGCGCATGATGATGGCGACCCGGTCGCCCTTGACCACGCCCTGGGCCTGGAGCTCGCGGGCATAGGCGGAGACGGCGCGATAGAAGGCCTCGAAGGTGACCCTCTCGTCCTCATAGACCAGCAGCACCTTCTCGCCGTGGGCGCGGGCGGCCTCGACGATGGCGCGCAGGGTCGGCGGCTGGTTCTTCCAGACCCGCATCTCGACGCCGCGGATGGTCTTGGTCTCCATCTCGAAGGGCATGCCGGGTGCGGTCAGGAGGCCGTGCGCCTGGGCGATGGACATGGCGGGCCAACCGGCCGGAAGGGCAGCCTCTGACATGGGCGTTCTCCTAATGAAGTCAGCACGGGTTCTGACCCCCGCGTCGTCATAGGTGAACAAGCATAACCTAGCGGCCGACGCAAACAGGCGTTTGAGAGCGCCGTTCGGTCAACCGCCGGGTCGTCAGGACACGCCGAACAGGGCCTTCACATCATTGCGGAACGCCGCCTGGCTGTCAGGCCGGCTGTAGAACATGTGGCCGCCCGGATAGATGTGCAGCTTCACCCGCCCAGGGTCGCCCATCTGCGGAATCTGGTCCACGATCAGCCGCGAGGCGAAGAACGGGCAGCTGAGATCGTCATAGCCGTGGACGATCAACACCTTCATCTTGCTGTCGGCCGCCATCGCCTGGCGCAGGTCGCTGACCGACTCGATGTTGTTGTACCAATCCTTCTCCCAGGCCGCGTTCACGGCGTTGGACAGCGCGTTGTAGCGGCCCTCCACCTTCCAACCGACGGTGTGGGTCATGAAGTCGACCATGGCCGAGGTTGTCGGCGCGATGATGGTCGCCAGGATCGGGTCATTGGCCCGCTGCGATTGGGACCAGGGATAGGGGTCATAGGCGGTGACGTTGCTGTCGTAGACGCTGGCGAGCTTGCCGCTGTCCCGATAGAGCTCGCGCAGGAACGTGCCCGTATCGACCCGGCCGCCCATCTTCTTGACCAGGGCGGGATCGACGCCGGTGTATCGGGTCACATGGTCGACCACCCGGGCGACGGCGGCGGCATCGCGGCCCTTCATCAGGTCCACCGCGAATTCACCGCGGGCATAGCCCTCGACCTCAGCCATGGTCTCGGGGCTGAGCGCCTTGCCCTGGCGTTCATAGTTGGCCG
Organism: Phenylobacterium aquaticum; assembly: GCF_947378715.1. Classification (GTDB taxonomy): domain Bacteria; phylum Pseudomonadota; class Alphaproteobacteria; order Caulobacterales; family Caulobacteraceae; genus Phenylobacterium; species Phenylobacterium aquaticum_A. Next base: position 2,105 of record NZ_CANCLE010000275.1, read on the forward strand.
CAGCCATGGACGGCAGGCTGACCACCCACGGCATGGGCGAGAAGTCCTCCGCCACGCCCATATGGGCGTCGAGGAAGGGCGAGACCATGATCACGCCCGACGGGCCGACGCCCAGGTCGCTCTGCAGGTCATAGGCGATGGCGGGGGCGCGGTAGCCGCCATAGCTCTCGCCGACCACATATTTGGGCGACGACATCCGGCCGTTCTTGACCAGCCAGTCGAAGACGATCCGCGACAGATAGTGGATGTCCTCCTTGACCTGGAAGAAGTCCTTCTTGGACTCGGCCTCGTCCACCAGGCTGCGGGAATAGCCGGTGCCGACGGGATCGATGAACACCATGTCGGTGAAGTCGAGCCAGGTTCCGGGATTGTCGACCAGGGTGGCGGGATCGGAGGGGCTGTCGCCCTGGGCGCCGAACTGGATGCGCTTGGGCCCGATGGCGCCCAGGTTCAGATAGACCGAGGCCGCGCCCGGGCCGCCATTGAAGGCGAAGGTGACGGGACGCTTGGGATCGCGCGGCCCGTCGAGGGTGTAGGCGGTGAAGACCACCTCGGCGATCTTCTTGCCCTTCTCGTCGCGGACCGGCAGCGAGCCTACCGTGGCGGTATAGTTGAGGGTCTTGCCGGCCACATGGGTGACCTGCTTGACGGTGGCGTCGGCGGGGAACGGCGGCAGATCGCCCTTGGCCGCGTCCGGCTTGCTGGCCTCGGTCTTGGCCGGCTCCTCGGCGAACACAGTGACGGGCGCGGCGCTGGCCGCCAGAAGAGCAGCCGCCATGGCCGCACGCAAAATCGATCGCAAGACACTGTCCCCCAGTTTGCGCCAGAATGGCGAAAGCCGCGCCGCCCGCAAGTTAATCCGAAGACAGATTTTCGGATTTCTCGCCTCGCCGAGGCAGGTCCTTGCGGACGGGGTCAGGCGCTCCAGGC
>NZ_CANCLE010000276.1 GCF_947378715.1 Phenylobacterium aquaticum
GTCAGGCCGCCGATCAGCCCGCCCAGCGCCGTGCGCACATCGGCTTCCGATCCCGCCTCGCCGTCGACGAACACATTGGTGGAATCGCAGACCATGGCCAGCACGCCCTCGTCGCCGAGCCGCTCGATGGCGGCGACGTCGGTGACGGAACCCAGGACCGGATCAGGATCGATCTTCCAGTCGCCGGTGTGCAGGATGGTGCCCAGGGGCGTGCGGATCGCCAGGCCGTTAGGCTCGGGGATCGAGTGGGTGAGCGTGATCAGTTCCAGATCGAAGGGGCCGATCGAGAAGCGGCCGCTGAGCGGCACCTCGGTGATCTCGGCCTCTTCCACCAAATCCTTTTCCCGCAGCTTCTCGCGCAGCAGGAAGGCGGTGAAGGGAGTGGCGTAGAGCGGCGCGCGCAGGCGCGGCCACAACCAGGCCACGGCCCCGATATGGTCCTCATGGGCGTGGGTCAGCACGATGCCCAGGATGTCATGGGCGTGAGCCTCGATGAATTCCGGGTCGGGCAGGATGATCTCCACGCCAGGCGTGGTCTGATCGCCGAAGGTCACCCCGAGGTCGACGACGATCCATTTGCGCGCGTGCGGCGGACCGAAGCCATAGAGGTTGAAGTTCATGCCGATCTCGTTCGAACCGCCGAGCGGCAGGAACACGAGTTCGTCGTCTGGGTTGGATTTCGCCATTACGCCTTGATTTTGTTGCGCCGCTGGATTTCCAGCAGACCGCGAATAGTAAGATCGGGGTCGAAGTGATCGATCGCCAGGGTCGCGCCGTGGAACAGCGAGGCCACCCCGCCGGTCGCGACGACGGTCATGGGACCATCCCACTCCGCCTTGATACGGGCGATCAGCCCTTCGATGAGGGCTATATAGCCCCAAAACACGCCAGATTGCATGGCGCCTACAGTATCCTTGCCCAAAACCCGCTGGGGCTTCTGGATCGCCACCCGGGGCAGCTTGGCGGCGGCCGCGTGCAGGGCCTCCATGGACAGGTTGATGCCGGGCGCGATGACCCCGCCCTCGAACCCGCCATCGGCCGCCACCACGTCGAAGGTGGTGGCCGTGCCGCTATCGATCACGATCAGGGCGCCGGGATAGACCACGTGGGCGCCGATGGCGTTGACCAGCCGGTCCGCGCCGGCCTCGGACGGCTTGTCGATGCGGACCTCGATGCCCAGCTCGGCGTTCTCGCCGATCACCAGGGGTTCCACGTGCAGATAGCGGCGGGCGAGGTTGCGCAGGTTGAAGATCGACTGCGGCACGACGCTGGAAATGATGCAGGCGTCCAGCACCTCGAACCTCAGCCCGGCCATGGCCAGCAGTTGGAACAGCCAGACCGCGTACTCGTCGGCCGTGCGGCTGGAATCCGTGGCGGCGCGCCACTGGGCGATCCAGGTCTCGCCGTCATGGACGGCGAAGAGGGTGTTGGTGTTGCCCTGTTCGATGGCGAGAAGCATGTCAGCCTTCCCCGAAAAAAACGTCGCCGGCGGTTATGCGCAGAACCGCGCCGTCGTCCAGCCGCAACCTGAGCGCCCCGTCCAGGTCGAGGCCCTCGGCCACCCCGCGATGGGTCTGGTTGGGCAGGCGGGCCACGCAGGGCTCGCCCAGGCCGTGGGCCCGTGCGGTCCAGGCGCGCGCAATCGGGGCGAAGCCCTCGCGCTCCCATAGGCTGCGCCAGGTCTCGAAGCTGCGGGCCAGGATCTCCAGGGCGTCGCGGGGCTGGGGCGGGGGGCCGGACATGAAGTCGGCGAACGAGGTCGCCGGGCGTTCCACATCGACAGGATGGTGAGCCAGATTGACCCCAATCCCGACCGCGACCCAGAGCAGGCCGTCGGCGCGCTGGCCGGACTCCACCAATATGCCCGAAGCCTTCCGACCGTGGATCATCAGGTCATTGGGCCATTTCAGCCGGGCGGTGTCGGGGCCCAGGCAGGCGTCGGCCAGATCGGCGACAGCAAGGGCGGCGATGAACGACACCTGGGCGGCGTCGCCCGGGCTCATCGGCGTCAGGAACAGCTGGGTCGCAGCCAGGTTGCCGGTCGAGGTGTTCCAGGCCCGACCGCGCCGACCGCGACCGGCGGTCTGGCGCAGGGCGGTGATCCAGACCGGGCCGCCCTCCCCCGCCTCGGCGCGACGGCGCGCCTCGGCGTTGGTGGAGTCGATCTCGTCATAGGCCTCGATGGCCGGAATTCGCACCTAGGCGAGGCCGAAGGCCGCGGCGGCGGCCTTGGCCAACGGGTCGATGAACACCAGGGCGCCCAGCACGACCGGGAAGGTGAACAGGGCCGCCGAGATGGCGATGGTCTTGGCCTCCATCGGCGGCGCGTCGGTGCGGCCCACGGCGTTGTCGAACCACATCACCTTGATCAGGCGCAGATAGTAGAAGGCCGCCACGACCGAGCCGACCAGGCCGGCGATGGCCGCGCCCTGGATCGCCACGTCCGGCGTGTTGATCGCCGCCTTGAACACATAGAACTTGGCCCAGAAGCCGGAGAACGGCGGCAGGCCCAGCGCCGACAGCGAGAAGGCGGTCATGGCAAGGGCGATGCCCGGGCGTTCCTTGAACAGGCCAGCCATGTCATCGATCGTCTCCATGGCCTTGCCGTCGCGGCTGAGCGCCGAGAGGCAGGCGAAGAAGCCGGTCACGTCGACCATGTAGAGCACCATGAACACCAGCATGGCCTGGACGCCCTCGGCATTGCCGGAGGCGAGGCCCAGCACGGCGTAGCCGACATTGGCGATCGAGGAATAGGCCCACAGGCGCTTGAGGTTCTTCTGGGCCAGGCCCGCGAAGGCCCCGACCGCGATGGACAGCAGGGCCACGATCACCAGCACCTGGCGCCACTGGTCCACGGCGCCGGCGAAACCCTCGGTGAGAATGCGGGCGAACAGCAGCATGGCGGCCAGCTTCGGCGCGCCGGCGAAGAAGCCGACGACCGGGGTGGGCGCGCCCTCATAGACGTCCGGGGTCCACATGTGGAACGGCGCGGCCGAGACCTTGAAGGCCAGGCCGCA